>CAMFLL010000464.1 GCA_945957405.1 uncultured Mycolicibacterium sp. | reverse complement strand
GCTGAACGCCACGTAGCCCGAACCATCCTCGAGCAGAGGACGGTGTGCCCGCGAGATCGAGCCGATCGAGGTGAAGTTGGAGTTGACCTCCCCGCGCTGCAGCATCAGATCGGTGTCGGAGCTGCCGTCCTCGGCCACCGGCAGCATGTCGCACGGCAGCTTCAGGTTGTCGCACACCCAGGGCGCGATCATGGCCTCGCTGACCACGTCGATGGGACCACCGACGGTGGCGGCGAACTTGATCGGCGGTTCGGTCTTGCCGGTGGCGTCGGTGATGGTCTTGAAGGCCTTGGCGAAGTCACCTGCCACCAGCGCGCCGCGTGGCTCCGGGGTGACCGATCCGATGATGTGGATACCCTTGGGGTCGTAGGTGTTCTCGGGATCCAGCAGGGGCTGCGACAGGTAGCTGCCCAACCCGGTGATGCCGACCACCAGATCCTCTTCCGGTGCGGCATAGGCATTGTTGATGCCGCCCAGCCCCGAATCGTTGGTGACGGTGACCCGCGGGTTGCCGGGCACCAGATTGCTCAGGCTGTTCGCGAACGACCGTGCCGTCAGATCGGCGCCGCCGCCGGCGCTGTGCGACACGATGAACCTGATGGTCTTACCGCGGAAATAGCTGGCGGCATCGAATCCGCCGTTCGCAGACGATCCGCTCGTCGGGGTCTCGGCAGTGTTACTGCCGCACGCGCTCAGTAACAACGCCGCGGCGCTGACCGCCGCCAGCGCCTTCCAACCCTTGGTTTTACCCACCGCTCACTATCCTCCATCCGCCGGTGACATCGATGTCCCGACCGCCGCACGACGCCCTTGTAGGCAATCGTGTTCTTCTGTGTACAGTCGAGAAGCTACGCGACGGTCATTACTGCGTCAACGCCACAATGTGGTTGGCGACACAGCCAGCCCGATTGACGACGCAGGCCACAGCAGGCTATTGACGCGCCTGGGACACCCGCCTACGTTGAGAATGTCTCTGTACACGATCGAACACAATCAGCTTTTGAGAGGCATTCTATGGCGACCATCTCAGCCGTCGGCGACGTCCGCGTCTTCCGCGATGACCCCGAGACGACCTTCCAACACGTCGGTGACTACTTCCGCAGCATGGACATCTCGTTCTGCCAATCCGAGTCGGCATATTCCGACAAGGGCTCGGAGGGTTCATCGGGTCCCCGCGGCGCGTCGCCGCGCGATCTCAAAGGTTATCCGGCCTTTGCCGCGGCCGGGTTCGACGTCGTGTCCATGGCCAGCAACCACACCATGGACTGGGGTAAGGACGCGCTGCTGGACTGCCTGGAGCGGATGCACGGCGACGGTATGCAGACCATCGGCGCAGGAGCCGACCTCGCCGAGGCCCGCACACCTGCGCTGTTCGAAAAGGACGGCACCACAATCGCATTCCTCGGCTACTGCTCGGTCGCGCCGATCAGCTACTACGCCGTCCCCGGGCGGGCCGGAGTGGCGCCGATGCGGGCCATCACGCACTACGAGGCACTCGAGGAGGACCAGCCGGGCACGCCGTGCGAGGTGATGACGTGGCCGCTGCCGCGTGACCTTGAGGCGCTGGTCGAGGACGTCCGCAAGGCCCGCGAGCAGGCCGATCTGGTCTTCGTGTCGTTGCACTGGGGCATCCACTACACCCCGGCGCTGATCGCCGACTACCAGCCCGTGGTGGCGCATGCGGCCATCGACGCCGGCGCCGCCGGCATCATCGGCCATCACCCGCACATTCTCAAAGGCATCGAGGTGTACCGCGGCCGGCCGATCTTCTACAGCCTGGGCAACTTCGTCCTCGACACCAACAGCGGTTACCGGCCCACCGATCACGCCTGGCGCAACAAGCTCAAGGCTGCCTACGCACAGTTCGGTACAGCAGGCCCCTACGACTACCGCGAGCAGGACGAGCCCAACTACAGCATGGTGGCCAAACTCGAGGTCGACGGCGGCGAACTGCGCCGGGTCTCGTTCCGTCCGGTTTTCATCGAGAACAAGACTCCGAAGATGTACTCGGTCACCGACCCGCGCGGCGCCGACATCCTGCGCTATGTCCGGGAGATCACCGAGAAGGCCGGTCTGGACACGAGCTTCCGCATCGACGGTGAGGATATCGTCGTCGAACTGGACGGGGGTGCGCTGGCGGGCGTGGTCGACATGGAGAGCCGCCGCGCCGGCGTCTGAGCGGCAGGTGATTCAGCGCTGCTCGGGAACGAGCAGCGCTGGAATCACTGCCACATCGGCCATCTCGTCCAGATCCCACAACTGAGCCAGCAGGCTCTGGGCACGGTCGGCCCCCAGCCGCGCGCCGGTGAGGCTGAGGAACTTACGGTTCGCGTCGTGATCGCTCATCTCCTCACCGATCTCACCGAATTCACCCCCCACCTCGCCGACCACCACACCTGCGTCGGTCTCGACGCTGACACGGGTGCGATGCAGATGCGGCGGATCCAGGTAATCCCTGGTGAAACCGAGCTCTTCGACCACATCGACCGTTCCGATGACATGCCGGATCCGATCGTCCGCCAGATGGTCGTCGTCGAACTGATCCGGGCCGACGATACCGTCGACCAGGGCGGCCGCCACCGCATACGGGATGCTGTGGTCCGCCGACTCCCTGGTGGTCGGATTCCAGTGGTGCGCATAGGTTCCCAGTTTCGCCTTGGCGTCGCCATAGGTCTCGACCAGCACCTTGCGGATGGTCAGTGGGTCGCGGTCGGCGTCGAACACCTTCTCCGCGGCCAGCACCGACGCGATGGCGGTACCGCATGCGGCGCGCGGCTTGAGCATCGACCGGTGCAGCCGCAGGCCACGCTCGATGTCGGCGAACCGCGGCAGGTCCGCAGGCGTACCCTGGCCGACGGCATCGTGAAAGCCGGTCTTGCCGATGAAAGGCAGTGTCGGACCGGTCATCCCGGACTGCACGAGCAGTGCCGCGAACACGCCGGCCCGCCCGGCCTGACCGGCCGCCGCGGCTTTCCACATGCTGAGGTTGCCGCGCCGGGCCCGCCGCAGCGCATTGTTCGGGATCACCACGACGGCGATGGCGTCGCGGTACTGCTGCAGGTCGAAGCCCAACAGCTTGCCGGTGCCGACAGCGGTGGCCAGGCTGGCCCAGTTGGTGGCGTCCCAGTTGTGCAGCGACGTGTTCTCCGCCATCGAGATGTACACCTCGTACCCGAGCACCACCGCCTCGATCAGCTGTGCGCCTGAGCACTTCTCGGCCTCCGCGACGGCCAGCAGCGGGGTGATGATGTCGCTCGGATGTCCCCCCGGGCTGCCGGGCACGTGCAGGGCGTCGTTGAGTTCGGCGTACCTGGCCGTGGTGCCGTTGGCGAAGGCCGCCATGTCGATGGTGGTGCGTTGCGCCGTCCCCAGAATGGTGGCGGGCCCCGAGGGATAGTGCCGTGCCGCGGTGTCACGCACCACGACGGACGGTTCGGCATCCAGCGCGGGGTAGATACCACCGATACAGTCGAGGATGCGCTTCTTCGCCGCGTGCACGGTCTCTTTGGGAACGGCGGCGAAGTCGAATGCCACCGCGGCTTGTGCGATGGTCTCCTGAATCGGGTCGGTCGTCGGCTCGGGTGATGACTGTGTGCTCATTGTCGATTCTTTCGTCATACGGCGATCTGGGAAACCAACTCGGAGACATCGTCGAGCGCGTCGAGTTCGTCGACGGCTGCGATGATGCGGTCCTGTCGGTCGGTGTCGAGCAGGTGCCTACTGAACCGGCGGAACTTGTCGACGATGTCGGCCCGGTCCGCAGGCTGCGTCGCGGACCCGCGGAAATCGCCTGCGAAGACCCGGTGCGTCCCTGTGGGCGTGGTGATCTCGAGTTCCGCGTGCTCACCGGGCAGGTCGGCACCAGACCACGTGATGGCGGCCGCGAGCCGCTGGATGTCGGGGTCGGACAGCGTGGACTCGTCGAACTGCAGCGGATCGGACAGATCGCGTCGCAGTGCCACCGCGATGACATAGGGCACCGAGAGTTGGGCCTGCAGAAGTGTGTTGGGCTCAGTACTGAGGAACCTGTCCTCGAGCAGACGCTCGGCGTTGGCCGTGATGTGCACGCTCGTGACCTCCGCGCCGTCGACCAGGCCCTGCGCCTTGAACGCCTGCAGGGCCGACAGGATCCCCTGCACGCGGCCGTGCGCGGCAAATGGCTTGATCTTGATATCCCGCGTCAGCCAGGTGCTGCCGAGGCCGGCGGTCAGGCGCTCGACCTTGGGCCGCGGCGAGAAGGCATTCAGGTAACCGAACTGTCCTTCCAAAACCGTTCCAGGACCGGTGAACCCACGCTGCGCCAGATAGGCGGCCTCCAGCCCGCCGCGATTCGCCAGACCGATGTGCAGGCGTTTGGTCATCTCGCCCTTCCAGGCGAATTCGGTGAGGCCACCGCAGTACGAGCCGGCGATACCGAAGGCGTTGAGTTGAGTGGCGGCGTCCAGGCCCAGCACCTTGCCGACGGCGGCCGCCGACGAGAACGGGCCGTTGGCAGCCGGGTTGTGGAATCCCCGCTCGTCCTCGGTCAGCCGGGTCTGCGCGTCGCCGACGCGGCAGACGACCTCGTAGCCCAATATGCAGGCCAGGATCAGGTCGCGGCCGGGCCGGCCGGCATGTTGTGCCGCGGTGAGAGCGGCCGGTATGACGGTGCCGCCGGCATGCGCGATGTGCGCACTGTTCTCGGTCTCGAAGGCGCCCACCATCGACCCGTTGACGAAGGCCGCGGCCGGCGCGGACATCGTGGCGCTCGAACCGAACACACTGCAGGGCCCCGCACCGGATTGGGCGTGCTGGTAGTCGTAGACGATCTGCGACCACGGCAGACCGGAGCCCACGAAACCGCCGGCGAGCGAATCCAGGATGAAGAGTTTCATCCTGTCGGCCAAGCCGGCAGGAAGATCCTCGAAGGTCGTATCGGCGACGAACTCGGCCAGCTGCCGGCTTTCACGCACAGGGGATCACCTACATACGTTTGTGTACAGTTGCGTTCTCAGACGTACCGTATGTTCGACCCAGGCGGGTGTCAAGGACAGCAGTGCGGGCAGTGATATCGCCGGCGAAAAGGGTTCAGCGAGGAGTGATCTGGGGCCTGTC
>CAMFLL010000463.1 GCA_945957405.1 uncultured Mycolicibacterium sp. | reverse complement strand
CAGATGCTTCTGCGCGGGAACGGATTTCGCGCCGCCGAGCTGGTCGTAGAGGAAGATTCCGGCGGCGATGTAGGGCCGTTCCCAGTACCGCTTGGTCAGCGGGAACAGGAAGGGCAGTGGTTTGACCAGGTGCGGGGCCAGTGTCGTCAGCGACAACTCGCGCTCGTGCAGCGCCTCGCGCACCAGGCCGAATTCCAGCTGCTCGAGGTAGCGCAGGCCGCCGTGGAACATCTTCGACGACCGACTGGAGGTGCCCGAGGCGAAGTCACGCGCCTCGACCAGCGCCACCTTGAGCCCGCGGGTGGCGGCGTCGAGGGCGCTGCCGGCACCCACGACTCCCCCGCCGATGACGACGACATCGAACTGTTCGCTACCGAGACGTTCCCAGGCTCGGGCGCGCTGGACGGGGCTCAACAACGAATCTGGCCCGGACTCGCTCACGCGGACTCCTTGTTACTCGTCAGTACCCGAACCAGATTAGCGATTTGTGGAGTTTCACCGGCGCTGACCGCCGCTCAGGCTCCACAAATCACTAATCGAGGTCGTCGTGCGCCATCAGCCGCCGCGCTGCCTCCACGATCGAACCCGACAGCGACGGATACACCGACAGGGTCTGCGCCAGGTCGGTCACCGAGATCCGGTTCTGCACCGCCAGCGCGATCGGCAGGATCAGCTCCGAGGCGATGGGCGCCACCACGACGCCGCCGATGACCACGCCCGTGGCGGGCCGGCAGAAGATCTTCACGAAGCCGTGCCGCAGCAGCGACATCTTGGCCCGCGCGTTGGTCGACAGTGGCAGCATCAGCGTCCTCGCCGGCACGCTGCCGTCGTCGATCGCGGTCTGCGGGATCCCAACCGCGCCGATCTCCGGCCGGGTGAACGTCGCCGCGGCAACGGTCCGCAGCCGGATCGGGGCCACACCGTCACCGAGCGCGTGGTACATCGCGATACGGCCCTGCATGGCGGCCACCGAAGCCAGCGGCAACAGACCCGTGCAGTCACCGGCGGCGTAGATGCCCGACGCGGGTGTGCGCGACACCCGGTCGACGGGGATGTAGCCGCCCCGTTTGAGTTCGACGCCCACCCGCTCGAGGCCCAGGCCCGCGGTGTTGGGCACCGACCCGACCGTCATCAGGGCGTGGCTGCCGTCGACGACACGACCGTCGGCCATGGCCACCCGCACCCCGTTCTCGGTGCGGGTCACCGAATCGGCGCGGGCATTCTTGACCAGCGTGACGCCGCGCTCGGCGAACACCGCCTCGAGCACCGCGGCGGCGGCGCTGTCCTCGTGCGGCAGGATCTGGTCGCGGCTGGCCACCACCGTCACATCCACACCCAGTTCGGTGTAGGCATTGCAGAACTCGGCACCCGTCACACCGGAGCCGACGATGATCAGGTGCTTCGGCAACTCGGCGAGGTCGTAGAGCTGGCGCCAGGTCAGGATCCGCTCCCCGTCCGGGACCGCGCTGGGCAGCACGCGCGGGCTGGCACCGGTGGCGATCAGCACCACGTCGGCCTTCAGCACGCCCGTCTTGCCGTCGGGCGTGGTGACCTTCACCCGGTGATGCGCCATCCCGGGCACGTCGTCGACCAGTTCACCGCGGCCGCCGATGATCGTCACACCCTGGTTGAGCAGCTGGGCGCCGATGTCGGCCGACTGCGATGCGGCCAGCGTCTTGGCGCGGTTGTTGATCTGCGTCAACGAGATCTTCGCGGCGTCGAAGCCGAAGTCGAAACCCATGCCCTCGGCGCGGCGCAGTTCGGTGCGCACACCGGTGGAGGCGATGAACGTCTTGGACGGCACACAGTCGTAGAGCACGCAGGCACCGCCCAGACCATCCGAGTCGATGACCGTCACCTGGGTGACATCGCGGCCGTGGCCCGCGGCGACCAGCGCCGCCTCATAACCTGCCGGCCCTCCGCCGATGATCACGATGCGTGTTGGCACACCCCAAACCTAGGCCACCCCGCGCAGCCAGGCTCAGGTTGTCGGCTGCTTGGTGGCGGAGTGTCTAAGATCTGGGACGTGCCGCTCTACGCCGCCTACGGGTCGAACATGCATCCCGAGCAGATGCTGGAGCGCGCACCGCACTCCCCGATGGCCGGCACCGGATGGCTGAACGGTTGGCGGCTCACGTTCGGCGGCGAGGACATCGCCTGGGAGGGCGCACTGGCCACCATCGTCGAGGACCCGATGTCACGAGTGTTCGTGGTCCTCTACGACATGACCAAGGAAGACGAGAAGAACCTCGACCGCTGGGAGGGTTCCGAGCTCGGATTCCACAAGAAGATCCGTTGCCGGGTCGACCGTGAGACCTCTGACACCACCAACGATCCCGTGTTGGCCTGGCTCTATGTGCTCGACGCGTGGGAGGGCGGTGTCCCCTCGGCCCGCTACCTCGGTGTGATGGCCGATGCCGCCGAGATCGCCGGCGCCCCCAACGAGTACGTCCACCACCTGCGGACCAGGCCCGCACGCAACATCGGGCCGGGCACCTAGCAACACGCCGGAACCACCTCTCCGGGCCCGTCCGGTTTCACGTCCCACCGCACCCGTTTCCCTGAGCGGCACCATCGATGTCGGACGGTTGGCGTCGCAAGGAAATTTGCTACATCATCGACATCGTGCGCAAGATGCGGTAAGAAAGGTGTTATTGCGTCACCGTCAACGTTGCCTGCGGCCTTGGAGAAGTCACCGTGCGAGTGTTGGTCACCGGACATCAGGGGTACCTCGGCTCCGTCATGGTGCCGGTGCTGCGGGCCGCCGGCCACCACGTGGTGGGGCTCGACTGCGGGCTTGTCGCGGAGTGCGTGACAGGACCCAGGCCGCCCGACCCGCCCGCCATCGACGTCGACATCCGGGACGTCACCCTGGCGCAACTGGCCGGTTTCGACGCCGTCATCCATCTGGCCGCCCTCGCCGAGGACTCGCTGGGCGTCCTGGCGCCGCGGCACACCTACGACGTCAACCACCGCGCGGCCCTGCGACTCGGACGCCTCGCAAAGCAGGCCGGCGTCCGCCGGTTCCTGTACGCCTCGAGCTGCTCGGTCTACGGATCGGCCGGTGACACCCTGGTGACCGAGACCGCACCGCGGCGCCCGTTGACGCCGTACGCCGAGAGCAAGGTTCGCGCCGAGGACGGCCTGGCCGCCCTCGCCGACACTGCCTTCGCGCCGGTATTCCTGAGGTGCGCCACGGCGTTCGGTTCCTCGCCCCGGATGCGCACCGACACCCTGCTGAACCACCTCGTCGGTCACGCCCTGCTCTGCGGAACCGTTCGGGTCCTGGGCGACGGCAGCGCATGGCGACCGTCGGTGCACGCCCGCGATGTCGCCGAGGCCTTCGTCCTGGCCTTGGCGGCGCCCACCGACGTTGTCCACAACGCCGTGTTCAACGTCGGCACCGAGACCAACAATCACACCGTCGCCGAGATCGCCCGGACGGTGGCGGACGCCGTCCCCGGCACCGAGCTGGTCATCAGCGGTGAGCCGGACCCGGACGCCCGCTCGTACCGGCTCGACTGCTCGGCGATCCGCAACGTCCTCGGATACCGGGCCGTGCGGACGGTCGCCGACGGCGCGGCCGAACTGTTCGACTCCTATCTGGCTGCCGGTTTGACGCGCCGCGATCTGGCGCACCGGTGGTCGCGACTGGCCTACCTGGAGGCGTCGCTGGTGGCCGGCCGCGTCGACGCCGGCCTGCGCACGGTCAGGTCCGGCGTGTCCGCCGGACCAACCAGATGACCAGCACCACCGCGGTGATGATCAGGCCCAGCACGAACATCAGCGCCACGCCGAACATCACCGGCACGCCCACGTCGATGTCCTCGTCCCGAAACACCACCCGCTGATACGGCTCATCGGTGGCGGCCGGACCGAAGGCGAAATCCGCCGCGATCGCCGACGGATCGGTGACGCTGGTCGAGATCTGCGTCAGGTAATCACCGCCCGACGCCAGTTCGACCAGGGTCTGGTCAGTAGCCCGGCCGGAAAGCGTTCCGGCGTAACCGATCTCGACGTGCTGACCGGCGGTCCCGGCGTCCGGGTCGGTGCGCTGCACGCGGTGCTGCCCCAGCGTGTAGATGACGACCCGCTGCGGCGCCGTGGCCTGCACCGACATCCGCATCGGATAGACCAGGCGCTCGGAGGTGAATGTCAACCGAACCGGATCCAGTGGGCCGTCGAGCGGTCGGTCCGACGTCAGCCGGAGCGCCACCACCGACCACCCCTCGGTCAGATACGGTTTCAGGCCCGCGGCGATCTCGGGCCGCAGGCGGTAACCGTGACCGTCCAACCAGTCCTGCACACCGCGCAGGTCACCTCCGGTCAGCGTGGTCGCCTCCAGCGGTCCGAGCTGGACCTGGTCGACCACCATCGGCACACCCGCTCCCACCGCTCCTTCCGGCGCGCTCGACGAGAACCCGGGGGCGAAGGTCCAGTGCCGCCGCGTCTCCACCCGCGGCGCCGTCAACTGCGCCAGCTCCGCGAACAGTCCGGACCCGGAGGCACTGACCTCGGCGGGCGTCGGTGTCGGGATGACCAGTGCGGCGTCGTCGGCATCGGACTGGAGATTCAGCCGCATGACGATGGTCTCGGTGGTGCCGTCGGAGCTGATGAGCGCCATCTCGTCGGCAACGCGGGCGTCGACATCGGGGCTCACGATGCCGCCGCACGCGCACGCCGAGGCGACGCCGGGAGCACCAGGTGCCAGCACGCCGATGAGGACCGCGCCAAGCACCGCCAGCAAGCGGGACATGCGTTTCAGATTACGGCGGCCAACACCCTGCCGTATGCGGCTTTTCGCCAGGTCAGAAGGCGGCGGACTGCTCGACGATGTTGGCCATCACGCGCACGCCGACGCCCAGCGCCCGTTCGTCGAGATCGAACGTGGGTTGGTGCAGATCCAGCTGCGCGCCGCGGCCGTTCCACACCCCGAGGCGTGCCATCGCGCCAGGTACCTCTTCGAGATACCAGGAGAAATCCTCGCCGCCGCCGGACTGCCGGGTGTCGGCCAGCACGTCGGGACCCACCGCCTCGATCGCATGCGTCATGATGCGCGTCGAGGTCTCTTCGTTGACCACCGGCGGCACGCCACGCCGGTACTGCAG
>CAMFLL010000462.1 GCA_945957405.1 uncultured Mycolicibacterium sp. | reverse complement strand
CACACCGTGAGATCGCCTTCGCCGAGCGCGGCGTCACTGTGGTGTGCGGCGCCAACGAGATCGGCAAGTCGTCGATGATCGAAGCGCTCGACCTCCTGCTGGAATCGAAGGACCGCTCGACGAAGAAGGATGTCAAGCAGGTCAAGCCCACGCACGCCGACGTCGGTGCGGAAGTCACGGCCGAGATCAGCACCGGCCCATACCGGTTCGTGTATCGCAAACGCTTCCACAAGAAGTGCGAGACCGAGCTGACGATTCTCAGTCCGAAGCGGTTCCAGCTCACCGGTGACGAGGCTCATGAGCGCGTCCGGGCCATGCTCGCCGAAACGGTCGACACCGGACTCTGGCAGGCGCAGCGTGTGCTGCAGTCAGGATCGACGTCGGCGGTTGATCTTTCGGGCTGCGACGCACTCTCGCGCGCGCTCGACGTCGCCGCGGGTGACTCCGGCGACGGCTTGGCGGCCGGCCTGTCGGGCACCGAACCGGTGCTGGTCGACAAGATCGATGCCGAGTACGCGCGTTACTTCACCGCTACCGGGCGACCGACCGGGGAGTGGGCCCTTGCCGCCGCCGCTCTCGCCGCCGCCGACCAGGAGGTGGCCCAGTGCACGGCGGCTGTGGCCGAGGTCGATGACCGGGTTCGCATGCACACCGTGCTGAGTGATGAACTGAAATCGCTTGTCGCACAACGTGCCGGGGTGACCGACCGCCGCACGGCCGCCGAAGCTGCCGCCGCAGCGGTGAAAGAAGTCGCCGACGAACTACGCACAGCCAGAACAGAAGCGGGTGCGCTCAGTGCCACCAGCGCTGCGTCCGCCGCCGCCCTGCAGCAGCGGACGCGGTTGTGCGAGGAGGTCGGCACCCGCGAATCGGCGGTGGTGGCTGCCGAGCAGGCCGCCGCCGAAGCCGCGGAGGCTGAGGAAACCGGACGCGCTGTGGTCACGGCCGCCGACGAGGCGCTGGCGAAGGCGGTCGAGGATGTGCGCGCGGCGGAGGAACGTGCGAACACCGCGCGTCGTGTCGTCGTGGAACTCGCCGATCGTGAGGAGGCTGTCCGCCTCGGTGTCCGGCTGAAGCGAATCGGCGCCATCGAGAAGCAACTCGCCGGTGTGCTCGAGCAGTTGGCGGCCATACCGCTGACCGAACTGACCTTCCGGGATATCGAGACTGCGGCCACCACATTGAGCCTGGCGCAGGCGCAGGCCGAACTGACTTCCGCCGGTGTCGAATTCGTCGCGGCATCAGACATCGTGCTGGAATCCGGCGATGCCGCTGTCCCGCTCGCAACCGGTCGCACGTGGGCGTTCACGCTCGGCGAGCAGACATCGGTCACCATTCCGGGAATCGTCACGGTGCGGCTGGCGCCCGGTGCAACTGCTGCCGATATGCACGCGAAACTGGTTGCTGCGCATCATGTGTTGGACGAGCTGCTGACCAAGGGTGGCGTGCAGAGCCTTGACCAGGCGCGCACCGTCGATCAGCAGCGTCGTGACCTGACCGCCGAGCAGGAGCGCCTCCGGGCTACCCTGGCCGGCATCCGCGGTGACGACGACGTCGACCTGATGCGGGCGCGGTTGTCGACACTGACGGCCGCCCAGCCCACCGTGACAAGTGACCTCGACATCGACGGCGCCCGTGCCGAGCTGGTAGCCGCCGAGCGCGAACTGACCACCCGCAACGAGCAGTGCGCGACCCACCGGAAGGTGGCGGCGGCGGCTGGTACACAGCTCGCCGAGAGATCCACGCGTACCAAGGTTTCCGCTGATCGGGCCGCGGCGGCACGCGTCGAATTCGAGGCAGCTGTTCAACGTCTCACGGCTGAGCGTGCCGCGGTCTCCGATGACGACGTGGCCGCCCGGGCAACAGAGCACACCCAGGCGGCGCAACACAGCCAGGCTCTCGTCGCGATGTTGACGGGCCGATTGGCCGCTGCGACACCAGATGCCGTCGCCGCCGAACTCACCGCCGCCCGCTCGGCCGCCGATGAGCTGCACCGACGCCACGACGCCACCCAGGCCGCACTGCGTGACATCGCGGTCGAGCTCTCGGTTTTCGGCACTGAGGGCCGCACCGGCAAGCTCGACGCCGCCAAGACCAAGCGTGAACACGCCGTCGCCGCCTACGGGCGTGTGCAAGCCCGCGCCCGGGCAGTCCACCTGTTGCGGTCGGTCATGGCGCGTCATCGGGACGACACCCGCCTGCGTTACGTCGAGCCATTCCGGACCGAGGTCGAGCGGCTGGGCCGCACCGTGTTCGGCCCCACCTTCGAGGTCGAGATCGACAGCAACCTACAGATCTGCAATCGCACACTCGACGGCCGGACGGTGCCGTTCGAGTCGCTGTCGGGCGGCGCCAAGGAGCAGCTGGGCATCATCGCGCGGCTGGCGGTGGCCGCGCTGGTGGCCAAGGAGGACACCGTGCCGGTGGTCATCGACGACGCACTCGGTTTCACCGACCCGGACCGGCTGGCCAAGATGGGTGCCGTCTTCGACCTGGTGGGCGCCGACGGGCAGGTGATCGTGTTGACGTGTGCTCCCGAACGCTACGGCGCCGTCATCGATGCGCATCGGGTGCAGCTGACCGCATAGCCCGGGCATTGACTGCTGCCGCGCCCGGTTCTAGCGTCAAGAGGCAACATCGTGGCGATCCGGGGGGCGGCCATGAAATTCGGGACCTATCTTCCCAACCTCATGCACATCTCGGTGATCACTCAGCCGTGGGAACACGGCCTGGCGGCATCAGACATCGTTCGGGTGGCCCAATTGGCCGAGGAGCTCGGCTACGACATGCTGCCGGTACCCGAGCATTTCGTGATACCGCCGGCGCATGTGCCGCTGTCAGGCGACCATTATTTCGACGCCACCACCACCCAGGCGTTCCTCGCGGGCAGAACCACCCGGATCGATCTGGTGTCGCTGGTCACCATTCTGCCGCTGCACAATCCGGTCGTCCTCGCCAAGGCGATCACCACACTGGACTGGTTCAGCGGCGGGCGCGTCGTCGCGTCGGTGGGTATCGGTTGGCTCAAAGAGGAATTCGACGCGCTGGGTGTTCCGTTCCACAGGCGGGGTCGGATGACCGACGAGTATCTTGCGGCGATGCTCGAGTTGTGGCACAGCGAAACCCCGTCCTTCGATGGTGAATTCATTTCTTTCCACGATGTGACGTTCGGCCCCAAGCCTGTTCAGCGGCCGCATCCACGGATCTGGATAGGCGGCGATGCCGATGCTGCGCTCCGCCGGGCGGCCAGGTTCGCCGACGGTTGGGCGCCGTGGCTCACCCAGCCCGACCACCTACCGGCGCGGCTGGACTTCCTGCGCTCGCAGCCGGGATTCGATGACCGCCCGTTCGATGTCTGCTACAGCCCTGCCGGCCTGAGCATCGGGGAGGGGCACGTCGCCACCAACGATCCCAACGCTCAGTTCGGCAGCACCGCGCAGGAACTCGTCGACTCGTGCTGCAAGCTCGCCGCCATGGGCGTCACCGCCACCACCGTCATGCCGCCGGCGTTGCCGGACCTGGAGGCCTTCCTCGACTTCACCCGGTGGGTGGCCGAAGACGTCATCCCACATGTGGACTGATCAGGCTTCGGTGCCGACTTCGACGCCAGGGCTGCTGACCTCTGCTGTTCACAGCCTAGGCGTCGAACTCGGCGAACCGACGCCGACCGATCAGGCTGATCGGACCGCTAGACAGATACCTGCGCGGCTCGTGGTTCAGCGAAGTTCACCGGCCCCAGCCCGAGATGCTCCCGCAGGGTGTTGCCGGTGTATTCGGTGCGGAACAGGCCGCGGCGCTGCAACTCGGGGACCACGGCGTCGACGAAATCGTTGAAGGTGCCCGGCGTGGACGCCGATGACACCATGAACCCGTCGGCCTCGCCTGCGGTGAACGACTCCTCGATCTGGTCGGCGACCTGCTCGGCGGTACCGACAAACTGCGGCAGTAGCACACCCTGCGCGTACCACTTTCCGATATCGCGCAACGTCAGGTTGTCGCGGTTCGCCACCCGCCGCGCGGTGTCGAACAGACCCTGGGTGCCGGTGACCTTGATGTCCTCGACGGGCGCTTCGAGGTCGTAGCCCGAGAAGTCGTGATCGGTGTGCACCGACAACGTGATCAACCCCGATATCGGGTCGGCCAGTTCATTGTGGAAGGCCTGCTTCTCGCGGGCGATCGCCTCGGTCTCGCCGATGAACGGGATGAATGCGGGGAAGATCAACACGTGTTCGGGATTGCGACCGTGGTTCTCGGCGCGTGACTTGATGTCGTCGTAGTAGGCTCGCCTGCCCTCCGGCGTGGGATCGATCTCGAAGATCGCCTCAGCCCACCGGGCCGCGAAATCACGCCCGGTGGACGATGATCCGGCCTGGATGAGCACCGGCCTGCCCTGCGGGGAGTGCGGCACATTCAGAGGCCCGCGCGAGCGGAAGTAGCGGCCGTCGTGGTTTACGTGCCGGATCCGGCTCGGGTCGGCAAAGACACCGGACTGCTTGTCCAGCACCAGCGCATCGGGTTCCCAGCTCGACCACAATTCCAGTGTGGTGCGCACGAATTCGTCGGCCCGCTCGTAGCGGAAGTCGTGGTCGAGGTGATCGTCGTGGCCGAAGTTCTGCGCCTCGCCCTGCGTCAGCGAGGTCACGATGTTCCACGCCACCCTGCCCTTGGTGATGTGGTCCAGGCTGGAGAAGATGCGTGCCAGTTCGTAGGGATGAAAGAAGGTGGCGGACTTGGTGATCGCGACACCGAGCTTCGAGGTGACCGCGGCGATGCTGGCCGCGACGATCGACGGGTCCAGCGTCGCGGTGGCCTGCGTGCCACGGCGCAACGGTTCGGCGATGCCATCGCCGTAGCGCACCGGAGCGGCCAGCAGATCGGCGAAGAACAGGAAGTCGAACTTGCCACGTTCCAGGATACGGCCGATCCGGTGGTAGTACTCCGGCGTCAGGAAGCCGGGATCGCTGGCCGGGTGACGCCACGCGGCGTGCGAATGGGTGACCTGCGAGGCGATCTGGAAGCCGCCGAGGTGCAACTGACGAGACATGGTTACCTTTCGAAATCGCTTGTCAGAAGTAGGCATTGGCGGGGATGGGGGTGTCGTGGAGGAGATGCTCAC
>CAMFLL010000461.1 GCA_945957405.1 uncultured Mycolicibacterium sp. | reverse complement strand
GCGCCGACGAACACCGTGCCGTCGTCCTCGATGGAGATCGACGCACCGGTCTCCTCGGTGATCGAGTTGATCATCTTGCCCTTGGGCCCGATCACCTCGCCGATCTTGTCGACCGGCACCTTGATGGTGGTGATGCGGGGCGCGTACGGGCTCATCTCATCCGGGGCGTCGATGGCCTCGGCCATCACCTCGAGAATCGTGATCCGGGCGTCCTTGGCCTGCGCCAGCGCGCCGGCCAGCACCTGCGATGGGATGCCGTCGAGCTTGGTGTCGAGCTGCAGGGCGGTGACGAAGTCCTTGGTGCCCGCGCACTTGAAGTCCATGTCGCCGAAGGCATCCTCGGCGCCCAGGATGTCGGTGAGCGTGACGAAGCGGCGCTCCAGCTGCTTGGTGCCGTCCACTGCCTCAACTTCAATATCGTCGGACACCAGGCCCATTGCGATACCGGCGACCGGAGCCTTCAACGGGACACCGGCGTTCAGCAGCGACAGCGTCGAAGCACACACCGAGCCCATCGACGTCGAGCCGTTCGAGCCCAGCGCCTCGGACACCTGCCGGATGGCGTACGGGAATTCCTCGACACTGGGCAGCACCGGCACCAGCGCGCGCTCGGCGAGTGCGCCGTGCCCGATCTCGCGACGCTTCGGCGAACCGACGCGGCCCGTCTCACCCGTCGAGAACGGCGGGAAGTTGTAGTGATGCATGTAGCGCTTCGAGGTCTCCGGCCCCAGCGAGTCGATCTGCTGGGCCATCTTGACCATGTCCAGCGTGGTGACACCCATGATCTGGGTTTCGCCCCGCTCGAACAGCGCGCTGCCGTGTGCCCGCGGGATCACAGCGACCTCGGCCGACAACGCGCGGATATCGGTGATGCCGCGGCCGTCGATGCGGAAGTGATCGGTCAGGATGCGCTGACGGACAAGCTTCTTGGTGAGCGACCGGAAGGCAGCGCCGATCTCCTTCTCGCGGCCGGCGTACGTCTCCGCGAGCCGGCCCAGCACCTCGACCTTGATCTCGTCGGTGCGATCGTTGCGCTCGTTCTTGCCCGCGATGGTCAGCGCGGCGGCCAGCTCGTCGGTGGCCACCGAGGCCACCGAGTAGTAGACGTCGTCGCCGTAGTCCGGGAACACCGGATATTCGGCGGTCTCCTTACCGGCAGCGCCGGCCAGCTCGGCCTGGGCGTCGCACAGCGCGGCGATGAACGGTTTGGCGGCCTCGAGGCCCTCGGCCACCACGGTCTCAGTGGGCGCACCGGCACCGCCCGCGACCAGCGAGATGACGTTCTCGGTGGCCTCGGCCTCGACCATCATGATCGCCACATCTTCGTTGCCGGCGTCGCCCACCTTGCGGCCGGCGACCACCATGTCGAACACGGCGTTCTCGAGCTGCTCGACCGTCGGGAACGCGACCCACTGGCCACCCTTGTTTTCAGCAGAGGTGATCAGGGCGACGCGCACGCCGCCGACCGGGCCGGAGAACGGCAGACCGGAGATCTGCGTGGACGCCGACGCCGCGTTGATGGCGAGCACGTCGTACAGATCCTTGGGGTCCAGGCTCAGGACCGTCACGACCACCTGGATCTCGTTGCGCAGACCGCTGACGAACGACGGGCGCAGCGGCCGGTCGATCAGACGGCAGGTCAGGATCGCGTCGGTCGAGGGGCGGCCCTCGCGGCGGAAGAACGAACCGGGGATCCGGCCCGCGGCGTACATCCGCTCCTCGACGTCGATCGTCAGGGGGAAGAAATCGAAATGGTCTTTGGGGGTCTTGCTGGCGGTGGTCGCGCTCAGCAGCATGGTCTCGTCGTCGAGGTAGGCGACGACGGCGCCGGCGGCCTGCTGTGCGAGCCGGCCGGTCTCAAAACGGATGGTGCGGGTGCCGAAGCTCCCGTTGTCGATGACGGCGGTCGATTCGAACACGCCTTCGTCGATTTCAGCTACAGACATGTGTGTCCGCATGCCCTCTCTGGTTATTCAACTGTTTCGCGTCGTCACGCGTCCAGAACCCCAGATGCGGCTACGGCCGTCGATCGAAGCTGCCGGATCTCGAGTCCGGCAGCCACTACCGAAGACCGCCCCAACATGTGGCTGTGTCTGTCGACTTCCCGTCAGGAAAGTTGTGACGCGCTGGAACGGTGCACGCGGATGCGCGAACCGCACCGGTGTTCCACGGGCCGAATCGGACGAATCAGACCCAGAACAGCCCTACTGTACACCGCGGGCCTCCGTTACCCGGCAAACGCTGAGGTCAGCGGGTCACAGGCGTTCGACGCACACCGTGAACAAACGCTCCCGGTAGGCGTAACCCTGTCCGCTGGCGCACTGGTCGACGCTCGCGATGCCGGTCAGGATCTGGGTGGCGCGCTGGCGGTCCGGAACCGAGGCGTCGGAGCATTCCACCTGGACGGTGTCGGTATCGCGTTCGGGGTGCACGCTCATGCAGCGGCCCACGGTCCAGTCGATGTCGAGGCAGACGGTGGTGCCGGCGTCGGTGATGCCGCCACGCTGCGAGAAGTAGGAGTCGACGTCGGACGGACAGCCGGCACCGGCTTGGGCGCCGGGCACAATGGCTACCACCTTGAAGTTGGATTCGCTTCCGTCGCAAGCGACTTCGCGCGTCTCGGGCCGATCCACCGCCCCGCCGACCCGGAGGCAGTCACCCACCTGCAGGCCGGCGGCGGTAGTGGAACACCCTGCGAGCGGTCCGAGCCCCGCGACCACTCCGGCCGTGGCGCACCACCCCGCTCGCCGCTGGGTCAGCGGCGCAGACCCAAGCGCTCGATCAACGAGCGGTAGCGCTCGACATCGACCTGCGCGACGTATTTCAGCAGCCGGCGGCGACGGCCGACCAGCAGCAGCAGGCCGCGGCGCGAGTGGTGATCGTGCTTGTGCGTCTTGAGGTGCTCGGTGAGATCCGAGATCCGCTTGGTCAGCAGTGCGACCTGCGCCTCGGGCGACCCGGTGTCGGTCTCATGCAGACCGTAGGTGCCCAGAATTTCTTTCTTCTGCTCGGCGGTAAGCGCCACGAAATCACTCCATCAATCGGTCCGCGAATTGCATAGATCCTCGCCAGAATCTCACCGGGGAGGGAACGGGGCCGCCGCGAACTGCAGCACCCGTCGTCAGGACCCCGAGAGTCTAGCAGTGCTGGTGGGGCTATGAAGAATCGCGAAGGATCGTCCGGGCCTTGCCGGTGTCGCGCCCCATCGCCTTGACCAGATCGTCGACGTGGTCGAATTTCTCCTGGCCGCGGATGCGGGCCACGAAATCGACCGCGACGTGCTGACCGTACAGGTCGGCGGCGGTGTCCAGGACAAATGCCTCGACGGTGCGCGTGCGCCCGGAGAACGTCGGATTGGTGCCCACCGACACCGCGGCCTGATAGCGCTCCCCCGGGATGACCGTGCCCATCACCGGGCCGTGGCCCAGCACCGTGAACCATGCCGCGTAGACGCCGTCGGCGGGGATGGCGGAGTACATCGGCGGTGCCACGTTGGCCGTCGGGAAACCCAGCACCTTGCCCCGGCCGTCGCCGCGGACCACCACCCCTTCGACCCGGTGCGGGCGGCCCAGCGCCTCGGCCGCTGCGACCACGTCTCCGGCGTCGACACAGGAACGGATGTAGGTCGACGAGAACGTCACCGCCTCGCTGTGCAGATCGTCGGCCACCAGTGACATCGCCTCGACCGCGAAGCCGAACCGCTCACCCGCCTTGCGCAGCATCGCGACATTGCCCGCGGCCTTCTTGCCGAAGGTGAAGTTCTCCCCCACCACGACCTCAACCACGTGCAGGCGTTCGACCAGCAGTTCGTGCACGTAGCGGTCCGGTGTGAGCTTCATGAAATCCGACGTGAACGGCATCACCAGGAACACGTCGATGCCGAGTTCCTCGGCCAGTTCGGCGCGTCGGGTCAGCGTGGTCAGCTGGGCGGGATGACTGCCCGGGAAGACCACTTCCATCGGATGGGGGTCGAAGGTCATGAGCACCACCGGAACCCCACGGGCCCGGCCGGCCTTGACCGAACGTGCGATCAGCTCGGCGTGTCCGCGGTGTACGCCGTCGAACACGCCGATTGTGAGTACGCACCTGCCCCAGTCCGTGGGGATGTCGTCCTGCCCCCGCCACCGCTGCACGGCCCCAAGCCTACGGGTCCGCGCCTCGCCGGTCGCCGCTAGACCCACAGATCAGATGACGATTGCCTAAACTTTAATGTGTGAGTCCCCACGACGGCCCTGACGGCGGGGCCAGCGACCTGACGCCGGTTGCCCAGGACTACCTCAAGACCATCTGGACCGCGCAGGAGTGGTCGCACGAAAAGGTCAGCACCAAGATGCTCGCCGAGCGCATCGGAGTGTCGGCCAGTACCGCCTCGGAGTCCATCCGCAAGCTCGCCGATCAGGGTCTGGTGCACCACGAGAAGTACGGCGCGGTGACGTTGTCGGAGGCCGGGCGTCGCGCCGCGTTGGCGATGGTGCGCCGCCACCGCCTGCTGGAGACCTTCCTGGTCAACGAGCTCGGTTACGGCTGGGATGAGGTGCACGACGAGGCCGAGGTGCTCGAGCACGCGGTGTCCGACCGGATGCTCGATCGGATGGACGCCAAACTCGGGTACCCGACCAGGGACCCGCACGGCGACCCGATTCCCGCCGCCGACGGCCGCGTCCCCACCCCGCCCGCGCGACAGTTGTCGGACTGCAACGACGGCGACTCCGGCACGGTGGCCCGGATCTCCGACGCCGATCCCGAGATGCTGCGTTACTTCGACAGCGTCGGCATCAACCTCGACTCGCGTCTACGGGTCCTGGCGCGCCGCGATTTCGCCGGCATGATCTCGGTGTCCATCGAGCAGCCGGGGAATTCGGCAACCGCGGACGACTCGGCCGGAACCACCGTCGAACTCGGCAGCCCTGCCGCACAAGCGATCTGGGTGGTCGCCGGCTAGAGCGTCGCAGGGCCACGGTCCTTCCGCGAGCGTGCACTGATGTGCATACCGAGCGTGGCTGAGTGCACATGGCTGCACACTCGGCATCAGTGAAGCAGGGCTAGAGCGTCGCAGGGCCAGAGCTGAATTCGCCCTACTCCTCCTCGGGTTCGTCCCTCACCCGCATCGTCGCAGGGC
>CAMFLL010000460.1 GCA_945957405.1 uncultured Mycolicibacterium sp. | reverse complement strand
GTCGGGGTGACAGGATTTGAACCTGCGGCCTTCCGCTCCCAAAGCGGATGCGCTACCAAGCTGCGCTACACCCCGATGATGTAGGACTCCTCAGAAGTACTGGGAAGCCCACGGCATCCTACGGCCCACGGGCATGGCACGGCCAAGTCGGCGCTGGACACACGGCGGCCTGAATTGAATTTGAGGTCATCCGGGCCGTACAGTCTGGCTCGAGCAATACACGCGGGCGTAGCTCAATGGTAGAGCCCTAGTCTTCCAAACTAGCTACGCGGGTTCGATTCCCGTCGCCCGCTCCACGAGTAACCGGCCCTACCGGCTGAAACGCTGGTAGGGCCGCTTTTTGCGCCAAGATGAGGTCCGGGGTCGGCGCGCCCGCGGATGCCACGATCAGCGGAACGGATCGACGCCGATCTCGTCGCAGATCGGCGGAATGATGATCAAAGCTCCGCGCGGAGTGCAGAAGGGGTGCGGGGCCGGGGGCGCGGGCGGCGGCGGCGGCGCGAACACCGGGGCCGGAATGCCCGCTGAAACAAAGCTGTCGATCGGGTTTCCGCGGAGGTCGACCATCGTCACATTGCCGGTACCCGCGGGAACGACGTAGTAGGTGTGACACACCGTCATGTCCCATCGGATCTGGGGGAACGGCGGAACGTTCTGGTCGGGGCACCAGTTGTACCCCACCGCCTGGTTGGGGTCGGCCTGCGACGTGCCCGCTCCCAACGCCAGACCGGCCACCGCTACGGCACTGGACGCGAGCAGGGCCGCCGCCAACCACGACGCCCGGTTCATGTTCGGTGTCCGTCGCGGGGTACGTCCACGGCGTTGATGTCGGGTTCCGATGTTCATTGATTTCTCCTGGTGGTCGGTGGGCCATCGCGGGGCCCTCGAAGGCGCCTTCAGCCTGTTCGCGACGCCAGGTCCGCGCTTGGAGGCCATCTGGAGATTCCGTGGAGATACGTGGCGGGTTTCGGTGGGGTCGAGCGGGCTCGTGGGTGACGGCGAGCGTCAGGTCCGACCGGCGACCGGACCCTGCCAGCCGGCATCGAGACCGAGCTGCATGGCCGCCAACGCGGCGGTCTGGGTGACGATCTCGGCGTAGGTCGGGAACGACACCGGCAGTCGGGCGATGTCCTCGACCCGGCGCATTCCCGCCGACATCGCCACGGACACGATCTGGACGATGTCCACCGCGCGGTCCCCCACCACGTGGCAGCCGACAAGTTCGGCCGTGCCGACATCCACCACCATCTTGCAGAAGCCGACCGTCTGGCCGTCGATGATGGGCCGCGTGCAGTCCCGGTAATCGAGCACGGTGCAATGGATCTCGCGGTCCTGGCGCGCCTCGTCCTCCGTCAGCCCGACCGAGGCGTACTCCGGATCGGTGAAGCTGCCGGTCGGCACGAGGTGCGGGGCATTGCGGCTGGCCGGTCCACCCACCGCATTGCTGGCTGCGATGTATCCGTCGCGAATAGCCTCTGACGCCAACATGATTCGCCCGGTCACGTCACCGGCGGCGAACACGTTCGGGTTCGACGTGCACTGGTACTCGTCGACCTCGATGAAACCCCGTGAGGTTGTCCGGACGCCGGTCCGGTCGAGGTGCAGTCCGCTGACGTCGGCGGCCCACCCCACCGCGACGACGACGAGATCGGCGTCGATGGTGGTCCGGGTCGTCCCGCACGCAATGTGCGTCGCCACGCCGGACCCCGTCTTCTCGAAGGACTCCACCGAGCCGAAGCCGATCCGCACGTCGATCCCCATCGCGCCGAACCGCTCGGCGATCGCGGCGGAGATGCCGGCGTCCGATGTCGGCAGCAGGCGCGGGCCCACTTCGAGCAGGTGCACCTTCGTGCCGAAGGCATGAAAGACCGACGCGACCTGAACGCCGGTGGCCCCGGCACCGAGCACGACCATCGACGCCGGTACTGCCGTCAGTTCCCAGGCGTCGGAGTGCGTGCTGGTGAACTCGAATCCGGGGATCGGCAATGTCTTGCTGATGCCTCCGATGCACACCACGAACTTGTCCGCCGAGATGGTCAGCCCTGAATCGGTCTGCACACGGCCGTCATCCACGAAGCCCACATGGCCGACGTTCTCCAGCAACTCGACGCCGGACGCCGTGAGCGCGGGCAACAGGAACGACGACGCCCGAACGTCGTCGACGACGTCCTCGACGCGCGTGAGCACCCGACCGTAGTCCAGTTGCGGTTCGATCCTGGCGACGCCGTAGCGAGGTAATTGACCGGCATCCCTCAACAGTCGGGCGGCTTGGGCGAGCGTCCGTACCGGCACCGGCCCATCATTGGCCGCCATGCCGCCGAAGTCGTCGCTTGCCAACAGCACCGTTCGCGCGCCGAGCGCCGATGCCCGCGCTGCCGCCATCACGCCGGCTGGGCCGGCTCCGAGCACCGCGACGTCGAATCGTGACACCAGAGCCGCCTTCCGCAGGGGTAGACGCTCAAGATAGGCAACGGCCCGCCGCGTGTCCACGAACGAGGTGTCGCCCCTGCCGGTTCACGGCGCGCGACCCGGTCAGCCGGGTTCTGCGGTGGGGGGCGGCGTCGCGGTGACCGGCGGCGTCGCCTTGGTCGTCTCCGGAGTTGTCGGGACGTCGTTCTTTGACTGGGTGGGTGTGTCTTCGGCGGGGGGATTGGCGGTTTCGGACGTCTGCGCGGTCTCGGCGGGCGCCGACGTGGCGCTCGACGGCTCGGTCATCACCGATGGTGCGGTCGTGGTTACCGTCGACGGTGTGCTGGTGTCGCTCTCCGGGCTCTCCGCATCGTTACCGCCGCAGGCCACGACCCCACTCAGGAGAATGGCCGCTAGAACGGTGTTGGACAGAACTATTCGATTCCGACGCGTTGTCACCGAGTCCCCTTCATGGGTCGTGAGCATCCGGTGCTCGCCGGATGACATTGTCGCTCATCATTTTCCCGAGCAAAGCGTGTCCCAAACGCCGAAAATATTACGGCTGCGCCCAGATGTCTGAACAATGGGTGAACGGCGTCGGCCGGATGGAATCAACGCACCGCTCCGGCAGTGCGGACATCGTAGATGGTGGACACGCGAGGATTGGGTCGACGCCGATCGGGCAACATGTATGTGGGTCGCCGTCCGGGGAGGATCGATGGAGCGAACAGGTATCTTCTGGGACGGCGTGGCGGGGCGCGTGCCGATGCCGGCCGCGGCACGCACGCTCGGCTTCGAGCTTCTCGACGCACAGCACGACACCCGCTCGGTGACAATTGCTTTCGCTGGTATCGATGCGTTCACCAACCCGTTCGGCAAGGTCTTGGGCGGATTTCTCGCGGCGATGCTGTATGACACCGTCGGACCCGCGCTGCTCTCCGTGCTGCCGGCCGGCCGCTTCATCGAGACGCTCGAGTTGAACACCACATTCCTGCGACCGGCAGAGCCTGGGCAATTGATCGGCCGGGGTCGCGTAGTCACCCTGGACGGCGATCTCGCCGAACTGGAGGGAACGCTCGAGGACCGCACGGGGAACCTCGTTGCCACTTCCACCGCCACGGCCCGCATCGTGGACATCGAACCCTCCCGCTGACCGCCGGGTCCACAGCAACCGTCGAGCCGTCTCACAGGTGGAGTAGTCAACTACGCGATGCACGCGGACCGGTCCGGCCGACGATGTGGCTGCCCGTTGTCCCCCACCCCCGACGTTGTTGGGATCGGTAGTCGCCGCGGCGGTCTGTACTCGATCGAGCGTGCTGGTCCCACCGGAAAGGCAGTGCCCATGTCCACCATGAAGCGCACCACTGATCTGTCGCCCTACGAAAGTGTCCTGCCCTACGCCAGTGAGATCTTCGGCGTCTACCAGCCGATGCTGGGCTGGCGCGCCAAGCGCATGGGCCGCCGTTGGGAACGTGGCTTCGCCGTGGACCAGAACCGCGCCTTCGATGCGCTGTACCGGAAGTTCAAGGGCGAGTTCGAGTTCACGCTCGACGAGCGCCAGGCCCTGGCCCGCATCTCGAAGCTCGAGCCGGCCCAACTCGCCGAGGGACAGACACGCTTCGGCGGCAGTTTCGTGATGGAGAGCATCGCGAGGTCGTTGCCGCCGATCGAACAGTACGACCCCGCGGTCTGGGACAAGGCTATCGATCCGGCCCGCATCCAGGAGACCCTCAAGTCGACCGTCGTCCCGGAGACCATGCGCTGGCACAAGGCCGCGCTCAGTCGCCCGGCCGACGGCGGTCGGGATGCGGCACGAACCCAGGCGGCGATCAACAGCATGGTGGCCGAACAGCTCAACCGCGAATCGGCCGTCGCCGGTTTCGTCATGCACCTCAAGGCCAACAAGCAGTTCGACGAGCTGCGAAATCTCTTCTACCGCCCGGAGAAGAGCCTCGCCCGGCTGTTGGCGCTGCTGAAGTTCCGCGACCCGCTCGACTACATGGACCCGTTCAAAGACCTCGACCGGGTCAGCCTGTCACCGCTGGGCATCGTCCACCTGTTCCGGCAGTACTTCTTCGAGTTCGACACGTTCCTCGGGTCACCGGTCGGGCACGTCTGGATGAGCCCAGGATCGACCGTCGAACTGGTCGAGGTCAGCACCCGCAAAACACTGGTGGAACGCACGACGGAGAGCTCGATCGAAACCGTCGTCAAAACCGAGAAGTCGACCACCGAGCAGGACGAACTGTCGGATGCGGTCAAAGAGGACAACAAGTCCGACACCAAATTCGGGGTGGACACCACCGCCAACCAGAGCTGGATCGGCGGCAGCGCCAGCGCATCGGCCAACATCGACATCGGCAAGACACAAGCCAAGGCACGCGAGACGACGCATCGCCGGATGCGCGAACAGACCGAGAAGCTGTCGACTGAGATCCGCAAGAACTACAAGACGACATTCCGGACCGTCACGGAAACAACCGACACCTCGAGCCGACGCTACGTGCTCACCAACACCACCGATGAACTGATCAACTACGAATTGCGGCGCAAAATGCGCCAGGTCGGCGTGCAGGTGCAAGACATCGGCACCTACCTGTGCTGGCAGACCTACGTCGACGATCCCGGCCGCCAGCTCGGTGTGGCCAATATGGTGCACCTGGCCAAGGGTCCCGAGGCTGTCTCTTATACACATCTGACGCTGCCGACGAAGAGGAGAGTGGGGG
>CAMFLL010000459.1 GCA_945957405.1 uncultured Mycolicibacterium sp. | reverse complement strand
CCTCAACCGTCTCGTTCCTCGACGGCATCGTCGTCAGGCCGAGTTGACCCACTCTTCTGTGCCGTCTGCGAAGAATTGGTGTTTCCACACCGGCAGCCGCGCCTTGATCTCGTCGACAAGCCGAGCGCACGTCGCAAACGCCGCACCGCGGTGATCGGCCGCCACAGCCACCACCAATGCCGCATCGCCGATCCGCAACGACCCCACCCGGTGACTGGCCGCGATGGCCCGCACCCCGGGGGTGTCCTGGGCGATCTCGGCGAGCACCTCGGCGATCGTCTGTTCCGCGAGCGGATGAGCGGAGTACTCCAACCGGGTCACCGAACGACCGCCGTCATGGTCGCGTACCACGCCGGCAAACCCCACTACAGCACCGGCGGCCTCGTGGGCGACCAGTTGCTCGTGTTCGCTGAGCACGATCAGCTCATCGGTCAGCGCGGCGCGGAGTACCTTCGTCATCGCGAATGATCCCCTCCGGCAAGCTGATCCAAGGCATGCTCGAGAACATCGCCCAAGACACCGAGGCCGTCGCGCACGCCGCCTGACGAGCCGGGCAGATTGACGACGAGTGTTCGGCCGGCCACACCGCAAACACCGCGCGACAGGATCGCGGTCGGCACCTTCGGCAGACCGGCCTGCCGGATGGCGTCGGCCAAGCCGGGGATCTCGTAATCCAGCACCGCGCGGGTCTCCTGGGGCGTGGCATCGGTCGGCGAGATACCGGTACCGCCCGACGTGATCAGCACGTCGGCGCCCGCAGCGATCGCGTCACGCAGCGCGGTCTGCACCTCGGTGCCGTCGGGCACCACCACCGGAGCGGGCGTCTCAATCGCCCGGGCGTTGAGCCAGTCGGTGATGATGGGGCCGCAGCGGTCCTCGTATACGCCGGCGGCGGCCCGCGTCGAGGCGATGACAACCCGGCCCGTGCGGGTCATGGCTCCCGGATCCAGGTACCGGTCTTGCCGCCCTCTTTGCGCAGCACCCGGATGTCGTCGATGCGTGCCGCCGGGTCGACGGCCTTGATCATGTCGTACAGCGTCAGCGCCGCGACACTGACGGCCGTGAGCGATTCCATCTCGACGCCGGTGCGGTCGGTGGTGCGGACGGTGGCCGTCACGGCGATGTCGGTGTCGTGAACGTCGAACTCGATGTCGACGCCGGTGAGCGCCAGGTGATGACACAGCGGAATGAGGTCGCTGGTGCGCTTCGCGGCGAGGATGCCGGCCACCCGGGCGGTGGCCAGGGCATCACCTTTGGGCAGGCCACCGGCCGAGATCAGCGTGATCACTTCGGCGGTGGTGTGCAGCACGCCCGCGGCCAACGCGGTGCGCTTGGTCGAGTCCTTCTCGGTGACATCGACCATATGTGCCGCCCCCCGCTCGTCGAGGTGCGACAGCGGTTGGGAGCCGGGGCCTCTGACCACTACTTGTTGACGACGGTGACCGGGTGCACGTACGGCAATGTGTCGGCGGGCACCGGGAACGTCACGTCGCCGAACGGCGACAGCGAGCCGGTGCGATCGGCGACGAGTTCACTCACCGCGTGGTCGTCCGGGTCGGTCGTCGGCCATCCGTTGTCGACGTAGCGGCCCTTGTTGGTCTCAGCGATGTCAGCCACGGGAGTCATTCTGACAGGTTATGGACCACTCGCGCGCCACCGAGGCTGCTTTACGCTGGTCAACAATGACCGAACACTCTTCGGGTGTGCCGTTGGCCGCCTGGCTGGCCGACTTGCCCGACGAGCGGCTGATCCGCTTGCTCGAGCTGCGGCCCGACCTCGGGCAACCGCCGCCGGGCAGTATCTCGGCGCTCGCGGCACGCGCGCAGGCTCGCCAATCGGTCAAGGCTGCCACCGACGACCTGGACTTTCTGCGTTTGGCAGTGCTCGATGCACTGCTCGTGCTGCAGGCCGACGCCGCCGAGGTGCCGATCACCAAGCTCGTCGCGTTGATCGGTGACCGGGCTGATGAAGCCGCGGTGCTGGCGGCGCTGGAGGATCTGCGCGACCGCGCGCTGGCATGGGGTGACCAGACGGTGCGAGTCGCCACCGAAGCCGCCGCGGGCCTGCCGTGGTACCCCGGCCAGGTCATCCTGGAGGACCCCGAGGCGACGGCCACGGACATCGCCGAACGCCTGGCCGGTGTCGACGATGCCCAACGGGATCTGCTGAACCGCCTGCTGGAAGGTTCGCCGGTGGGCCGCACCCGCGACGCCGCGCCGGGCACCCCGCCGGACCGCCCCGTCCAGCGGCTCCTCGCCTGCGGGCTGCTGCGTCAGGTCGACGCCGACACCGTGATCCTGCCGCGGCAGGTCGGTCAGGTCCTGCGCGGTGAAGAACCCGGACCCGTCCGGCTCACCGCCCCGGTGCCTGCCGCGACGAAAGCGATCAAGACCGGCGATGTCGACGCAGCGGGTGCGGGCGCCATCATCGACCTGCTGCGCGAATTCGAGGTCGTCGTCGAAACATTGAGCGTGACACCGGTTCCCGAGCTGCGGAGCGGCGGGCTGGGAATCCGTGACATGAAACGGCTGACCAAGCTGACGGGGATCGGGGAACAGCGGCTCGGCCTCATCCTCGAAATCGCCTCGGCCGCGGGGTTGATCGCCAGTGGCGTGCCCGATCCGCTGCCCGACGACGGCCCCGGCCCGTTCTGGGCGCCCACCGTGGCAGCCGACCGTTTCGCGGACACGTCGACGGCCGCGCGCTGGCAACTGCTGGCCAGCACGTGGCTCGACTTGCCGGCCCGCCCCAGCCTGATCGGCCACCGCGGTCCCGACGGTAAACCCTATGCCGCACTGTCGGATTCGCTGTACTCCACGGCCGCGCCGCTGGACCGGCGGCTACTGCTGAACATGCTTGCCGACCTACCGTCCGGCACCGGCGCCGACGCGGCCGACGCATCCCGGGCGATGATCTGGCGTCGACCCCGGTGGTCGGCGCGCCTGCAACCCGAGCCCGTCTCGCATCTCCTCGAGGAGGGACACGCCCTGGGCCTGATCGGGCGCGGCGCGATCACCTCGGCGGCGCGCACCCTTCTGACGCAGGGACCCGACGCCGCTGTCGTCGCCATGGACAAGGCCCTGCCCAAGCCCATCGATCATTTCCTGGTGCAGGCCGATCACACCGTTGTGGTGCCCGGCCCTTTGGAGCGCGATCTGGCGGACGAGCTGGCCGCCGTGGCCGTCGTCGAATCAGCGGGGGCGGCCATGGTCTACCGCGTGAGCGAGCAGTCCATCCGCCATGCCCTCGACACCGGCCGCACGGCGGGCGCGTTACATGCGTTCTTCGCCCGCCACTCCAAGACGCCCGTTCCGCAAGGTCTGACCTATCTGATCGACGACGTCGCACGGCGCCACGGTCAGTTGCGCGTCGGGATGGCGTCGTCGTTCGTCCGTTGTGAGGATCCGATGCTGTTGGCCCAGGCCATCGGCTCGCCGGACGTGGCTCGCCTCGAACTGCGACTGCTGGCACCCACCGTGGCGGTGTCCCAGGCGCCGATCTCCGACGTGCTGGCCGCATTGCGCTCGGCCGGTCTGGCTCCGGCCGCCGAAGATGCCAGCGGGACGATCGTCGACCTGCAGGCACGTGGAGTGCGGGTGCCCACGCCGCAGCACCGCCGGTTCTTCCGACCGCTGCCCAGCACGCCCAATCGCGACACCCTGGCCGCTGTGGTCGCGGTGCTGCGCAAGGTCGTCACCGCCCCGTTCGGTGGTGGCCGGCTCGATCCGGCCCGCGCGATCACGCTATTGCAGCAGGCCGCCCTGCAGCAGAGCTCCGTGTTGATCGGCTACACCGACGCAGCGGGGGTCTCCACCCAGCGCGTGGTGTCGCCCATCAATGTGCGGGGTGGGCAGCTGATCGCCTTTGACCAGGCATCGGGGCGGGTGCGCGACTTCGCTATCCACAGGGTGACCTCGGTGGTGTCGGCCGACTCGGAATAATGGACCGATGGCCGCGCGCTGACGATGCAGCGCGAGGAACGAGCGATGAGGAGGAGGGGCACCGATGACTGCGTGCCACGACGATGCAGCGCGAGGAACGAGCGATGAGGAGGAGAGGCACCGATGACCGAGGGACCCCTGATCGTCCAGTCCGACAAGACCGTCCTGCTCGAGGTGGATCACGAGCAGGCCAACGACGCTCGGGCGGCCATCGCGCCGTTCGCGGAGTTGGAGCGCGCCCCCGAACACATCCATACCTACCGCATCACGCCGCTGGCGCTGTGGAACGCCCGCGCGGCGGGCCACGACGCCGAGCAGGTGGTCGACGCCCTGGTGTCGTTCTCGCGGTACGCGGTGCCGCAACCGCTGCTCGTCGACATCGTCGACACCATGGCGCGGTACGGCCGCCTGCAGCTCGTCAAGAGTCCCGTGCACGGCCTGACGCTGGTCAGTCTCGACCGCGCGGTGCTCGAGGAAGTGCTGCGCAACAAGAAGATCACCCCGATGCTGGGGGCGCGCATCGATGACGACACCGTCGTCGTCCATCCCAGCGAGCGTGGCCGCGTCAAGCAGATGTTGCTCAAGATCGGCTGGCCCGCCGAGGACTTGGCCGGCTACGTCGACGGCGAGGCCCACCCGATCAGCCTCGCGCAGGACGGCTGGCATCTGCGCGACTACCAGGAGATGGCTGCCGACTCCTTCTGGGCCGGTGGATCTGGTGTGGTGGTGCTGCCCTGCGGCGCCGGTAAGACACTGGTGGGCGCCGCGGCCATGGCGAAAGCCGGTGCCACCACGTTGATCCTGGTGACCAACACCGTCGCCGGGCGGCAGTGGAAGCGCGAGCTCATTGCGCGCACCTCACTGACCGAAGAGGAGATCGGCGAGTACTCCGGCGAGCGCAAGGAGATCCGGCCGGTCACCATCGCGACGTATCAGGTGATCACACGCCGCACCAAGGGCGAATACAAGCATCTGGAGCTCTTCGACAGTCGCGACTGGGGTCTGATCATCTACGACGAGGTGCATCTGCTGCCCGCGCCGGTGTTCCGGATGACCGCCGATCTGCAGTCGCGGCGCCGCCTGGGCCTGACCGCGACGCTGATCCGCGAGGACGGCCGCGAAGGCGATGTGTTCAGTCTGATCGGCCCGAAGCGTTACGACGCTCCCTGGAAGGACATCGAGGCGCAGGGCTGGATCGCG
>CAMFLL010000458.1 GCA_945957405.1 uncultured Mycolicibacterium sp. | reverse complement strand
AAACAACAACAAACAAAAACCACCAAACACACTATTGAGTTCTCAAACAACAGACTGCTACATCCCCCAGACGCGCAGCGAACCCTCGGCCGAAAGGCCGCGAATCTTGAGCGGACTGTTGGAAACACCCTGAGTACCAGGGTTATTCCCGGGGAGGTCGTCGCGCTCTCCGGCGGGGCCGTGTCGCGGCGACGTGGAATAAGTTACAAGTCTGGAAACAGGGAGTCAAATCGCCTGCTAGACGGCTGTTTTCGGCACTCAGCCCAGGCCGCCGATCACCCCAAACGCTGCACTCCGGCGACATTCCGTTTACCGCGGCGCACCACCAACCATCGACCGAACAGGAAATCGCCCGCCTGGGGAACCCAGTCATCGCTGCTGATTTTCACGTTGTTGACCGAAACACCCCCCTCGGCGATCGTCCGTCGCGCGGCCCCCTTGCTCGCGGACAGGCCCGTGGCCACCAAAAGGTCTGCGATTCCGTCGGGTTCACCGGGTGTGAGTTCCGCCACCGACGCTTCGTGGAGTGCTGCAGCCAACGTCGGCTCGTCGAGATCACCGAGCTCGCCGCGGCCGAACAACGCCTGACTCGCCAATTCGACCGACGCGGTCGCGGACGCGCCATGCACCAACGTGGTCAGCTCCTGAGCGAGCCGGCGCTGCCCCGCGCGTTCGTGGGCGCGTTCGTTGGTCGCGACCTCGAGCTCAGCTATTTCCTCGGCGGTGAGGAAGGTGAACCAGCGCAGATACTGGACCACGTCGGCATCGGCGGTGTTGATGAAGTACTGGTACCAGGCGTATGGACTGGTCATCTCGGGGTCCAGCCAGAGGTTGCCCCCGCCCGTCGACTTGCCGAACTTCTTACCCTCGGAGTCGGTGACCAGCGGCGTGGTCAGGGCATGGACGGAGGCGCCGATCTTCTGCCGGACCAGGCGCACGCCCGCGACGATGTTGCCCCACTGGTCCGAGCCGCCGACCTGCAACTGGCAGTCGTACCGGTCGTGCAACTGCACGTAGTCGTTGGCCTGTAACAGCATGTAGCTGAATTCGGTGTACGAGATGCCGTCGCCCTCCAGCCTGCGGCGGACGGTGTCGCGGTCCAACATGACGTTGACCGAGAAGTACTTGCCGACATCGCGAAGGAACTCGATGGCCGACAGCTCACCGGTCCACGACAGGTTGTTCTCGACGATCGCGCCAGAAGGAGATTCGTCGAACTCGACGAACCGCTCCAGCTGACCGCGGATCCGGTCGGCCCAGTCGGCGACGGTGTCCGTGGTGTTCATCGTCCGTTCGCCGGTGTCGCGGGGATCGCCGATCAAGCCGGTCGCACCACCGGCGAGAACGATGGGCCGGTGACCCGCCTGCTGGAAGCGCCGCAGCGTGAGCAGCGGAACGAGATGGCCGGCGTGCAGGCTCGGTGCCGTCGGATCAAAACCGGAGTACACGGTGACAGGACCTTCTGCCAACCGGTCTGCCAGTGCGTCGCGGTCTGTCGATTGAGCGATCAGCCCGCGCCAGTCCAACTCGTCGAGGATGGTCGCGCCCTTCGAAGTCACGGTGTCGATCTTTCCGCACGCAGGGACGGTTCAGTCGCTGAGCCCCGGCGTGGGGGCCCGCGGACTCCGGCGAAAGGCCGACACCTCCGGATAGCCGTCGAGCCAGTATCGCCACGGCCGATCGGCCGCCTTGCTGACCCCGACCCGCGGGCCGGAGATCGCCGGAAGGGGGTCGGAAAGCTCGAGACGCACCGGACTGTCCGGGTCGAACAGGTCGATTTCGTTGTCGGTCAACGCAATTCCGAGTGCCGAACAGAGATTGCCTGGCCCGCGACCCAGCGCCACGTCCGGCACGGGCCCCCGCCGCGCATGCGCGACGTCGAGCCCATCGATGATCTTCCCGGCCCGGAACAACACGGCGCAGGCGGTTCCGTCGGGGCCACACACCACATTGGCGCACACGTGAATGCCGTGGCTGCGGTAGGTGTAGAGCCGGCCGGCCCGACCGAACATCACCGCGTTGCGGGCGTTCGGGCCGCGAAACGAATGCGATGCCGCATCCGGCCAGGGCCCATCGGGCACGCCGCCATATGCCTCGACCTCGACGATCACCGCCGATGCGCCACGCCCGCGCAGGGTCGCACCGAGTAGACGTCGCGCCGCCACCTGCGGATCAGTCACCAGTTCAGCCGCCCTCACGCCTGCCGATTCTGCCTCTTGACACCGTCGCTGCCGGCGAGAATTATTCATCACATGATGACTTCATCGTGTGATGAATTACAAGCTGTGGTCATTGACCATCTGCGCGTCATCCGGGGAAAGCGCCCCGCCCTGCATGATTTCTCGGTCCGCATCGCCCGCGGAACCATCACCGGCCTGCTGGGTCCTTCCGGCTGCGGAAAGACGACGTTGATGCGGTGCATCGTCGGAACCCAGGTCATCTCCTCGGGCACGGTCACGGTTCTCGGACACCCGGCCGGGGCGGCGGCCCTGCGGCATCGGGTCGGGTACGTCACCCAGAACCCGACGGTCTACGACGATCTGCGCGTCGTCGACAATGTCGCCTACTTCGCCGCGCTGTACGGCCGCCCGGCCGCGCATGCCGCTGACGTCATCGCCGCGGTGGGCTTGACCAGCCACAAAGACAGCTACACCGGCAATCTGTCCGGTGGCCAACGGAGCCGCGTCTCCCTGGCCTGCGCGCTGGTCGGCGACCCCGAGGTGCTGGTACTCGATGAACCGACCGTCGGCCTCGATCCCGTGCTGCGGGTCGACCTGTGGGACCGCTTCCACAGCCTGGCCGGCGCAGGCACCACACTGCTGGTCTCCAGTCACGTGATGGACGAGGCCGACCACTGCGGGGATCTGCTGCTCATGCGCGACGGCCACCTGCTGGCCCACACCACGCCGACCCGGCTACGAGAGGACACCCGATGCAACTCACTGGAGGACGCGTTCCTGTCCGTCATCCGGCACAGCACCGCGGCCGCAACGGGCTGACACTTCGGCCCTACCTTGCGACCACGACGCGGATCCTGCGCCAGCTTGCCGCCGACCACCGCAGCGTGGCGATGATCGTCGTGGTTCCCAGCCTGGTGATCACGTTGATGTACTTCATGTTCCAGAACGCGCCCACGCCGCCGACGGGTTTCGACACCCCGTTCAACCGGGCGTGCCTGATCCTGCTGGGGCTGCTTCCACTGATCGTGATGTTCCTGATCACGTCGATATCGATGCAGCGCGAGCGGGTGTCGGGGACGTTGGAGCGCATCCTGACCACTCCCCTTCGCCGGCTCGATCTACTGGGCGCCTACGGCACCGCCTTCTCACTGGCCGCGGCGGCCCAGGCCACGGTCGCCTGCACCGTGGCGTTCTGGCTGCTCGGCTTCGACACCGCGGGCAACCCGGTGTGGGTCTTCGTCATCGCGATCATCAACGCGGTGCTCGGGGTGGGGCTCGGTCTGCTCTGCAGTGCATTTGCCCGAACCGAGTTCCAGGCCGTGCAGTTCATGCCGGTGGTCGTGGTACCGCAACTGTTGTTGTGCGGCATCATCGTTCCCCGCGATGTGCTACCGGAGTGGCTGCAGTGGATCAGCAACGCGCTGCCGGCCAGCTACGCCCTCGAGGCGCTGCAGGAAGTCGGCAGGCATCCGGACCTGACCGCAACGGCTGTGCGCGACATCCTGATCGTGATCGCCTTTGCTATCGTCGCGTTGTGCCTGGCAGCGGCGACTTTGCGTCGACGGACGCCGTGACAGCGGCGGAAACCCGTCGTCGGCCCGGCCGTCCGGTAGGCGCATCCGACACCCGCGAGGCGATTCTGTCCAGCGCGCGAGAGTTGTTCGCGCGCAACGGCATCAGCAAGACCTCGATCCGGGCCATCGCCGCGGCGGCCGGCGTGGACTCCGCACTGGTGCACCACTACTTCGGCACCAAGGAGAAGCTCTTCGCCGCGGCGGTCAACATCCCGGTGAATCCCGTCGAGATGCTCAAACCGCTGCGGACCACACCGGTCTCCGAGTTGGGCTACGCCATCCCCGCGCTCGTCCTCCCGCTGTGGGAAACCGAGATGGGCGACGCGTTGCGGGCGGCACTACGGTCCGCAATGGCGGGCGACCAGATCGGGATGTTCGCGTTCTTCCTCCGCGACGTGGTCCTCAAGGAGATTGCGCCGAAAGTCGACACGCCCGCCGGATCGGGCATCGTGCGTGCGGAGTTCGCGGCCTCGCAGATGCTGGGCATCATCATGGCCCGCCACATCTTCGAGTTGCAGCCCTTTGCATCACTACCGATCGACCAGGTCATCGACACCGTCGCGCCGAACCTGCAGCGCTACCTGACCGGTGAGCTACCGGCGCTCGATCGCTGACTTTTCGCGGTCAGCCCTCAGGATTCGCGAGAGCCAACAGGCGGGCGTGCTCGTCCTCGTCGACATCGGTTGCCTCGTCGATCAGCAGAACCGGGATGTCGTTCTCCACCCGATAGGCGCGCCGCAACCGCGGGTTGTACAGGATGTTTTCGACTGCCAGCAGCGGACCACGGTCGGCGGGGCAGACGATGATCCCGAGCAACTTGTCGTCGAGCACCACCGGTGTCAGCCGCCCGGAGTGATACCGAAAGTGCCCAGGACGCCGGGGTTCTCGGGGTCGTACTGATTGATGCCGATGGTGAAGGGATTCGACCCGCCCTGCGTGGCCTCAGAACGCTGCTTGAGCTTGAGCTGATAGCTCAGCGTGTCCTGCAGGGCGCGGACCAAGGGAGTCTGGTTGGGGCGGTGATCGAGCGCATCGATGATCGCCGCCTGGTTCGCCTGCGACGGCTTGAAGCCCTGATTGCGCAATTGCACGACGTTCTGGATCAGGTTGGAAACCTGACCGCCACCTGCACCGGTGGCGTACTGCTGCGCGATGAGGGCCAACGCCTGGTCGCCCGTCATTTGAGCGGACGCCGGCTGCGCATCCGCACCCGGGGTCGGCTGGGCCGGATCGGCCGGCTCGGCGGAAGCCAGCGCTGAACCGAGACTCACGGTCAGACCGCAGGCCACGACTCCCCCGACGATGGCGCGCTGCCAGAAGCGGCGGTTCTCAGTCATGCGTTTCCCTCCAGGAGATGTCTCGGCGAGCCTAACAGCGGTGTCGGTCGCGGGCACAAAGTCGTTACAAAAGCACGTCGT
>CAMFLL010000457.1 GCA_945957405.1 uncultured Mycolicibacterium sp. | reverse complement strand
GACCCCAGGAGACGAATACATGCCCGCTTCGCTCGCAGGCAAGACGGCGATCATCACCGGAGCGACCTCGGGGATCGGCCAGACGATCGCACGCCGTCTGCACGGCGACGGCGCGTCGGTGGTGGTCACCGGCCGCGACCAGGACCGCGGTCAGCAGTTGGTCGACGAGCTGGGCGATCGAGCGTGCCTCGCGGTCGCCGACCTGACGTCACCCGGTGGGCCCGAAAGTGTTGTCGCCGCGGCGGTATCGGCATTCAGCCGCCTCGACATCCTGGTCAACAATGCCGCGGCCGATTACAACGGCGACTTGCTCGACACGCCGATGTCGACCGTGCGCGATCTGTTCGAGATCAACGTGTTCGCCACACTGCGGATGCTGCAGTGCGCGGCACAGGAGATGAGCGGTTCGGGAGGCGGCTCGATCGTCAACATCACCTCACGGCTGGCTACCATCGGTGTTCCGACCATGGCGTTCTACAGTGCGTCCAAAGGTGCCATCCGCTCACTGACGCGCGGGGCAGCCATCGAGCTCGCACCACGCGGGATCCGCGTCAACGATGTGGCCCCGGGTATGACCAAGACGCCGCTCTACGATGCCTGGCTGGCCGACCAGCCTGATGCCGCCGACGCGGAGAATGCCGTCGTCGGTGCCATTCCGCTTGGCCGCCTAGCCTACCCAGACGACGTGGCCGCGGCCGTCGCCTACCTCGCCTCCGACGACGCCCGCTACGTCACGGGCATCACGATTCCGGTGGACGGTGGCTACACCGCGCAATGACAGAGGTCCTCAGCGGCCCGCCGCCACCTCCGAGACGGTCTCGCTGAAGATGCGCAGACCGGTTTCGGCATCGTCCGCCGTGAGCACCAACGGCGGCGACATGCGGACCACGTTCTCCCCGGCCTCGAGAACGAGTAAACCCTTTTCGAAGCAACGGTTCTGGACGTCGTTGGCCACGTGACCGTCGGGAAACTCGACGCCGATGAACAGGCCGACACCACGGGCGTCGATCACGGTTTCGGGCTCGTTGGCCTGCAGCTTGCGCAGACCCGTCAGCAGTTGCTCCCCGAGGTTGGTGGAGTTCTCCAGCAGGTTCTCGGACCGGATGACGTCCAAGGTCGCCAGACCGGCGGCGCACGGGACGGGACTGCCGCCATAAGTTGACCCGTGCGCGCCCGGACCCCAGGCCGTCATGATCTCTTCACGCGCGATGATGGCGCCGAGCGGGAGCCCGGACGCCAGGCCCTTGGCGCTGGTGACGATGTCGGGCTCGACCGAGGTGTGCTCGATGGCCCACATCTTGCCCGTCCGCCCGATCCCCGACTGGACCTCATCGGCGACCAGCAGGATCCCGAATTCATCGCACAGCGCACGCAGATCCGCCATCCACCCGGGCGCCGGGACGATGATGCCGCCCTCCCCCTGGATGGGCTCGGCGAAGATCGCCGCGACCTCCGTGGGGTCGACCTCGTAACGGAACAGCGTGTCGCGCAGGTAGTCGACCGTCGCGGTGTCGCGGTCACCGGCCGCCGTGCGTCGCGGATCGGCGTACGGGGCGTGTAGCACCGCTGGGAGCAGCGGACCGAACCCTTTGTGGTACTTCGCTTTCGAGTCGGTCAATGTCAGGGCACCCATGGTGCGGCCGTGGAAGGCGCCGTGGAAGCTGATGACGTAGGGTCGCTTGGTCGCGTACCGCGCGAGCTTGAGCGCACCCTCGACAGCCTCTGCCCCCGAATTGGACAGGAACACCCGCGTGGGACCGGACATCGGAGCCACATCACGCAGGGCGCTGCACATCTCCGAGTAGATGGGGAGATAAAAGTCCGACGCCGAGTAGTGCAAGATCTCGGCGGCCTGCCGTTGCACCGCCTCGACAACCATGGGATGCGCGTGGCCCGTCGAACTCACCGCGATCCCGGCATTGAAATCGAGGAAGACGTTGCCGTCGACGTCCTCGACGTTGCAACCGCGTCCACGCGTCGGGACCAGCGGATAGGCGCGCGGCAGCGACGGACTGGTCACCGCGTTGTCCCTGGCCAGGACTTCACGGGCGCGGGGACCAGGAAGTTCGGTGATGATCTGTGGCGAGGTTTTCACCGGCGTTCTCCTTCGAGTTCTGGCCGACAGTCTGTCCGACGACGCACCCGAGAAGTGAGCTTTTCGCATGAGCGAGTTCGACGGGAACGCCGGCCCTCAGTCACGTGTCGTCACGTCGTTTCCGCAAGCCCGTCGAGCGTCGCAGCCACCAGACGGCCAAGGGTCGGTAGGTGGTATCCGCCTTCCTGTACAGCGACAACGGGAAGTCCCAACGCCCCCAGAATGTTTCCGGCACGGTAATAGCCATCGCTAGTGACCTGCAGTGGGCTCTCCGGATCATCGATCGCGGCGTCCACCCCGAGCGCGACCACCAGGGCCGTGGCCCCGAAGTCACGGGCGGCATCGGCGGCGCGCTCGACTGCCGACAGCCACACCTCGTCGCCGGACCCCGGCGCGAGGGGCAGGTTGAGGTTGGCGCCGGAGCCGGCATCACGCCCGGTCTCGTCCTCAAATCCGACATGGTGCGGGAACCAGCCGGCTCCCGGATCGACATGAACCGAGGCCGTGAAGACGTCGTTCCGCTCGTAGAAGATCGCCTGCGTGCCGTTGCCGTGGTGGGCGTCGACGTCGATGACCGCGACGCGCGCGTGGCCGGCCTCTCGCAACGACTGCGCGGCGACGGCAGTGTTGTTGAGGTAGCACGAGCCGCCGTACGCCGATCTGGTCGCGTGATGGCCGGGCGGCCGGGTCAACGCATAGGCAGCCGACGTGCCCGACACGACGAGCTCCACCGCCGTGCGAGCGGCGTGCGTGGCGGCACGGATCGCTCGCCAACTGCCGGGCCCCACGAGTGTCATGGTGTCGTAACAGAACGTGCCGACTTGGGCGTGCAGCGCGGCGGGCAACCGTGATGGCAAACCGTGTAGGAGTTCGGCACTGGGGAACAGATAGGGCACCACCCGCTCCGCACCCAGGTCGGGGTATCCGCCGTCCACCCACCGGTCCCACACCGTGGCCAGGTGTTCGACCAGCTCGGCCGAATGCACGCGGGACAGCCAGCTGTCATCGAACTCGTGCGCGGGCACCATCTCGTGGCCGACTTCACGCAGAGTCGTTTCGATGACACGGACCCGCTCGGCGACCTCGGTGCCCGGCGTGCGGACACCGATCCAGATCTCCGCCTGCGGATCGTGGTCCGCACAATGCGGATCGATCACCACCGGAATCGGCCCCGTCATGCGGGCAGCATGGCACGATGCGCGGATGGGCGGAAGCGTTCGGCTGGCTGACTGGTCGCTCACCATCGGTACATTGCCCCGCGGACGGACCAATTCGGTACTCGACGTGCCGGGAGTGGGCCTGGGCCACGCAACGGTGATCTCCGACGATGCGGAGCCGCCGGCGGGCTCGGGCGTCGCGCGCACCGGCGTCACGGTTCTCGACCCCGGTGGTGACGTCTGGGCCTCCCCGGTCCCGGCAGGAGTGTCGGTGCTCAACGGCGCCGGCGAGCTGACCGGACGCTCGCAGATCGAGGAATGGGGCGTGGCGGAGACTCCGGTGTTCCTGACCTCGACCATGCAGGTCGGCCGGGTCTACGACGCGGCGTGCCGCCTCCTGATGGACGAGCAGCCGCGCATCGGTGTCGATGACGTGGTGATCCCCGTCGTGGGTGAATGCGACGACTCCTGGCTCAACGACCCGCGCCGCATGCACGTGCAGGACAGCGACGTCGCGGCGGCACTGGCGGCGGCGCGCAGTTCGATTGGCGGAGAAGTCAAGTCGGGCGACGTCGGCCTCGGTGCGGTCGGTGCCGGTACGGGCATGACCTGCCTTGGCTGGAAAGGCGGTATCGGATCCGCATCGCGGCTGCTGCCCGACGGTCACGTTGTCGCAACACTGGTACTGGCCAATTTCGGGTGGTGGGACCGGCTCACGATTGCCGGGGTCGCGGTGGGCCGTACGTTGGGGCCGCCACCACACATCGCGCCGCCGCCGGCCGGGTCCTGTATCGGCGTCGTCATCACCGACGCACCGATAGACGCGGCCGGCTGCACGCGCCTGGCGGCGCGGATGGGCCTCGGGCTGGCCCGTACGGGGTCGACGGCCCACCATGCCTCCGGTGAGATATTTCTCGGTCTCGCAACGGGTTTACGCACTGACCGGTCGGATGCCGCCAGGTCGGCACCGCCCATCTCGGGGGCGGCCATCGACGCCTACTTCGAGGCGACCGTCGACGCCACCGAGGAGGCCGTGATCGATGCGCTGCTGGGCGCCATCACGACCACCGGAGTCGGTGGGCGCACCATCGAAGCCCTCCCCCACGACCGAGTGCGCGCGATATTGGGTGTGCAGTGAGTGAGACCCGGCGCGACCAGTGGATTCCCATGTCGGATGGTGCCCGCCTGGCGGTCACCCTGTACCTGCCGGAGGTTCCCCACACCGGACCGCAACCGTGCATCCTCGAGGCGCTGCCCTACCGGAAGGACGACCTGACCTCGTCCTATCGCCCCGAGTACACCCGGCTCCGCGACGAGTTCGGCTATGCGGTAGCTCGTCTGGACGTCCGTGGTACGGGCAGCAGCAGCGGGCGCGCCACCGACGAATACCCCTACCAGGAGCAGCGGGACCTTGCCGAGGCGATCGCGTGGCTCGCCGCCCAGGACTGGTGTGACGGCAATGTCGGCATGTATGGAACGTCGTACAGCGGGTTCAACTCATTGCACATGGCTGCCGAACGCCCACCCGAGTTGAAGGCTGTCATCGCGATCTATGCCACCGACGACCGCTATACCGATGACGTGCACATCTGCGGCGGTTCACGGCGATGGCTGGATCTCGTCGACTACTGCCACTACATGACGCCGATGAACGCGCTGCCGCCGGTGCCCGCGTTGTGGGGTCACGGATGGCGCGACGAGTGGGCGGCACGGATCGCCGAACACGAACCGTGGCTGTGGCATTGGCTCGAGCACACCCGCCGCGACGAATACTGGGAACACGGATCGATCCGCCCGTCCTATGGCGACATCGGATGCCCGGTGCTGATCGTCGCGGGGTGGGCCGACGGCTACCGCAACAATTCGTTCCGCACCGTCGAGGCGCTGCGCGCGGCGGGCCGGCACGCCGAATTGCTGGCCGGGCCGTGGCCGCACGCGGC
>CAMFLL010000456.1 GCA_945957405.1 uncultured Mycolicibacterium sp. | reverse complement strand
TCCGGAGAGGACTGACCCGTCAGAGGCGCACCCTGCCCATGGCTCGCTGCGAGGTGTTAGTACTCGATCAAGCGCGTGACGTAGGGCGTCATGCCGGAGGTGCGTACGGGGGAGATTTTGACCACTGATCCGGTGTAGGGAGCTTCGATCATCATGCCGTCGCCGAGGTACATGGCTTCGTGCTGGCTGGCGTTGGGGCCATAGAAGATGAGGTCACCGCGTTGCATCTGCGATGACGGTACTTTGCGGCCGGCGTTGTATTGAGATCCGGAGTAATGGTCGAGTTTGATGCCCACGCCGGCGAAGGCGTACAGCATGAGGCCGGAGCAGTCGAAGCCGACGGTGCCGGCTCCTTGATCGATTCCCCGAGCGGGTCCGTTGGCGTTGCCACCGCCCCATGAGTAAGGAACGCCGAGCTGGGACATGGCGCGTCGGATCACGAATTCGGACGCCTGGCGGCCGTACAGGCGGGGGATGCGTCCGTTGGTAATGCCGGGATCGGCGGCGGCGGTCGCCGGGGAGAGGATGCCCAGTTTGACGAGGAACTTTCGGCCCATGTCGGCGGTGAGTTGCAGCGAGGTCGCCATGATTTTGAGGATCGCGTTGATGATGGCTATCGGGTCGCCGGTCACATTGGCGCTGGGCACCATCGGCAGCGTGGTGTCCCACTGGCCGGTGCCCGCGCTGTCTGCCGGTGCCGGGGTGGAGCGGTCCCATTGGCTGCTCGGCGGGATTGTGGCGCTGGGTTGCGCGGCGGTGGGCTGATTCGTCGTAGCTGCTACCGGCCGCGCAGCAGTGAGTCGGGTTTGGGCGGCGTCGCGTTCGCCGGCCAGCCGTTCGAGGTCGGACTGTTGATCGGTGAATGCGCGTTGCGTGGCAACGAGTTCGGCGACTGCGTCGTCTTGTCGTCGTTGCGCGTCGGCTGCTGCTGCGTCGGCGTCTAGGCGGGCCTGCTTGGCGGCTGAGAGTCTGTTGGCGCGTTCGGTCTGGCTTTGGCGAAGATCGTCTTTGACCCTGCTGAAGGCGATGAGATAGGTCTGCTGCGTCGATGCTGCTGAGAGGATGTCTTCGGGGTTAGTTGCCAGTGGCAGTGCGCGGGAGGGACCGTTCATGTAGGTGGAGGCGGCGAACTCGTCGAAACGCTGCTGCGTGGCGTCGATGGCGGTCTGGCTATCGGCGAGTGCTTTTTCGCTGTCGGCGAGTCTGCGGTGCGTCTCGGAGACCGCCTCGCGTGCAGTGGCAAGCTCCACCAGGGCCCGATTGACGCTCTCCTGTCGGTGTTGGATGTCCGCGCCGATGTCGGCGACGTGCTGGTTGGCTTCGGCGACGGCGGCGACAAGTTCTGCGACCGTTTCGTTGCCACCATCACGATCGCTTCCGTGCCTGGCCGTGGCGATCCCCGAGGGGTCAAGCACCAGCATTGACGTCAGCGCCCCGGCGGTGAGAAGTGACGTGAAGCGCTGCATCAGTTCTCCTGTGGGGTGGCTGCCGGTGGCCGCGAGTCGGTCGGGGGCAGTGCGCTGAGGTGTCATATCCGACTGCCTTCTAGCGCGTTATCTACGTAGTTGCTTAGTACGTAGTTGGAACGTACATCACTGCAGCATCAGGAGAAACGCCTGTCACAGTCTCAACTCGGTAACACCTGAGCGGGCGGCAGCTTGTGCTCTTGGGTCCGATGGGGCCGGGGCCTTGGCCTGATTTCGATGGCGCACGCATGAGCGGATCGACATCGGTGGCGCAGCCGCGGTGAGGTCCCGGCATCTGAGCTGTTGGCGTCTACATTAGGAAGCTGCAGGTGCCGCGCTGTGCGAATCGGCCACCTCGTCAGACCGGGCAGGAGATGCGGCGGATGGAACAGCGAGCTTTCGGCGATCTCGAAGCGGTGGTCATGGACTGGGTGTGGGACCACCAGGAGCCGGCCACCGTGCGTGACGTGTTCGAGGACTTGTCTCAGCAGCGACCCATCGCGTACACCACCGTGTTGTCGACCATGGACAATCTGTATCGCAAGCGGTGGCTCAAACGGCAGCGCAACGGCAAGGCCTACATGTACCGGGCGGCAATGACTCGTGAGGAGCGGTCAGCGCGTCTGATGAAAGCCGCATTCGACTCCGGTGGCGATACCAACACCGTGCTGGCATTTTTCCTTGAGCAGATGAGCGCAGAGCAATCCGCGCAGCTGAAGGTGGCCCTGCGTAAAGGTCGGCGGTCATGACGACGGCTCTGTGGTTGGTGCTTTATGGCGCCGTGCTGGCGTGGCTTGCTCCACCGGTACTGCGGCGCCTTACCGGTGGCGGAGTGAGTCCATCCATGGGGGTGGCCGCCTGGCTGGCCACGGTTGCTGCCGTGCTTGCGGCGTGGCTGGCGGCAGTGGTGCTGGTGGACAACGCGACGTCGAACAGCGAGCTGCACGGCTCGGTCGTGACCCTCTGCCTGGAACTGTTCGGATTCTCCGATCACACCCCGCTGGCGGGACGCCTCGGGTCCATTGCTCTTATCGGTGGGGGACTGCTGACCTCAGCGGTCGTGGCGCTGCGACTGGGACGCTGCCTGGCCAGACTGCGCACCCGAAGCCATGAGCACGCACAGGCCGCGCGGATGGTCGGTCGGCCCACCGACCATCCTCACGTCGTTGTCGTCGAGGCCGACCTCCCTGCCGCCTATTGTGTCATCGGCCGCCCCCATGCGATCGTCGTGACCTCGGCGGCCGTGAAATCGTTGAACCGGGCGCAACTGAAAGCGGTTCTTGCGCACGAGGATGCCCACCTGTCAGGGCATCATCACCACATTCTCATGGTGCTACGTGCCCTCGCAGCCACCCTTCCTCGCCTTCCTTTGTTCGCCAGCGCACATCAGGCTGTGGCGGAACTGCTGGAGATGTGTGCCGACGACACCGCCGCTCGTCGCGTCGGGACTCGTCCTTTACTCACGGGGTTGCTTGCGCTGGCTGGTCACCGACCTCCCGTGGCTGAAGGTCTGGCCGCGGCGGCGACAGCGGTCATCGTCCGAGCTGAGCGACTGGTCACCCCGACCCGTCGGCACGTGCGGTGGAGTCACCGCGCGCTCCTGGTCGCCGCCATCACCACCATGCTGGCCACTCCGGCATTCATTCAGGTGCTCTGCCACCACTAGGTGCCGGTCGAACCCATCCGATCCGGGTGCGGGCCGGTGATGCGCACCTGGACGGACGAGGACCCTTCGGCAGTCAGGTATCTGTCCACTCAGCAAATCTCTCCCTGGCCGCCTGATGCTTGAGTGCGCCTTGCTAATTATCTCCGTAGTCAAACCGTAGATGACCAGTGCAAAGGCCGGTGTCACCGAGGGTCGGGTAATTGCATGCGCAGCATCGAAATGAGTAGTACGACAACACTATCGGGCGAATAGTGTGAAGGCGCCGATCGCTCCGCGCGCTCCGCCGACGATGACTGTCGCGGGCAGGTCACGACACGGCGTCAACTGCATGGCCGCCATTCCGTTCGGCGATCCGCTGCTACAGTCGGCAACATCGTGAGCTATATCGACGGGAGTTCCTCGCAGCGGCGACGCGCAGTCGTCGCTGTGTTCCTCGCGTTCTGGACCATCATTGTGGCTGCGGAATGGGCGCTGCCGGGGACCGAGGCGGCGCCAGCCCACGGACCCCACCCCCTTGCGAGCGCGGTGGGCGCGCCGGTGGCTGTCCAGCTCGACCATCCGCACATCTCCCAGGGCGGAAGTGCGCCGTCACCGGAGTCTTTTGCTGAAGCCGTTCTGCCGCGGGGAACAATCACGCTGATTGCCCTGGCCTTGGTCAGCGCTCTGGCTGTGTTGCCGGCGCTCTGGCGCTACGCGCCGCTTGCTCCTATTCGCGGTCCTCCGCGCTCACCCGTCGCACAGACCGGACGCGACGTGCTTGTCCGGCTGTGCATCGCGCGTCGCTGATCGGCTAGCGTCAGGCCCCGTCTTCTGGACCGGGGGCCGGTGACCGCTGCCCGCCACCAGCAGCCGCGTCAGTCGCGGCGTCAACAGAAGCGATATCCCCGACATGAATCATGCCGTTTCGATCAACCATGCCCACGACACAGACCAGTTCGAGCACCTACGGCTGGGCCGCTTTGAGCGGCCGGCCACGATGGTCGGTCAGACGCCCGTCCTGAGGATCGGCGCGCCGTTCACCGCCGCAGGGCAGGGGTTTTGGGCCAAACTTGAAGGCTTCAACCCGGGCGGAATGAAGGACCGGCCCGCGCTGCATATGGTCGAACGCGCGCGCACCCGCGGGGTGCTCGCCCCGGGCGCCCGTATCGTCGAATCGACCAGTGGCACATTAGGATTGGGGCTCGCTCTTGCGGGCACTGTGTACGGTCACCCCGTCACGTTGGTCACTGACCCCGGAATGGAACCGATCATTCAACACATGCTCGCCGCGTTCGGCGCGCAGATCGAACTGGTGACCGAGCCTCACGAGCGCGGCGGCTGGCAGCAGGCCCGCATGCAACGCGTGCAGGAGATTCTGGCCACCGATCCGCACGCGTGGCATCCCGACCAGTACAACAATCCGGACAACGTGGAGGCCTACCGCGGGCTGGCGATCGAATTGAACGAGCAGCTGGGATCGGTGGATGTGTTGGTGTGTTCGGTCGGCACCGGGGGACACTCGGCAGGCGTGGCCCGGGTCTTGCGGGAATTCAATCCCGGCCTGCAGCTGATCGGCGTCGACACGGTGGGCTCCACCATCTTTGGGCAGCGCGCCACCACTCGACTCATGCGCGGCCTCGGCTCAAGCATCTTCCCGGGCAACGTCGATTACGGCGCTTTCAATGAAGTGCACTGGGTCGCGCCGGCGGATGCGGTATGGGCCTGCCGAACCCTGGCGGCCACCCACTATGCCAGTGGCGGGTGGAGTGTCGGCGCGGTCGCGTTGGTGGCCGGGTGGGCTGCGCGTAACAGCGACCCGGGCACCACGGTCGCCGCCATCTTCCCCGACGGCCCACAGCGCTATTTCGACACCATCTATAACGACGATTACTGCCGCACCCATGGTCTGTTGGACAAGGTTCCGACCAATGAACCAGCCACCATTGACGACCCGCTCACACACGCGGTCACGACCTGGACGCGGTGCCCCGTGGTTGTTGACCCCACGCAGGTGGTGCCGCGATGACACTGCTGTCCGGGTTCCGCAGCTTCGGCTGGCCCAGCCGCATGCTGATGATTAACCAGTTCGGGATCAACCTCGGCTTCTACATGCTCA
>CAMFLL010000455.1 GCA_945957405.1 uncultured Mycolicibacterium sp. | reverse complement strand
GGCCAGCGTCGCGGCGACCTCCTCGCCGGCGGCCGCCCGGGACGCGTCGACGGCCTGCCGGCCGGCGGTGCGCGCCTCGTCGCGGATACCGGCGGCCTCGGCGCGGGACTGGGCCAGCGTGGCCTCGCGCTCGGCCTCGGCGGCGGCCACCTGCTCGACGGCCAGCTTGGCGTCGGAGGAGGTCTTGGCCAGCATGGCCTCGCGCTCGGCGAGCACCTTGCTGACCGGCGGCACGACCCACTTCGCGATCACGCCGAGCGTGATCAGGAAGATGAGCAGCACGACGAAGAAGGTGCCGTTGGGGATCAGGAAGTTGCTGCTTCCCCCACCTTCTTCGGCGGCCGCGAGCACGGCCGCCGGTACTGATCCAGTCAGTTCACCCATGCCGACGGTTTACTGCAGGCCCGGCGTGGCGAACACGAACAGCGCCATGAACGCCAGGTTGATGAAGTACGCGGCCTCGACCAGACCGACCGTGATGAAGAACGGCGTGAACAGACGGCCCTGGGCTTCGGGCTGCCGGGCGATGCCGGAGATCAGCGCGTTACCCGCGATGCCGTCACCGATGCCGGCGCCGATGGCACCGCCACCCATGATCAGACCGCCACCGATCAGAGCGCCGGCCGTGATGAGGGCGTTGGGATCGAGTTCCATTCCTTTTATCCTCCTTGATAACTGGTGGCTTCAAAAAGATCTGCCGCCAGAGGTTCGTGTGTTCGGGTCGTAGGGACTACGGGACTTGGTTGGTGCCGGTCATGTTCGGTCAGTGGTCATCGTGGTCGAGCTCCATGGACTGACTGAAGTACAGGATGGTCAGCAACGAGAAGATGAACGCCTGGATGAGGCCGACGAACAAGTCGAAGGTCTTCCAGATCGCGTTGGGCGCCCACTGCACGTACCACGGGAACATCGCGATGAGCGCGACCAGGATGCCGCCGGCGAAGATGTTGCCGAAAAGACGGAGTGCCAGCGAGATCGGCTTGGCCAGTTCCTCGACGATGTTGATGGGCGCGAGGAAGGCGACGTGGCCCTTGACCACCTTGATGGGGTGACCGATGACGCCGCGGCGCCAGATGCCGGCGGCGTGGTAGCAGATGAAGACGAACAATGCGAGCGCCAACACAAAGTTGATGTCCGAGGCCGGTGCCTTGTACCACTCGGCGGCAGCTCCGTCGGCCCCGCCGTACTGCAACGGCAGGACGGCGAGCCAGTTCGAGATCAGGATGAACGCGAAGAGCGCCACCGCCAGCGGAAGCACGAACGGCGCGATCTTCATGCCGATCGAACCTTCGATCTGCTGACGCATCTGGATGGTCAGCGCCTCCCAGAAGAGCTGCACGCCCCCGGGGACACCGGTCGAGGTCACCTTCGCGCGAAGGAAGAATGCCAGGCCGATGACGATGACAGCGGTGATGGCCGTCGCCAGGATGGTGTCGCCGTTGAAGGTCATCCCGAACATCTCGAAGACCATGGTGTGGTGGCCGACGTGAATGGCCGGGCCGCCACCCTCTTCGGCGGCAAGAACAGTCTCAGTCATCGGTGCCTGAGCGATCATCTGAGTCATTGAGGTCAGCTCAACCCTTCGATTCCGTATCCAAGACGTCCAACCCGTTGGCGCGGATCTTGCGGAGCACCGGAAGGCTGGTGCTCATCACGAGAAGCGCCTGGAAGATGGCGAGGCCGAACAGCACACCGATGCCGCCGCTGTGGCGGAAGAAGTATGCGGCCAGCAGAGCAACCACCGAGATCACCAAGAGGCGGGTCGCGGAGTTGACGGCCATCTTCTTCTTGAGCGGGTGATCGTTGGCAGTGATGGCCTCGACCGCGTGCCGTACCAGCAGCGCATTGACCAGCCCGATGGCCAGCCCCAACCCGAAGAAGAGACCGAGGCCGATCTTGCCCATGAAACCGGTGGCCAACACGGCCAGACCGGTGATCACCACACAGACCGCGAGCAGGCGCACAGGCCTGAACGCCACGGATGGGAACACGAACGGCGCGTCCTGCGCTGGTGATGTCATTGCGTCACCTCGATCCCACGATTGATGCGTGCCCGCCGAGCGTATCGAAGTGCTCCGCGCGCGATGGAATCACCCAAGGGGTTGCTCCCTAGTGGTCGGTCAACCTATCGGTCAAACATCGGTCATAAATCGGCGCCGATCGGTCTGTGCGACCGTGGGCCGGGCCGGCAACCCGCGAGGTTTTTCGGGTTCTGCCAGGAACCGTACCACATGGTAGGAGCACCTAAGTGGCCCCTACTACAAATTGTCGTAATCAGTTCAGACGGCCCCGGAAATAGTCGTCGAAACCGTCGTCCGCATCAGGGTCGGTGGCACCCGAGACACCGCCCCCGCGGCGCAGAAGTGGAATCAGTGTGGCGACGACGGCCACGACGATCGCCGCGAGCATCACCGCGCCGGTGTAGCGCGGATCGAAGAATGTGGTGCTGGCGGCGCCGAAGGCGACGATGCCCACCCACAGATAGACCAGCAACACCACGCGCCGGTGTGAGTGGCCGATCTGCAGCAACCGGTGGTGCAGATGCATCTTGTCGGGGCTGAACGGGCTGCGTCCGGCACGGGTACGTCGAACGATCGCGAGCAGCGTGTCCAAGGCCGGCACGAACATCACCGCCACCACCAGCAGGAACGGCGAGAGCAATGCGAACACGTCACGCGCGCCGTAGGCATTCTGCGAGATCGGTCCGGCCGCCGTGGTCGAGGCCGCCGCCAGCATCAGGCCGATGAGCATGGACCCGGAGTCGCCCATGAAGATCTTCGCCCGGTGGAAATTGTGGGGCAGGAAGCCCAGGCAGGCCCCGGCCAGCACCACCGAGATCACGGCGGGCGGATAGAACAGCACATCGCCGCCGTGGTCGCGGAGCAACCCGACGGAGAACACACAGATCGCCAGCGCCGTGATCAGGCCGAGCCCCGCGGCCAGGCCGTCGAGGCCGTCGATGAAGTTCATCGCGTTGACGATCGACACCGTGAGCGCCAGCGTCAGCAGGATCGATGACGTCTGGTCCAACACGATGGTGCCCACCCCGCCGATCGGGATGTAGAGGACGCTCCAGGCGACGCCCATCGTCACCAGCACGCTCGCTGCGGTGATCTGCCCGGCGAACTTGGTCAGCGCGTCGAGCCCCCAGCGGTCGTCGATGAGCCCGATGCCCATGATCAGTCCCCCGGCAACCACCACCGCGGGCATGCCGGTGGAGTAGACGAATCCACGGGTCAGCGCGGGCAGCTGGGAGGCCAGGAACACCGCGGCGACCACGCCGGTGTACATCGCCAGGCCACCCATCCGCGGGGTGGGCTGGACGTGCACGTCACGCTCGCGCGGGTAGGCCACGGCACCGAGTCGGGTGGCCAGCATCCGGACCGGGCTGGTGGCGAAGTAGGTGATGATGGCGGCGGTGAGGCCGACGAGGGCGAGCTCCCGCAGGGGAACGCCTGCACCGCGATCGGACAATGCGAGCAGACCGCCGGCCAGGTCCGAGACCTCGCTACCTCCGCTCAACACCGCATGAACCGTACCGGGTCAACCTGAGACAAGTGATTCAGCCTGTTGCGGTCAACGACTGCGGGTCGAGGCCGAGCACCTGGCCGATCGCTTCGGCCGAAATAGGTCCGGAGCGCAGGATTTTCGGCGTCACCCCGGTCAGATCGAGAATGGTCGACGCTGCCTGCTGGGCGGAGGGCCCACCATCGAGGTAGACCTCGACGAGTTGCCCCAGCTGTTCCTGGGCCTGCTCGATCGTCACCGCGGGTGGCCGCCCTGAGATGTTGGCGCTCGACACCGCCATCGGCCCCACCTCGCGCAGCACGTCGAGGGCCACCGGGTGCAGCGGCATCCGCAGCATGACGGTGCCCTCGGCATCGCCGAGATCCCATTGCAGCGACGGCGCCTGCCGCACCACCAGGCTCAGTGCGCCGGGCCAGAACGCCCGGATCAGTTCCCGCGCCGACTGCGGCACGGTGTAGACCAGCCCGTCGATGGTGTTCCAGGAACCGACCAGAACCGGCACCGGCATGTCGCGACCACGACCCTTGGCCGACAGTAGCGCCGCCACCGCGTCGCCGTCGAATGCGTCGGCGCCGATTCCGTACACGGTGTCGGTCGGAATGACGACCAGGCGGCCGCCCTTGGCGGCGCTGACCGCCGACGAGATCCCGATCACGCGCTGATCTTCGTCGCCGCAATCGAAGCTGTTCATGATTTCCCTTCGCCGTCGCGCACCGCGGTGACGAACCGCGGCCGGCCCGTCAGATCCCGGCGCGCCTCGATGTCGCTGAACCACCCGGTGCGTTCGAGTAGTTCGACGGTGGCAGCCGAAGTGGTGTCGTCGTGTTCGATGCCCAGCTGACCGCCGGGGCGCAACCACCTGCCTGCGAGCACCGCGATCGACTCGATCACCCGCATCCCGTCGGGTCCACCGAACAGCGCGTGGTGCGGATCGTGTTCTGCAACTTCAGGATCCAGCACCGCACCGTCAGGTATGTAGGGCGGGTTCGCAACCAGGAGGTCCAGGCTTCCGTCCAGTTCGGGTAGCAGCCCGGGGTCGGTCACGTCGGCCTCGACCAGCCGGATCGAGGTGCCGGTGGCGTTCAGGCCGGCGTACCGCAGGGCGGCAGACGAATCGTCGACGGCGATCACCGTGGCCTGCGGCCGGTGGTGCGCCAGTGCCACGGCCAGCGCGCCCGAACCGGTGCACAGGTCGATGATTCGTGGATGCGATTGCGCCCCAACTGCTTTCATTGCCCATTCGAGCAACGCCTCGGTTTCCGGGCGCGGAATGAAGACCCCCGGGCCCACGGTCAACGACTCCGCACCGAAGGGCGCGCTGCCGGTCAGGTGTTGCAGCGGGATCCTTCGCGATCGGGCCTCGACCAGGTCGTCATAGCGTGCGATGAAGTCATCCGACGGGTCGAGCATGGCCAGCCGGCCCCGGTCGATGCCCGCCGCATGGGCGGCCAGCAGTTCGGCGTCGACACGCGCCGAATCGATGCCGGCGTGAGCCAGAGTCCGGGTGGCCGCCTCGATCACGTCTCGGATGCCCGTCCCTACCGACATCAGGCCTGCTGGAGTCGGGACTGCTTGTCCGCCTCGCCCAGCGCGTCCAACAGCGCGTCGAGGTCACCGTCGAGAACCTGGTCGAGGTTGTGGGACTTGAAGTTGATCCGGTGGTCGGCGATGCGGTTCTCCGGGAAGTTGTACGTCCGGATGCGCTCGCTGC
>CAMFLL010000454.1 GCA_945957405.1 uncultured Mycolicibacterium sp. | reverse complement strand
GTGGAGCCGATGACGGGAATCGAACCCGCGTATTCAGCTTGGGAAGCTGATGTTCTGCCATTGAACTACATCGGCGGTGTGTGGCTTGAGAGGTTATCACCTGCAGCCGATACTCTCGTCGGGTGCTGCTCTCCGATCGCGACATCAAGGCCGAACTCGCGTCTGGCCGGCTGGGTGTGGACCCGTTCGACGACACCCTGGTGCAGCCGTCGAGCGTCGATGTCCGACTCGACAATCTGTTCCGCGTCTTCAACAACACGCGCTACACGCACATCGACCCGTCGAAGCGCCAGGACGACCTGACGACGCTGGTGGAACCCAAGGAGGGTGAGCCGTTCGTCCTGCACCCCGGCGAGTTCGTGCTGGGAGCGACGTTGGAACGCTGCACACTGCCCGACGATCTGGCCGGCCGCCTCGAAGGCAAGAGCTCGCTGGGTCGCCTGGGCTTGCTGACCCACTCGACCGCGGGGTTCATCGACCCGGGATTCAGCGGCCACATCACGCTGGAACTGTCAAACGTCGCGAACCTGCCGATCACGCTGTGGCCGGGTATGAAGATCGGCCAGCTGTGCCTGCTGCGGCTCACCAGCCCGGCCGAACACCCCTACGGCAGCGCCAAGGTGGGCTCCAAGTATCAGGGCCAGCGCGGGCCGACACCGTCGAAGTCGTATCAGAACTTCATCAAGATGGATTAGCAACGCACCCCTACGCGGCCACGTCGTCGGGTAATGCGGAAACAGCGCGACGCTGTCTGCCTGGCAACTACCATCGGCGCATGCGACGGGTGGGATTCCTGATAGTGCTGGCCCTCATGGCCACGGCGTGCTCCGGCACCTCGGAGACCAGCGGCGGCGGCCTGAAGGCCCGCGTCCTGGAGCAGGTGGGGGATGGTTTCGACGGCGTGAGTGCGGGCGCCAACCACCTGTACGCGTTTGACGGCGGCGACGCCCAGCGCATCGACCCGGCGACCGGGGCGCCGATGGGAGCCGAATTCCGGCTCTACGCGCTGCACACCCGCCGCGCCGTCGCCGACGACGGCGCCATCTGGTTCACCAGCACCGACGGGGAGCCACCGGACCGGCGGATCTCGCCGGGCGGCGCGGACGCCGCGCTGGTGTTGCCGGGGGAGCTGGAGAGCTTCGGAGCCGCGGTCAGCGGTCAGACGGGCTGGATCAACGACCCCTGGGAAGACGTCGTGGTGCCGTTCACCGAGGACGGCGTCGCGGGCGACCCCATCACGATGCCGTGCGACGTGTCGGTCGATACGCCGGTCGGCACACCGAACGCGGTGTGGGTGACTTGCGAGAACGGGCTGGCCAGGATCGACAGCGGGACCAGAGAGGTGTCGATGGTCACCGATGTGACGCCGGGCAGCGTGGCCCTGACGTCGTCGGCGTTGTGGGTGCGGGTCAAGGGCAAGCTGCTCGCGGTCGACGAAGCCAGTGGGCAGATCCTGCGCACGCAGGACGTCCCCGCCGGAGCGGGCGGCATCATCGGGAGTGGCGGATACGTGTGGATGGTCTGGCGTGGGGAGAAGGACGGGCCGCCGCGGATCACCCTGCACGACGCGTCGGACCTGCGGCAGATCGCCGGCCCGGTCGATCTTCCGGGCTCCAGTAAGGACGCGCCGGCCCGTATCGCGGAGGCGGCGGCATTCGGCGACAAGCTCTGGATCACGCAGCCCTATTACGGTCAGGGGCTCGTCATGATCGAGCGGGAGGGCTGAGCGCTTCCAGGTCGATGACCTCGCCGCGGTTGATGCTCACCCAGTCGCGGCCCGCCACGTAGGGCCGCAGCGCCTGGCCGATCAGTTCGGCATCGGCGACCGATTTGGGCCGCTGCAGTTCGTAGACATGCGGGAGTTCCGCCATCCCGGTGACGACATCCCACAGCTTGAGCGCGGCGGCTCCGGTGGGCGGGTCGACCAGTACGGGCCCGAACAGGCACTGCCCGTCGAGGAACAGCGTCGGGACACCGTAGCCGCCCGCGTCGATGACCCGTTGATGATCGGCACGCACCTCGTCGTGGGTGGTGGGGTCGGCCAGGGCGGCATCGAAGACCTCATCATCGGCGCCGATGTCGGACAGCAGTTTTCGTGCCACCACCGGATCGTGGGGTTTACCCCCGAGGGTGTGCAGTTCACGGCCGGTGACGGCATACCAGCGGTCGAGCAGCCCGGGATCGACACGGCGGAGCTGCGCGCCGATCCGCATCAGCGACCATCCGTAGGACCAGTCCCGTTCCCAGGGATGTTTCTTGCCCTCGGCGCGGTTGACCTCTTCGAGGCTGAAGAACCGCCAGGTGATCTCCAGCCCGGTCTGGTCGCGGACGTCGCGGATCCAGATCGAGGTCTGATACGCGAACGGGCACATCGGGTCGAAATGAAAGTCGAGTCGAGGCATTCGTCCGTCAGAGCTGGCCATCGACCAAGCATCCCACGGGTAGGGTTGGCAGCTATCGGGTCTCGGGGGGCCCGCGCCATCGGGGACAGCCGCCGGATTTCACAGCCGCTGCTCATGTAACACCGCAGCTAGCAGCGCCGATGAAGTTCTTAGTGACTGAACGAGTGGCGTGAGTGCCCGAACGAAACTAGAACTGAGTAGCAAAGAATTTTGGAGGGGCAGTGGACATCGTACTTGGTGTGTCGATGACACCAACGACGGTGCGCATGGTGCTGGTCGAAGGCGAAAAAGCGGACGGCGTGACCGTCGATCACGACGTCTTCGACATTGCGTCCGAGGGTTCCGCGGCAACGGCCTCGGAGCAGGTTGTCACCGCGATTCTCGGGACCCGGGAGAGCGCCGCCGAAGGCGGCCACCGGCTGGCGTCCACAGGTGTGACATGGCGTGACCACGACGAAGCGGCAGCGCTGCGGGATGCGTTGGCGGCCCACAACATCGACAACGTCATGCTGGTCTCCGAACTGCACGCCGCGGGCACGCTGGCCCAGGCCGTCGGGCGCGCGGTGGGGTATGACCGCACCGCGCTGATGTTCCTCGAGCGCGACACCGCGACGCTGTCGGTGGTGGAGACAGCCGACGGCTCGATCGTCAAGGTGCAGACCCAGGATCTGCACACCGAAGACGCTGTCGCTCAGCTGGCCGCCATGGTCGCTGGACTCGAGGAACTCGACGCGCCGCCGCAGGGCGTGTTCGTCGTGGGCTCCGGCGTGAGCGTTGCCGCCATCAAACTGCAACTCGAATCGGCGACGTCACTGCCGGTGAGCGCACCCGACGAGGCCGAACTGGCCCTGGCCCGCGGTGCGGCGCTGGCGTCGGCGAGCGCGCCGCTGTTCGAGGCCACCACGGTCGGCCGGGCGTACGCGAACAGCGCCGAGGACGCCGAGGCCACGCAGATGGCCGGCGCCGGGTACATGGCTCAGGGGTCGGGCTCGGGCTCCGGGTCGCTGGCCTACAGCGAAGTGATCGACGAACCGGCCGCCGATTACGCGCCGGCTGAACCGCTGGAGCCTGTGGTGGCACCGCCGCCGGGACGCAAACCGTTCCTGCTGGTCGGCAGTGCCCTGACGTCGATCTTCGTGATCGGCGTAACCGCGCTGGTGGTCTCGCTCGCTGTGGCCATCCGGCCGACGGTCGATCAGCGGCCCAGCCCCGGCGAGAGCGTGATCGTCCCGACGCAGGAAGCCCCGGCACCCGAGGTGCCCAAGGCGGCGGTTCCGCCGGCACCCGCTCCGGCGCCGGAGACCATTCCGGCACCCAAGCCCGTGGTGCAGGAAGCCCCGCAACCGCAGGCCCCGCGCACGGTGTTCGTCGAGGCACCCGCACCCGCGCCGGCTGCACCCGCACCGGCACCCGCAGCCCCGGCACCGGCCCCGGAGGCACCCGCCCCGGCTCCGGCCGCTCCGATCCCGGCACCGGCCCCGGTGGCGCCATACATCCCGCCGCCGCCAGTGGTGGCCCCGGTGGTTCCCCCGATCGTGGTGCTCCCGAAGCCGCGGCTGCCCGCGATCCTGCGGCCGTGGGATCCGCCGCGCCGGGACAACGACTACTACGACCCGCCGAAACAGCAGTGGCCGCAGCCTCAACAGCCACAATGGCCGCAACCCCAGCAGCCACAATGGCCGCAACCGCAGCAGCCCAACCCCGCGCAGCCGCAGTGGCCGCAGCAACCGCAGCCACAGCAGCCGCAATGGCCGGGCCAGTCCGAACAGTCCGGTGGCGGCGGTCGCGGCTCGGGCTCCGGGTCAGGTTCAGGTTCGGGCTCGTGGGACCCCGGTCCCAGCTCGGGTGGCGGCTCAGGAGGCTCGGGCTCGGGTTCTGGCGGTGGCTCACCGCTGTGGCCGTGGCCGTCGTTCGGCCGCTGAGCAACCCGGTCCACCTGCTGGTGGAGTCTTAGTCGTAACCTTTCGTTCGCGTGCCGATCAGTGTCGCGATGCGATCAGCTCACCCTGCCCTCTTATACAGACGGTATGCGTTGCACGGTATTCGGCACGGGCTACCTCGGCGCGACCCACGCCGCAGGTATGGCCGAACTGGGGCATGAGGTCATCGGGGTCGACATCGACCCGGGCAAGGTGGCCAAGCTGGCCGCCGGCGACATCCCGTTCTATGAACCGGGCCTGCGAAAGATGTTGAGCGACAACCTGGCTGCCGGCCGGCTGCAGTTCACCACCGATTACGACATGGCCGCCGAGTTCGCCGACGTGCACTTCCTCGGCGTCGGGACCCCGCAGAAAAAGGGCGAGCTGGGCGCCGACCTGCGTCACGTGCACGCCGTCATCGACGAACTGGTGCCCCGGCTCACGCGGCACGCGGTGATCGTCGGGAAATCCACTGTGCCGGTGGGCACCGCCGCCGAACTGGGTGAGCGCGCCCGGCTGCTGGCGCCGGCCGGTGTCGACGTCGAGATCGCGTGGAACCCCGAATTCCTCCGCGAAGGTTTCGCGGTGCACGACACCCTGCATCCGGACCGGATTGTGCTTGGTGTGCAACGTGATTCCCAGCGCGCCGAGGCCGCGATCCGGGAACTCTACGCTCCGCTGCTCGGCGAGCACGTACCGTTCCTGCTGACCGACCTGCAGACCGCCGAGCTGGTCAAGGTGTCGGCCAATGCCTTTCTGGCGACCAAGATCTCGTTCATCAACGCGATCTCGGAGGTCTGCGAAGCCGCTGACGCCGACGTCACAGTGCTGGCCGACGCGCTGGGCTACGACCCGCGTATCGGCCGCCGATTCCTCAACGCCGGTCTCGGATTCGGCGGCGGATGCCTGCCCAAGGACATCCGCGCCTTCATGGCGCG
>CAMFLL010000453.1 GCA_945957405.1 uncultured Mycolicibacterium sp. | reverse complement strand
CCAACAGCCAGGACGAGATCAACGCCGCCAACCAGCAGAAGGGCAAGAGCACCGCACCCGACGTCTTCGACCTGGGCCAGGCCATCGCGCTGGCGAACACCGCGCTGTTCGCGCCCTACAAGGTGTCGACGTTCGACGAGATCCCGGCTGAGTTCAAGGATCCCGACGGCACCTGGGTCAACGATTACGGCGGCTACATGTCCGTCGGGTACGACTCGGCCAAGGTTCCCGACGTGACCGGTGTCAACGATCTGCTCAAGCCGGAGTTCAAGGGCCGGGTGGCGCTCAACGGTGATCCCACCACCGCCAGTGCGGCCGCCAACGGCGTGCTGATGGCCGCCATCGCCAACGGCGGGTCGGTGGACGATATCGCCGCGGGCGTCGACTTCTTCAAGCGCCTCAAGGACGCAGGCAACTTCGTGCCCGTCGACCCGACGCCGGCCACCATCGAATCCGGTCAGACACCCGTCGTCATCGACTGGGATTACCTGAATTCGGCTGAGACCAAGAAGATTCCGACGTGGAAGGTGTTCGTGCCGAACGACGCGCTGGTCGGTGGTTACTACTTCCAGGCGATCAACAAGGACGGACCGCATCCGGCTGCGGCGCGGCTGTGGCAGGAATTCCTCTACAGCGATGAGGGGCAGAACCTGTTCCTCAAGGGCCTCGCCCGACCGGTGCGCGCCGATGCCATGGAGAAGGCGGGCACCGTCGACAAGGCCGCGCTGTCGGCGCTGCCCCCGGTCAACGGAACCCCGGTGATCCCCACCGACGAGCAGACCAAGAAGAACGCGGACTACCTCGGGACCAACTGGGCCAAGGCCATCGGCTGACCCCCCGGGGTTTCGCCGGTCTCAGGCGATCCGGACGCCCTGGCGGATCAGCTCGGCCTGGACGTCGGCAATGTCGACGTCGTCGAGATCCCGACCGGTGCGCACGGACAGCGCGGCGGCCACCCCGGCGCCCTGGCCGGCCACGGCGCAGCACGACATGTTCCGCGTCGCCGCATGTGCGATGCGGTCTCCGCCGGTGGCCCGCCCGGCCACGATCAGGTGGCGTACCGCCTTGGGGAGCAGGGACCGATAGGGGATCTGCAGGTAGCGTCCCGTGGTCGGCAGCACCAGCACGCCGTAGCCGTCGATGAACTCGGGGTAGATGCCGATGCTGTCGTCGAACCGGCCCTGCTCACGCACGTCGGTCTCGGTGAGGTTGTAGACGGCATCGATCTTGCGGGTGTCGCGGATGCCGATGGTCATCCCGAAGTTGCGCAGCCGGGCGGACTCGCAGCCCGGGGTGTAACGGCGTAACGCCTCGATGGCGAGCATGGCCTGCTCCCGGCCTTCGATCTCGAAGCGGGTCAGGCTGTCGGGGTCGGTGCCGTCGCAGCCGGCGAGGTGGACCAGGTTCATGTAGGTCAATTCGCCGGTGTCATGCATCGCACCCCAGGTACCGCCGATGGTGTTCAGGTGCGCCGGCAACATACCGTCGGCGATGGCTTTCGCGAATGGCTTGCCGAGGTACGGCGAGTACATGTCGGCGTCTTTCTCGTCCGTCTCGTCGGCCGCGAATTCGCCGGCGGACCAGTCGCGGTAGGTCTGCGGGTCGTCGGCGACACCCTGCAGGAATGCCGCCTTGTCCACGCCGGCGAGGTGGAACATCACCGACGCCGCCATCATCTCTTCGACCGGTGTCTTGTGCACCGGGGCGCCCGCCCGTGCCGCGATGTCGGCGTCCCCGGTTGCGTCGACCACGCGCCGGGCGAGGATCGCCTCCCGGCCGGCCTTCGATTCGGTGACGATGCCGACGATCTGGTCACCGTCCATCAGTGGTGCGACGAACTGGCGGTGCAGCATCGCGTGGATGCCGGCTTCCTGGACCAGGCGGTCGGCGACCAGCTTGAATCCCTCGGAGTCGAGTTCATAGGACAGCGACTGGCTCTCGGGCACCGCCGCGCCCATCTCCTTGGCGCGTTGCTCGAATTCCCAGCCGATACCGCCGGCCTCCACGGTCTGCTCATGGCGGTACCACGCGAAACCCTCGACACCGACCGTCGTGATGTTCCCGCCGAAACAGCCGAAGCGTTCGACGAGGGCCACCTTGACCCCGGCGCGCGCGGCGGCCAGGGCGGCAGCCAGACCGCCCGGACCCGACCCGACGACCAGGACGTCGGTGTCGTGGATGACGTCGATCTCGCGACTCGGTTCGGTGATGGTCCTGGGCAGTACAGCAGACATGGAGCGGGATCCTAGCCGCCCAACATGTCCATGGAGAACGGCCTCGTCGACCACCCAGCCATGTCGGACCCCGCGGGCTCTGGACACCTTCCCATCAGCGGCGAAGGATCAAGGTCGCAACCTGACCGCCGCGGCGTTCCAGGGCGGTGGCCCGGCACATGCGCGAGGCGAGGAGGGGCCATGTCAGCAGATCCGACGTTCTACCGCACCCCGGGTGAGGCAATGGCTGCCTCTCCCGAACGGCTCGCCTATGTGGCGGCCTTCGACCCGACCGGTCAGCGAAAGGACGCGATAGCCGTCGTCGATTGCGACCCCGAAGCCCAGACCTTCGGGCGTGTGGTCGGCTGGTCGGAACTACCTTCCGCCGGTAACGAATTGCACCACTTCGGTTGGAATGCGTGCTCGAGTGCGTTGTGCCATGACGGTCCGTGCGATCACGCGACGCTGGAGCGGCGGTACCTGTTGGTCCCCGGTCTGCGGTCGTCGACAACCTACGTGCTCGACACCAAACCCGATCCTCACCATCCGGTGCTGACCCACGCCATCGATGCCGGCGAACTCGCGGCCAAGGCCGGCTATTCGCGGCCCCACACGGTGCACTGCGGACCGGGCGGGATCTTCATGTCGGCGTTGGGCGGCAACGATATCGACGATCCCGGTGGTGTTGCCCTGATCGACCATGACACGTTCGCGGTGATCGGGGCGTGGGAGCTGGACCGGGGACCGCAACACCTCGCCTACGACGTCTGGTGGCACCTGAAGCACGACACCGTGATCACATCCGAGTGGGCGACACCGTCGATGATCGAGCACGGACTCAATGCCGAAGACCTGCTCGGACGCAAGTTCGGACATCACCTGAATTTCTGGAGTATGTCCGAACGGAAGCTGACTCAGCGGGTGGACCTCGGCGATGAGCATCAGATGGTGCTCGAGCTGCGTCCCGCGCATGACCCGTCCAAGGCATGGGGGTTCGTCGACACCGTGATCAGCGTCGAGGACCTCTCGGCATCGGTCTGGCTGTGGCACCGCAACGGCGATCGGTGGGACGTCGACAAGGTGATCACGATTCCCGCAGAACCGGCCGACGCCGACGATCTGCCTCCGCTGTTCAAGCCGTTCGGCGCGGTCCCCCCGTTGATCACCGATATCGATCTGTCGGTGGACGATCACTGGTTGTATGTATCGTGTTGGGGGACAGGAGAACTCAAACAGTTTGACGTGAGCGACCCGCGCCACCCGCGGGAGACCGGCTCCGTGCGGCTCGGTGGCGTGGTGCGACGGGCGCCGCATCCGGCCGATCCGGACATGCCGCTCGCCGGCGGTCCCCAGATGGTGGAGATCAGCCGCGACGGACGCCGGGTGTACGTCACCAATTCGCTGTACGCGGCGTGGGATGACGCGATCTATCCCGACGGCGTCGGAGCATGGATGACCAAGATCGATGCCGACATCACCGACGGGGGTCTTGTGCCCGATGATCGGTTCTTCCTGTATGGCGACGACTTCCGCGGCCTCCGCGTGCACCAGACGCGGCTGCAGGGCGGTGACGCGTCGAGCGACTCGTACTGCTTCGCCAACTGACTCGATCTTGAGGCCGATGCCACTGACTCAATCTTGAGGCGATTGCCTCATGCGCCACGGCGGCTGCCCGACTGACGATGGGGAAAACAATTGGGAGGCAGCCATGTTCACCATCGACGAGATCGCCGGAATTCCGCTCTTCTCGACGCTCGAGGAGAAGGCGCTCGAGTACCTTGCCGGCGAAGTGGAGGATCTGCATCTGCGCCCCGAAGAGTACGTCGCCCACGAAGGTGATGCCCGGGCGTTGGCCATCGTGGTCGAGGGCAAGACCGAGTTGACGAAAGTGGTCAATGGCGTCGAGCAGGTGATCGGGATCCGGGGACCGGGTGAGCTCGGCGGAGAAGTCCCGATGACGCTCGGGACACCGTTGCCGGCCAGCATGCGAGCTGTTGTGCCGTCGCGCGTCATGAAGCTGACGGTCGAGGTCTTCCACACGCTCGCGGCGATGGCCCCTGAGGTCTCCGCATCGGTCGGTGCCGCCGCAATGGAGCGGTTGGAGATGCTTCGAAGTGCCAGCGCACAACCACCTGAGCCGGCGATGGTCGTGATCGGACCACGCCTCGACCCGGGAGTGCATGAATGTGACAGCTTCCTGCGCCGCAACCAGATTCCGTACGAACGGATGGAACCCGACGATCCCGCCGTCGGCGCAGTGGCAACCGCTGACGTCGCGGCCGCTCGCTATCCCGTGGTGGTGTTACCGGACGGCACAACGCTGGTCGCTCCCACAATGCGCGCCGTGGCCTCCGTGGCTGGGTTGACCGTCGCGCCCGCGAACGCGAATTACGACGTGGTCATCGTGGGGGGCGGGCCGGCGGGTCTGACGGCGGCGGTCAACGGTGCCTCCGAAGGTCTGCGGACCGTACTGGTCGAGTCCTTTGCGCCGGGTGGGCAGGCCGGTGCATCGACGCGGATCGAGAACTATCCCGGCTTCCCATACGGTGTTTCAGGGGACGAGCTCGCCAGCCGGGCCCTGCAACAGGCCAAGCGGCTCGGTGCCGAGATCGTCGTCACCCGACGCGTCGACGCCATCGACCCAGCCGGTATGGCCGTCACGCTCGACGGCGGCGATGTGGTGCAGGCGAAGTCCATCGTCCTGGCGACAGGTGTGCAGTGGCGGCGACTCGACCTGGTGTCCGTCGACCGATATGTCGGTTCCGGTGTCTATTACGGTGCGGCCCGCAGCGATGCGAGCGTCGCCGCGGGAAACGATGTCTATCTGGTCGGTGCGGGTAATTCCGCGGGGCAGGCGGCGATGTTCTTCTCGGGCCACGCCCGGTCGGTGACGTTGCTCGTGCGGGGCGAAGCACTGGAAGCCAGCATGTCGACGTATCTCATCGAGCAGATCGCCACCAAGGCCAACATCCGGGTCGAGACGCAGTCCGAGGTCGTGGGCGTGCACGGCGACACGCGACTGGAGTCGATCTGTCTCTTATACACATCTGACGCTGCCGACGAAGAGGATAGTGGTGGGG
>CAMFLL010000452.1 GCA_945957405.1 uncultured Mycolicibacterium sp. | reverse complement strand
CACCCACACCGGCCAGGGCGAGCGGAATCAACGCATCGCGCTGCGTGGTGACCACAACATGCGCGGGCGTCGCACCCACCTCCGCGTAGAACTCTTCGGTCAACGTCCGGGTCAACGTCCCGACCGGAAGGGTGACCAGAGTCCGGCCTTCGAGATCGGCTCTGCTCAACTCATCTATCACGCCGGCACGTCCGGCTACCTCGTCGGCTGCCATGACCGCCAGCATGCGCGTGACACCGAGCGGGACAGTATGCAGCCCTGGGTATTCCACGTCCAGATCCGAGATCGCGACATCGCACTCGGCATTGGCAATCATGCGGGTCGCGGCGTCGGTGTCGACGACGCCGCTGAGGCGAAGCGCAATATCCGGATACCTGTGGTGGTAGGCCGCAGCGATCGGCGGCAGCATCGTCGCCACCAACGAGGGCAGGCCGACAACATGCAGCGTCCCCTGATGATGCCCGTGGATTGCATCGACGACGGTGGCGACGTCGGCGCTGTCCCCGAGCACCCGTCGCGCATACGGCAGGATCGCGGCACCCTCGGTCGTCAGACGGGTCGCCCGGTCGACGCGGTGGAACAGTGTCAACCGCATCGCGGATTCCAACGCAGCGATCCGACGGGACAGCGCCGGTTGCGTCAGATGCAGAGCCCGGGCGGCGGCGGACATCGATCCGTAATCGGCAACCGCGACCATCGCCTCCAGCTGACCAGCATCTATGCGCATCACGCATGTTTATAGCAGAAACTTTCATTTGACGCATGCATTGGGGTGGTCCACGGTGGACACAACCCCATGCGACCCAGCTCACAGCCTTGGAGATCCGCCCATGACGTCACATCTGTCTCGCCCAGACGCCCCATCCGGTGGCCGGGGCGCCGGCACCGGTTCACCTCCTGCCGATGCGGGCAGTCCCACTCGCCGCATGATGCAGCGAAACTCGTTCAGCGCATTCATGGGTGGCCTGCTCGAGTGGTATGACTTCGGCCTGTACGGCTGGGCCGCGTCGCTGGTCTTTCAGCCCCTGTTCTTCGTCTCCGGCAGCCCCACCGTCGGCCTGCTCGCTGCATTTGCGACCTACGGCATCGGATTCGTCGTGCGCCCCCTGGGCGGGATCCTGTTCGGCCATCTCGGCGACAAAGTGGGACGTAAGGCCTTGCTGGTCATCACCATGGCGGTCATGGGCGCCGCGACATTCTGCGTCGGACTGCTGCCCACCTACGACGCTGTCGGAGTCTGGGCGGTTGCCGGACTGGTGTTGTGCCGGGTGGTGCAGGGGCTTGCCGTCGGTGGCGAGTTCGGCGGTGCCACATTGATCGCCGCCGAACACGCCCCGCCCGGCAGCCGCGGATTCTGGTCCAGCTTCGCGCTTGTCGGTGGGCCCGCCGGCCTGTTGCTGTCGTCACTGGTTTTCACCGCATTCGCCGCAATGCCCGACGAACAGTTCCTGTCCTGGGGCTGGCGCGTGCCCTTCCTGCTCAGCGTCGTCGTCGTTGCAGTCGGGCTCTACTTCCGCCGCAAGCTCGACGACCCCGAGGTCTTCCAGGAGGCGCGGGCCCGCGGTACCGATCGTGTGCCCGCGGCGCAACTGTTCCGCGCACACAAATGGCTGATGCTGCGCGCCCTGGGTGCCCGACTGGTTGACGCGCCGGTCTCCAACGTGTTCACCGTGTTCGGCGTCTCCTACATCACCCACCAGCTCGGTGGCTCGCCGACTGTGGCCCTGCTCGCCGGCATCATCTCCAACCTGCTGATCTGCATCCTCATGCCGATCACTGCGGCACTGTCGGACCGGGTCGGCCGCAAACCTGTGCTGCTGGCAGGTGCCGCCGCGATGACGGTCAGCCCCGCCATCGGGTTCGCCGTCATGCACATCGGCACCACCGCGGCGATCCTCCTCGGTGTCGTCATCGGCTGGCCCGTCGTCGCCTCCCTGATCGAAGGACCGACGCCGGCCACGCTGACCGAATTGTTCCCGACCGAAATCCGCTGCAGCGGCGTCTCGTTCGTCTACCAGATGCAGACCATCATGGGCGGGGCCACCCCGTTCATCGCCGCCTCACTGGTGGCCGCCACAGGTGGCAGGCCCTGGCTGCTCGCCGCGTTCCTCGGTGCGCTCGGCGTCCTCACCGTCGCCTCCATCGCTTCCCTGCCCGACGTCACCGGCCGTGACCTCAACGCCGAACCGGTGCCCAGCCAGTACCGACCGCTGCCCCGCACCACCTTTCGACCGGCCTCACCGGTCGCGATCAAGGAGCACTCATGTTCACCACCCGCCCCGAGTTGACCGGAACGCTCGGGATGATCACGTCAACGCACTGGCTGTCCGCACAGTCCGGCATGACGGTGTTGGAGCGGGGCGGTAACGCCTTCGACGCCGCTGTCGCCGCCGCCTTCGTCCTGCAGGTCGTCCAACCCGAGCAGAATGGTCCCGGCGGCGAAGTGCCCATCGTCGCGCACCATGCGGCCTCGGACACCACATTCGTGGTCAGCGGGCAAGGGCCGTCACCCGCCGCCATGACCCCCGAGGCCCTGGCCGACCTGGGCGTGGACTTCGTACCGCAGGACGGACTGTTACCCGCGTGCGTACCGGCAATGTTCGGCACGCTGACACTGGTGCTGGAACGCTACGGGACGATGCGGCTGCGGGAAGTCCTCGACTTCGCCATCGGCTATGCGCAGCACGGTTTTCCGATGACCGCCTTGACCTCTCTGGTGATCGCCGACGCCAAGCACAGATTCGAGCGCGACTGGCCGGAGAACGCCGAGGTCTACCTGCCCGCCGGGCAGCCGCCCGCACCCGGTGCGCGGTTCACCAACCGGGCGATGGCCGATATGTTTATCCGCATCATCGAAGAAGCCGAAGCCGCCACCAGTGACCGCGACGGACAGATAGTCGCTGCGCGCAACGTGTACTACCGGGGATTCGTCGCCGATGCCATCGACAAACACATGTCGATTCCGACGCAGGACAGCACCGGTCGCGCACACCGCGGTTTCCTCACCGGGCAGGATCTCGCCGACTGGCAACCCTCGATCGAAGAGCCCGTCTGCTATGACTATCACGGGTACACGGTGTGCAAGCCGCAGACCTGGAGCCAGGGTCCGGTGCTGCTGCAGCAGTTGGCCCTGCTCAACGGAATCGATATCGCGGCCATGAATCCCACCGGGCCGGAGTTCATCCACACGGTCGTCGAATCCGCCAAGCTCGCGTTCGCTGACCGCGAGGCATACTACGGTGATCCCGACTTCACCGATGTGCCAATGGCACAACTGCTTTCCCGGTCCTACAACGACGACAGGCGCACGCTGATCGGCGAGTGCGCCAGCGCTGAGCTTCGACCCGGCGTTCTTTCCGGCGTGCCGCCGCGGTTGCCGCGCTTCGTGCACGAACCGCTGGGCTCCGGCGAACATCTGCCCATCCCCTACATCGTGCCCGGGGCCGGCCGCACCAACGGCGACACCGTGCACATCGATGTTGTCGACCGCTGGGGCAACCTGGCCTCAGTGACGCCCAGCGGCGGGTTCCTGTGGGGAGGCCCCCTCGTCACAGGCCTCGGCTTCTCATTGAGCACGCGCGCACAGATCTTCGCACTCGATGCCGGGTTACCGAATTCTGTGGAACCGCGAAAACGACCACGTACCACCCTGTCACCGTCGCTCGCGCTCCGGGACGGGGAGCCTTACATGGCCTTCGGCACCCCGGGCGGCGACATGCAGGACCAGTGGCCACTGACGTTCCTGCTGCATCACATTCACCACGGAATGAACCTGCAGGAAGCCATCGACGCGCCAACGTGGAACAGCCTGCACTTCCCGTCGTCGTTCATGACGCGGGCGGCCAGCCCCAAGGTGGTGCGGATGGAGTCACGGGTGCCCGAACCCACGCGTGCCGCGTTGCAGAAGCAGGGCCACATCCTGGACCTGACCGAACCGTGGTCGCTGGGTATGACCAGCGCGGTCACCCGATCCACCGACGGATTCCTGCGCGCAGGCGTCAGCCCGCGGGGACTGCTCGGCTACGCCTGTGGGCGATGAGGCATCCATCCGGATATGACTGGTACCCAGCAAGTCTCGGCCGTACCCAAGCGCGCGCCCGAATCCCATCACCTGTGGCTGATGCTCGTCTTGACATTCTCCACCGGAATCATCGACGCAGTCGGTTACCTCGGTCTTGATCGCGTCTTCACGGGCAACATGACCGGCAACGTCCTGATCCTCGGCATGGGGATCGCAGGCGCTGACGACCTCCCCGTGCTCGGCCCGTCCCTCGCCCTCCTCGGGTTCATGGCGGGCGCCGCCGCAGCCGGTGCGATAGTCGCCAATTCCGCGGCCGGTTGGACTAGCGCCGCAACGACCCTTTTCGCCTTCACTGCGGTCGTCGAAATTGCCGCCGGTACAGCCTCTCTGATAGATGCCGTGAGGGGTGAGAGCGTGCTTCAGCTGGTCATCGCCGCGACGGTGGCAGCGGGCATGGGAGTCCAAGCTGCCGCGGCGCGTCACCTCGCCGTCAAAGACGTCACGACAGTGGTGGTGACGTCCACCCTCACCGGACTTGCAGCCGATTTCTTCACCGGCCGATCGGGCTCCGGTCGGCGTATTGCCGCTGTGGGGCTCATCCTCAGCGGCGCGGGAGTCGGAGCGGCGCTTCTTCTCTGGCATATCGCGGCCGGCTTCATGGTCGCCGGCATCCTGACCGCCGCGACCGCGGGAACGGGAGGCATCTTGGCCACTCGGCAATGACATCGACCCGGTGTCGCGCAGCAGCAATCTGCGGCATCGTCACGCGCTGCGCGTGACCCTTCCCAGCGCCCGTCAATCTCTTGCCGATCGCGTGATGTTGCAGGCGTTCAGGCACATCGTATTACGCAGTGCTGGTTGAACATTCACTGAACCCAATTCGAAATGATAGTTGACACAGTGGATTCGACTCCGCACACTGGACTAGCCACTGACTCAGTCGACAATCGACACTTAGACAAGGAGCAATTATGTCTGACACGAAGGTCCGCATTCTTCACGAGCGACTGGCCGCCATCGTTGCGTCACTTCGCCATGGGGACATGGTCTTACTCGCCGATGCCGGTAGCCCGACCGACGTCCAAAGCATCACGCCGCTCTCCGCGGCCGTCGAATACATCGACCTGAGCGTGGTCACCGGAGTGCCCAGCCTCGAGGACGTGCTGCCCGCGGTATGGCACGTCGGCGATTTCGAGGCGGTGTTTGTGACCCAAGAGATGGCAGCGGCGAACCCGGACGGCCGGAAGTTCGTGTCGTCGGTGGTCGGCGAGGAGAACGTGCACGAGGTGCAATACCTGTCTCTTATAC
>CAMFLL010000451.1 GCA_945957405.1 uncultured Mycolicibacterium sp. | reverse complement strand
ACGCCGGCCTATGACGTCCAGCAGGCCTGCGGTACCGGTCTGCAGGCCGCGGTGGCCGTCGCCAATGCGATCGCGTTGGGACAATACGACGCCGGGGTGGCAGGCGGCGTCGACACCACCTCGGATGCGCCCATCGCGTTCGGTGACGACCTGCGTCGGGCCCTGCTCGGCTTGCGCCGGTCGAAGTCCAACCTCGAGCGCCTCAAGCTCGTCGGGAAACTCCCGGCCTCGCTGGGCGTGCAGATCCCGACCAATGGGGAACCACGCACCGGACTGTCGATGGGGGAGCACGCCGCCATCACCGCCAAGCAGATGGGCATCAAGCGCGTCGCCCAGGACGAACTGGCGGCCGCCAGCCACCGCAACATGGCGGCGGCCTATGACCGTGGCTTCTTCGACGATCTCGTCACGCCGTTCCTGGGCCTCTACCGGGACAACAATCTGCGGGCGGACTCGTCGGCGGAGAAGCTGGCGAAGCTGAGGCCCGTGTTCGGTGTCCGCAACGGCGATGCCACCATGACTGCGGGCAACTCCACACCCCTGACCGATGGCGCTTCGGTGGCGTTACTGGCCAGCGACGAGTGGGCCGCCGCGCACAACCTGCCGGTCCTCGCGCATTTCGTCGACGCCGAAACCGCTGCCGTCGACTACGTCAGCGGCGCCGACGGCTTGCTGATGGCGCCCACCTATGCCGTGCCGCGTCTGCTGGCCCGCAACGGACTCACGTTGCAGGACTTCGATTTCTACGAGATCCACGAGGCTTTCGCGTCGGTGGTGCTGGCCACCCTGCAGGCCTGGGAGTCCGAGGAGTACTGCAAGGACCGTCTCGGACTCGATCAAGCCCTCGGCTCGATCGATCGGTCCAAGCTCAACGTCAACGGTTCCTCGCTGGCGGCCGGCCACCCGTTCGCGGCGACCGGCGGCCGCATCGTGGCCCAACTCGCCAAGCAACTCGCGGAGCGCAAGCAGCAGGACGGCAAGCCTGTGCGGGGTCTGATTTCCATCTGCGCCGCAGGTGGGCAGGGTGTCGCCGCCATCCTCGAAGCCTGATCGAAAAAAGTTTGGAAAAAGTGCCCGGGGTTTGTAACGCCCGCGACCGGGTACTCGATGTACCGGATAGCTCCGTGTTGCCGTCTGACCCCCCGACCCGACGGCAACACGGGGCATCCTCTCTATTCGGCCTTGAATTGACGCCGGCGTCGGATACAGAGACGACCGCCGCTGGGCTTGAGGGGGCTCCAGCGGCGGTTCTCAAAAGCCCCCTATTCGGACGCTTCGGCGCTGCGGGTCGACGCGCTGCGGAACTCATTGTCGGGGCTCCCCACGGCGACGAAAATCATCGTTTCATGGCCATTCTTCCGCGAATTGTGATCTAGCCCACGCCTCGACCCGGGCGTAGCATTCTTGCCACGACGGGTTCGGAAGTGACTGATCCAAAGAGCCGGCAAGGGATGAATGCCGGTCGCGCGAGACACATTGACGGCGCACCCACAGTGTCCTTCCGAACCCGCCCTAATGCTCGCAGCAGGACAACAGAGGCCCCCGCGTACTGCGGAGGCCTCTGTTGTGTGAAGGTGTTGTGTGAAGGTGCGGCCTAGAAGGCCGCCTCGTCGAGCTCCATGACGTCGTTGTCGATGGTCTCGATGACGGTGCGAGTGCTGGTGAGCAACGGCAGCATGTTCTTCGCGAAGAACGACGCGGCCGCGATCTTGCCCTCGTAGTACGACTTCTCGGTGCCGGTGGCTCCGGCGTCGAGCTTCTCGATGGCCACCGCGGCATGGCGCTGAAGCAGCCAGCCGATCAGCAGGTCGCCGACCGAGAGCAGGAAGCGCACCGAGCCCAGGCCCACCTTGTAAATACTCGCGGTGTCCTCTTGTGCCGCCATCAGATAACCGGTGAGTGACGCGGCCATGGCCTGGACGTCCTCGAGTGCGGTGGCCAACAGCGCGCGCTCCGTCTTGAGGCGGCCGTTACCGGACTCGTTCTTCACGAACTCGTCGATCTGACCGGCGACGTGCGCCAGGGCCACACCCTTGTCGCGGACGATCTTGCGGAAGAAGAAATCCTGCGCCTGGATGGCCGTGGTGCCTTCGTAGAGGCTGTCGATCTTGGCGTCGCGGATGTACTGCTCCAGCGGGTAGTCCTGCAGGAAGCCCGATCCGCCCAGCGTCTGCAGGCTCTCGGTCAGCTTGGCGTAGGCCTGTTCCGACCCGAAGCCCTTGACAACCGGCAACAGCAGGTCGTTGACCTTGACTGCCAGCTCGGGTTCCACGCCGTGCAGGGCCTTGGCGACCTCGGCGTCCTGGTACGTGGACGTGAACAGGTACAGCGCACGCATACCTTCGGCGTACGACTTCTGGGTCATCAGACTGCGACGGACATCCGGGTGATGCGTGATGGTGACGCGCGGGGCGGCCTTGTCGGTCATCTGCGTCAGATCGGCGCCCTGGACACGCTCCTTGGCGTACTCGAGTGCGTTCAGGTAACCGGTCGACAGCGTCGCGATCGCCTTGGTGCCGACCATCATGCGGGCCTGCTCGATGACGTCGAACATCTGCGCAATACCGTCATGCGTCTCGCCGACCAGCCAGCCGGTGGCGGGCACGCCGTGCTGGCCGAAGGTCAGCTCGCAGGTGGTCGAGGCCTTGAGGCCCATCTTGTGCTCGACGTTGGTGACGAACACGCCGTTGCGCTCGCCCAGCTCGCCGGTCTCGTGATCGAAGAGGAACTTCGGGACGAAGAACAGCGACAGTCCCTTGGTGCCGGGGCCGGCGCCCTCGGGGCGGGCCAGCACGAGGTGGAAGATGTTCTCGAACAGGTCATCAGAGTCGGCCGACGTGATGAACCGCTTCACGCCGTCGATGTGCCACGAGCCGTCGTCCTGCTTGACGGCCTTGGTGCGACCCGCGCCGACATCAGAACCGGCATCGGGCTCGGTGAGCACCATGGTGGCGCCCCAGCCGCGCTCGGCGGCGAATTCGGCCCATTTCTTCTGCTCGTCGGTGGCGTTCTTGTAGAAGATGCTGGCGAAGCCGGCGCCGCCGGCGTACATCCACACGGCCGGGTTGGCGCCGAGCATGTGCTCGTGCAGCGCCCACACCAACGCCTTGGGCATAGGCATGCCGCCCAGTGCCTCTTCGATGCCGGCCTTGTCCCAGCCGGCTTCGACGACGGCACGGACTGACTTCTTAAACGACTCCGGCATCGTCACCGAATGGCTCTCCGGATCGAAAACCGGGGGGTTGCGGTCGGCGTCAGCGAACGACTCGGCCACCGGGCCCTCACACAGGCGGGCGATCTCGTGGAGCATCTCGCTCGCGGTGTCGGCGTCCAAGTCGGCGAACGCGCCCTGGCCCAGAACCTTGTCGACGCCCAGCACCTCGAAGAGGTTGAATTCCTGGTCACGTACGTTGGACTTGTAGTGGCTCACTGCGTCCTCCTCGATGAGAATGCCACTTCTGACGGACTGCTTCGGTTGGGTACTACGGATAAGTTACCCACCAGTAACTATGCCGACTATACCGGCCGGTAACCCAAAATCAAGTCAATGTGAGCAAGTTTGGGGAGCTAATCAACCCACCGGTCGGTTTAGTGCTGGTCACGGCCCTGAGGGCGCCGAGTTTGTGCTGGCCAGCGCGCGTTACGGTGATCACATGCAACGGCGCGTAGTGGTGTGGGGAACAGGCAACATGGGCTCGACAGCGATTCGGTCACTGACCGGATTCCCGGGTCTGGAACTGGCCGGGGTGATCACCTCATCGGACAGTAAAGCCGGCACCGATGCGGCCGAGTTCGCCGGTCTGCCGACCCCCACCGGAGTACGCGCAACCACCGATGTGGACGCCGCGCTCGCCGCCTGCGATGCCGTGGCCTACATGGCATCGGGGGACATCCGGCCCGACGAGGCGATCGCCGACATCGAGCGCTGCCTGCGTGCTGGTGCACATGTGGTGACCCCGTCGCTGTACTCGCTCTACGACCCCGTCTCGGCGCCGCAACACTGGGTGGACCGGCTGACCGCCGCCGCCGAGGAGGGCGGCGCGACGCTGTTGGTCAGTGGGGTCGACCCAGGTTGGGGCAACGATGCGCTGGCGGTGACGGCGGCCAGCCTGTGCACCCGCATCCGGACCATCAGCTGCCAGGAGATCTTCGACTACTCGACGTACAACCAGCCGTTCGCGGTGAAAGTGTCCTGTGGCTTCGGCGGCTCGATGGATGACACACCCATGATGCTGCTGCCGTCGATCCCCACCATGGTGTGGGGCGGCAACATCCGGTTGATCGGCCGCGGTCTGGGCCTGGAGATCGACGAGATCACCGAAGAGGTCGAACGCCTACCGCTCGAGGACACTGTCGACACCGTGATGGGACCCTTCGAGAGGGGCACCCAGGGTGCGTTCTGGCTCAAGGTCATCGGCTGGTCGGGTGGGCGCAAGCGCATCGTCATCGACCACATCACCCGCATCCACCCGTCGTGCGCCCCGGACTGGCCGCAGCCCGATCAGGGGGTCGGTGACCACCGGGTGATCGTCGACGGCGACCCGCAACTCACGATCGTCAGTCGCGCCGACGTTCCGGGCGGCAGCCGGGCCGACGGCGGTAACACCACCGCCGCGAACCGGTTGCTCGGCGCCCTGAACTGGCTCGCGGAGCAGAAGCCGGGTGTTTACGACGGCCTGCAGGTGCCCCTGCGCTCGACGCTGCCCCCCGCGGCGGAAACCGCCCGCTGGGCGGACTGACCGGGTAGGTCAGCCCGCCGCGTCGGGTTCTGTTTCTCGAGCTTGTTCTTGGGCGGTTTCTTGCGCCGGTTCAGCATCGGGCAGCTGACCCACGAGGTACTCCGCGAGCCCGCCGATGGTCGGGTAGTCGAACACCGCGGTCGCGTTGATCGTGAACTTGCCGCCGAACTGACTGTGCAGCCGGTTGCGCAGTTCGATCGCCATCAGGGAATCGGTGCCCAGGTCGAGGAACCGGCTGGTGGCGGCGGGCGGCGATGCGAGGCGCAGGAAGTTCTGCACCTCGCGCTGCAGGAACTCCGTCACGAAACCGGCTCGCTGCGGCACCGGGATCTCCATCAGCTGCTTGAGCAGCTCGCTGTCCCCGGTCACCTCTCCGACCGCGCTCGGTAACACGAGGTCGAGGATCGGCGGCCGTGAGCTGCCGAGCACCTTTGCGGCGCGCTGCCAGTTCGCCTTGATGACGGTGGCCTGGCCGGTGCCGTTGGCGACGACCTCGGCCAGTGCGCCCAGTGCCGCCGACGGATCCAGCGGAATCAGGCCTTGCGCACTGATATTCGCGGTCGCGGCGTCCGACGAGGCCATCCCACCCTGCGCCC
>CAMFLL010000450.1 GCA_945957405.1 uncultured Mycolicibacterium sp. | reverse complement strand
CAGGAAACCACACACCCCACGAATCCGGCGCAGACCCAACCACAATATTGCTCATCTCAAAGCCTTTCGTTGTCGGGATCACGCAGCTGCGCACGGTCGACTGCGGCAACAGGAACATCGCGGCCAAGGCGGCCCGGGAGACTGCCACCCCCGGCGAAGCCGATCAGCAGCATGGTCCGTCAACCGACGAAGTCGACGCCGGTGGACGGGACATGTGATCGAACCTCATTCGCGTGCGAAATCTGTCGTCACTAACGCGCGTTAGTAACGCGCGTCAGGTCTACTATGAACCCGACCGACGACTGTGTCAACCGTCACGTCCACAACAGGAAGGCATTCCGTGAGCCCTGTCGCGCAACGCGCCAGCCGCCGGCCGACGATGGCCGATGTCGCGGCTGCCGCCGGTGTGTCGCGCACGCTGGTGTCGTTCATCCTCGACGGCAAGCCTGGCGCCAGCGAGGAGACCAAACAGCGCGTGCTGTCGATCGCCCACGAGATCGGCTACCGGCCCGATGCGGCAGCACGGCTGCTGGCCCTGGGGCGTAGCCGGACACTCGGCGTGCTGATGGACGTCGGTCAGCTCTTCCAGAGCGAGGTGGTCACCGACATCTACCCGGCCGCAGAGGCACGGGGTTACGAAGTGCTGCTGTCGGCCAACCTGGCCACCCGGTCCGAACACAGCTTTGTCGACGCCCTGCTGAGCCACCGCTGCGGCGCACTGGTCTTGTTGGGACCCCGATCCGATGAGCGCTATCTCCTCGAACTCGCCGACCGCGTCCCCGTCGTCGTCGCCGGCCGCCGCCTGACGGGATTGACTGCGGATACACCGCTCGCGACCGTGCGCACCAATGACGCCAAGGGAATTCGCCAAGCCATCGACTATCTGGTCGAGCTCGGCCATCGCGACATCCACCATGTCGACGGCGGCGACGACCCCGGCTCGGCGGACCGCCGCCGGGCCTACAGATCCGCAATGCGGGCGCACGGCCTCGCCGAACGCGCCGTCGTCATCCCCGGCACGCACACCGAGTCGGGCGGAGCGCAGGCGGCTCAGGTGATCCTCGCTCAGCCATCCAGGCCGACGGCGATCCTCGCCGGCAACGACCGCTGCGCACTGGGCCTGCTCGATGTGTTCACCCGCAACGGCATCGATGTGCCAGGCCAGATGTCGCTCATCGGATACGACGACAGCCGACTGTCCGATAACCCACGGATCGATCTGACCACCATCCATCAGGACGCCGCGCAGATGGCGCACGACGCCGTCGGTCTTGCGGTGCAGATGCTGGAGGGCGGGTCCGTGACATCTCGTGATGTCGTGCTCGAACCTCGACTGGTGGTTCGCGGCACGACGCGGGCATTGGGCTAGTCACAGGGCACGCACCCGCGGCGGGCGCGTCGGACGTGCCCGGATGGCGCGCGTACTCTGTCGAGGCAGCGAGTTTCGATGCTGGAAGGCCGGGGAATAGAAACGCGTTGACCCCGCACTGCGTTTGGCCCGATGCGCCACGCAGTGGTACCGACTGCCCCAGGACGGAAATGCCGAACACGCCACGTGAAGCACACGAAGAGACCCGTCAATCCACCACGGCCGAGTCCGCCTGGCTGTCCAAATCCGCGAGCCAGACCCGCGGGTCCGATACCGGCGAAGTGCAGTTCCACTACGACATTTCGAACGATTTCTTCAAGCTGTGGCAGGACCCGAATCAGGTGTACAGCTGCGCCTACTTCGAACGTGATGACATGACGCTCGAAGAGGCTCAGATGGCAAAGATCGATCTGTCACTGGGCAAACTCGGCCTCCAACCGGGAATGACGCTCGTGGACATCGGTTGTGGCTGGGGCGCCACCATCATGCGGGCCGTCGACAAGTATGACGTCAACGTCATCGGCCTGACGTTGTCGGAGAACCAGAAGGAACACATCGAAAACCACTGGTTCGCCAGCTCCGACAGCAAGCGCCGAATGGAAGTGCGGCTACAGCCGTGGGAGGAGTTCGACGAGCCTGTCGACCGCGTGGTGTCGATCGGCGCCTTCGAGCACTTCGGCTTCAACAAGTACGACGACTACTTCAAGAAGACCTTCAGCCTGATGCCCGACGACGGCGTCATGATGCTGCATTCGATCATCATTCCGAGCGACGAAGAGATCAAGGCCAAGAAGCTACCGCTGACGATGTCCAACGTCCGCTTCATCAAATTCATCATGGACGAGATCTATCCCGGTGGCCGGCTACCGTTGGCGGCACAAGTCACCGACCACGCCCGCAAAGCGGGATACACCATCACCCGCGAGCAACATCTGCAGCCGCACTACGTCAAGACACTGGACGCGTGGGCGTCGAATCTCGAGGCAAAGAAAGACGAGGCCATCGCGATCACGTCGGAGCAAATCTATGAACGCTTCCATAAATACCTCACCGGTTGCGCCGACCTGTTTCGCGGCGGCTACACCGATGTCGTCCAATTCACCTGCGAGAAGGCATGACCCATTTCATGTAGTAGCTTGGTTAAGCCCACTAAGCAGGTGAGAAGCTACTAACGAGAGTCCGTTGGGTCGGATGGAGGTCGGTCGGGGATGGCTGAGCAGATGGAACCCCACTTCGAGGAGGTCCAGGCTCACTACGACCTCTCCGATGATTTCTTCGGGCTCTTCCAGGACCCGACGCGCACCTACAGCTGTGCGTACTTCGAGCGCGATGACATGACGCTCGGTGAAGCACAGCTGGCCAAGATCGATCTCGCGTTGAGAAAACTGGAACTGCAACCGGGCATGACGCTGCTCGACATCGGCTGTGGCTGGGGCTCGGTGATGCAGCGCGCGGTCGAGAAGCATGACGTCAACGTCATCGGACTCACGTTGAGCCGGAATCAGTGCGCGTTCGCCCAGGACCTGCTCGACGGCCTGGACACCGGTCGGTCGCGCCGAGTGTTGCTTCGGGGTTGGGAGCAGTTCGACGAGCCGGTGGACCGGATCATCAGCCTCGAGGCCATCGAGGCTTTCCCGCAGGAGCGGTACGCGCCGTTCTTCAAAGCCTGCAGTGCCATGCTGCCGACCGGCGGGCGCATGGTGCTCCAGGCGATCCTCGGCCATCCGTTGAAGCGGTGGCCGGAGATGGGCATTCCGATCACCATGACCGATCTGCGGTTCATGCGGTTCATCGCCAAGGAGATCTTCCCCGGCGGTTCGGTGCCGGGCGAGGAAGACATCATCCGATTGTCGGCAGAAGCGGGCCTGGGCCTCGAAGAAAAGCAACTGCTCGACGAGCACTACGTCCGGACCCTCGACATGTGGGCAGTCGCGCTGGAAGCCCATCACGAGGAGGCGGTGGCCGCCACCTCGGAAGAGGTCTACGAGCGCTACATGAAGTACCTGACCGGTTGCAGTGACTTCTTCCGCCGCGGCATCAGCGACTTGGGGCAGTTCACGCTCGTCAAGCAGTGACGTCCGCGCGCGGTCGACGCCGGCAGCATGCTGAAGTAGCGTTCGAACCGTGGTGACACGATGAGCGCGGGGCTGTTCGGACTGCTCGACGACATCGCGGCACTGGCCAGAATGGCCGCCGCGTCGGTCGACGACATCGGTGCGGCGGCGGGCAAGGCGACCGCCAAGGCCGCCGGTGTGGTCATCGACGACACCGCGGTGACCCCGCAGTACGTCCACGGCATTGCCGCGGAACGCGAACTGCCGATCATCAAGAAGATCGCGATCGGCTCACTGCGCAACAAGATCCTGTTCATCCTGCCCGCAGCCCTGCTGCTCAGCCAGTTCGTGCCCTGGCTGCTGACCCCGATCCTGATGCTCGGCGCCACCTATCTCTGCTTCGAGGGCGCCGAGAAGGTCTGGGGCTGGATCCGTCCCCACGAAACGCATGGCGCGCCGGCCGCGGCGACCGGCGGGGACGCCGAGAAGTACATGGTGACGGGCGCCATCCGCACCGACTTCATCCTGTCCGCCGAGATCATGGTCATCGCACTCAACGAGGTGACCGACCAGCCGTTCCTCCCGAGGCTGATCATCCTCGTGGTGGTCGCGCTGGTCATCACGGCGGCCGTCTACGGCGTGGTCGCCGCCATCGTGAAGATGGACGACATTGGGCTCAACCTGGCTCAACGCTCGTCGCGGATCGCCCAGAAGGTCGGCCGCGGCCTGGTCGCAGGAATGCCGAAACTGCTGTCAGCGCTGTCGGCGATCGGCACCGTCGCCATGGTCTGGGTCGGCGGTCACATCCTGCTGGTCGGCACCGACACGCTCGGCTGGCACGCGCCCTACGGTTTCGTCCATCACATCGAGGAGGATGTGCACCACGCCGTGGAGGGTGTCGGCGGCGTGCTGGCCTGGCTGGTCAACACGGCCTTCTCGGCGGTCATCGGTCTCGTCGTCGGAGCCATCGTCGTGGCGATCATGCATGTGCTGCCGTTCGGCAAGAAGGACAAGCACTAACCTCCGCCCACCTCCGCGGGCAACCGGGGTCCCGGCGGCAGTGACGTGCTCGTGGGCGCCGGCACCGACGTGGGCGCGGGCGCGGTGGCCGCAGCTCCTCCTCCCCCGGCGCCGTGGAAGTCGACCCACGACTCGTCGCGGATGACGGTGCTCCCGGAGCTGACGGTGAGCGACTTCGACGTCACCATGTACTCGATACCGTTGCTCTTGACGGTGAAGGTGCCGTCACCGGAGGTGGTCGCGTCGGCCACGAGCCGCGCCCCGTCACGCACCCGCACGCCGCGGTACTGGTAGCTGCCGTCGGACAGTTTGCAGATCGCCACGCGGGAGGTGTCGGTGCTACCGAACAGGACCGCGGTCGCCGGCGACGCACACCGGGCGGTGGAGTCGACGTAGCCCGAGTCGTCGGAGGAGGGGGCGGCGATCGCCGGGATCGACGGCGCCGCGAGCAGCACCGAGCACGCCGCGGCGGCGACGCTGTATCTGACGACAGCACGGCGGGACGGTTTCATCTTCTCCACCAGACCACGAGTAGCAGCGACATGCGAGCATCGCAGCCGAAAAACGACGCGTTCGTTAGGTTCCCGAGACACTCAACCGGTGCGGCGCAACTCGACGGCCGCCGCGGCGCGCACCGTGTCGGTGATGTTGGTGACCATCGGGCTGTCGAGCTTCCAGCACTGCCAGAACAGCGGCACATCGAGGTGGTGCTCGGCGATCCGCACGAATGACCGGTCGACGAGCTGCACCGGATACATGCCCCAGCCGAGCCCGGCCCGGACGGCAGCCCCGAACCCTTCCGCGGTCGGAACGTAATGGGTGGGCCTGGCGATACTCTTGCGGAAGGCTTTGCGCAGCAACCTGTCCTGCAGCGCATCGTCACGATTCCAGGCCAGTGACGGGGCGGC
>CAMFLL010000449.1 GCA_945957405.1 uncultured Mycolicibacterium sp. | reverse complement strand
CTTCGGCGGTATCCGGGTTAGCGATGTCGGAGACGGCGGTGCGCACCCGGCCGTCGAATGCGCCCGGCTGGAACTGCTGGTCGACGTCGGCGCTGACGTCGGCGGCCAACACGCACCAGCCGTCGGCCAGCAACCGCCGCGCGATGGCGGTGCCCAGCCCGTTCGCGGCGCCGGTGACGATGGCGCATGACGTCATGAGGCCTGCCTCGCCACGTCGCGGCCCGGCGCGATCCAGGCGCCCGAGGCGCGCAGATCGCCGATGATCCGGTCCAGCAGTTTGAGGCGTGACGGCCGCCCGATGATGAACGGATGCATGGTCAGCATGTAGTGCCCGCCCAGTTCGGCGATACCGTCGAGTTCGCCTCGCCAGACCGCGTAGACCTCGTCGACACTCCTGATGGTCTTGCCCCAGTCGGCTGAGGAGAACCAGAAATGCGGGGCGTCGTCCAGAATCCACGACACGGGAATCTCGACGATGCCGTTGTCGTGCCGGTAGGGCCGGATGTCGTCCATCAGGTTCGACGAGTACTCGAAGCCGTGCTTGTTCAGCAGCGCCAACGTGTGGGGGCTGAAGTCCCAGGACGGTGACCGGTACCCGCTGACTTCGGCGCCGAGGCTGCGCAGCGCTTCGAGCCCCTGCACCAGCTCAGCCTCTTCCTCGGTTGCCGTCAGGTTGGAGGGCGAGCGATGCGTGTATCCGTGGTGGCCCACCTCATGGCCGGCGGCGAGGATCTCCCGCACCCGGTCAGGATGGCGGTCGGCGTCACCGCCGCAGACGAAGAAGGTGGCCTTGACCTCGTGGCGGGCGAGCAGGTCGAGCAGCAACGGGATCGCGACCTTGGGGCCGTAGGTGCCTTGGGACAGCACACCGGGCCGGTCGGCATTCGCCGGATCCTCGCCGATCCACACCTCCTCGGCGTCGAAATCGAAGGTGAGGCTTGCCGCATAGCGCGCGCCGTCGGGCCAGCCGGCCCCGAGTTGTCCTGCCATCCCCGCGATTGTGGTCGCCGGGCGGTGCGCCGACATCCGCCATCTGACGTAATGGGTCTCCGTCGATTGACGCATGACGGGCCGCCGCCGGGCGGCTGTACTGGGTGGGCAAGCGGCAGACGGACGAAGGGAAGCGGCGTGGAGCAACACAGCTGGACGGTCAGCATCGACGCCGGCGGTACGTTCACGGACGCGGTGGCGCGCTGCGCCGACGGTCGCGTCCTGGTGGCCAAGGTGGCCTCGACCCCCGACGATCCGTCGAGGGGCCTGGCCAATGCGGTGACCAGTCTGGTGGCGGGGGGTATGCCGGTGGACGACGTGGCCCTACTGTGCCACGGCACCACCGTGGCCACCAACGCCGTCCTGACCGGCAACCTGGCGTCGGTGGCGTTGCTGACCACGCGTGGTTTCCGCGACGTCATGGGTTACCGCCAGTCCAGCAGGCCCAGCGTCTACAGCCTGACGCCCGATCGGCCCGCCGAACTGGTCGAACGCCGCGCCCGCCTCGAGGTCGACGAACGCCTCACCAGTACCGGTGAGGTGCTGACCGCGCTGACCGACGCCGAGATCGAGCGGGTGGTCGGCGAGGTCAAGCGCCTCGACGTGCAGGCCGTCGCGGTCAGCCTGTTGTTCAGCTACCTCGACGACACCCATGAACGTCGGCTCGGCGCGGCCCTCCGCGACGCGCTGCCCGACGTCCCGGTGACGCTGTCGAGCGAGGTGGCCCGCGAGTTCCGGGAGTACCCACGTACGGCGACCACCGTGCTCAACGCCGCGCTGCGACCGGTGATCGGCGGGTATATGCGGCGTGCGGCGGATGCGCTTGAGGCCGTCGGGGTTTCAGGATCGTTCCTCGTCATGCAGTCCAACGGCGGCAGTGTGCCCGCGGGACGGGCCGACGACGCGGCGCACCGCCTGGTGCTGTCGGGTCCCGCCGGCGGTGTCGCGGGCCTGGTGGCCGCGGCGCTGCGGCACGGCCTCGACGACGTCATCAGCCTTGACATGGGCGGCACGTCGACCGATGTGTGCCTGGTGCGCGGCCGACGGATCCCGTTCACCACCGCGCAGATTGTCAGTGATCACGTGCTGCTGGCGCCCACCGTGGACATCCACACCATCGGTGCCGGCGGCGGCAGCGTCGCCTGGACCGACCAGACCGGCCGGCTGCGGGTGGGGCCCCGCTCGGCCAAAGCGGTGCCGGGCCCGGCGAGCTACCTGCGCGGCGGCGTCGAGCCGACCATCACCGACGCGCACGTCGTGCTGGGCACGCTGGGCACCGACGAACTGGCCGATGCATTTGTTCTCGATCGCGGTGCCGCATGCACGGCGGTCGATCGCATCGGCGCCGTGCTCGACATGACGACCGAGGAAGCGGCAGAGGCGATTCTGGCCATCGGGCTGGCCCACATGGTGCGTGCCGTGCGCAAGGTCAGCGTCGAACGGGGGCTCGACCCCCGGCAGTTCACCCTGGTGCCCTTCGGTGGGGCCGGTCCACTGCATGCCGGGCTGCTGCTGCGCCACCTCGGGTTGCGCAACGTGCTGGTGCCCAACTGGCCGGGCCTCTTCTCCGCAGACGGTCTGCTGGTCGCCGGGTTGCGGCTCGACGACTCGCAGACCCTGCTGACCGCCTTCGACGAAGAATCGGTGCCCCGTGTTGCCGAGTGGTTCGCGGCGGCCGCTCGCGCGGCGACCGAGCAACTGATCCGCGACGGCGCGCCGGCCGACCGGATCACGGTGACAGGATCGGCGGACTGCCGCTACCTCGGTCAGGGTTATGAACTGAACGTACCGTTGGACGGTTGGGACACGCTGCAGCTCAACAGGATCGGCGAGCTGTTTCACGCCGCCCACGCCGAACGGTACGGCCATGCCAACCGTGCCGAGCCGGTCGAGTTGGTCACCGTGCGGATCGCGGCGGTGGGTGCCTACGACCGTGCCGAGCCTGTGTCGACGTCGGAAAGCGACGGCGGTGATGCGGCCCGCGCGGTGGTGGCGCACCGCAACGTCCGCATCCCCGGCTTCGCCTCGGCCAAGGTGCCAATCTACGAGCGCAGCCGGCTACGGGGCGGCGACCGGATCGGCGGCCCGGCGATCATCCGTCAGATGGATTCGACGACGGTGCTACTCGGCGGACAAATCGCCGAGGTGATCGACGGCGGGGATCTGCTCATCGGCGAGATCGGAGAATCGAAGTGAATTCGGTTGCACACCAGGTGGACACCGTCACGTTCGAGGTGATGGCGGCGGCGCTGCAGTCGGCGGCCGAGGAGATGGGCAACGTGCTGAAGCGGTCGAGCTACAGCCCCATCATCCGTGACATGGACGACTTCTCCTGTGCGCTGTTCACCGCTGACGGTGAGCTGGTGGCCCAGGCCGACTACATCCCAGCGCAACTCGGCGCGATGTCGTTGGTGGTGAAGGCGATCATCGAACGGTGGCACGGCCGCATCTCGGTGGGTGATGCGTTCATCTCGAACCACCCGTTCATGGGCGCGATGCACCTGCCCGACGTCAATGTCATCTCACCGGTGTTCATCGGCGACCAGTTGGTGGCATGGGCCGGTACCGCCGCGCACCATATCGACGTCGGCGGGGTGAACCCCGGCAGCGAGGGGCCCGAGCTCGAGGACATCTTCGGCGAAGGCCTGGTGCTGCCGCCGGTGCGCCTGGCCGTCGGCGGCGTCGAAAACGAGGACCTCATCGCGGTGATCACCGAGAACATCCGCGACCCGCGCAGCACCGTGAGCGATCTCCGGGCGCAGCGCGCGGCCTGTTCCCTCGGTGACGAACGGGTGGCCGAACTGGTCGGAATATATGGCGTTGCAGCACTTCTCGAAGTCATGGAGCGCATGCTCGACTCCGTGGAACGCGGCGTCAAGACAGCGCTGAGCGGCCTGCCGGACGGCGCAGGCGAGGCCGAGGGTTTCCTCGATGACGACGGCCGCGGCGGCCCGCCGACCCGTATCCACGTGCGGGTGGCCAAGCGCGGCGAACACCTGGCCATCGACCTGTCCGGTTGTGACCCCCAGGTCGCCGGCGCCATGAACGTGCCGTGGGCGAGTTCGCGCGCCGGCATCGTGTACGCCGTGCGCGCTGTGGTGGCCCCGGAACTCGGTGCCAACGACGGTCTGTTGCGCGCCGTCGACGTCGACGCGCCGCTGGGCATCGTGCTGAACCCGAACCCACCGGCCGCGGTGTCGGTGCGGCACAACACATGTCAACGCTTCGCCGACACGTTGATCCGCGCGATGGCCGACATGTGGCCCCAGACCGCGGTGGGCAGCAGCACCGTCAGCTTCTTCTGCTGCAACGTCGGGTCGGTCAGCCCGTTGACCGGGCAGCCGTCGGTGATGGCCGATGTCGTGGGCGGCGGCACCGGCGCCACCGCGTTCGGCGATGGAATCGACGGGGTGGACACGTATATGTCGAATGTCGGTGTCATGCCCACCGAAGTCGTCGAGACCAACTACAGCGTGCGTGTGTTGAAATGCGAATTCATCTCCGGATCACAGGGTTTGGGCGAGTTCAACGGCGGACTCGGGTTGCGGCGTGAATACCAGATCATCGACGTGCCGCAACGCGTCACGTACTACTCCGAGCAGACCCATCCGGATTTCGCGCCGCGCGGCGCCAACGGTGGCGGTGACGCCCACGCCACCACGGTGACCGTGATCGGTCCCGACGGTGTCGAGGTCACCGGGTTGGCCGACAAGGCGTCGCTGACGCTGCAGCCGGGCACCGTGCTGCGCGTCGAGACGGCCGGTGGCGGTGGCTACGGCGATCCCGGCGCGCGCACCGCCGAAGCGCAGGAGTACGACCGGCGTAACGAGCGGCTGTGAGGGGATGACTCACCACAGGTGACGAAGCGTGTACAACCCCCGGCGGAGGACGCCCCAGTCACGGACCGCGTTGGCTTGTTGCAGCAACGAGTTGTTCAGCGGCTGATACTGGCTGTAGAGCTGCTCGGCCCTTTCGGGCGTGCACGACGGCTTGTCGGTGAAGCATGTTCCGATGTCGTCGTAGCCTCGTTGGAATTCCTCGTACTGGTCAGAAGCAAGATAGTCCGTGCTGCACTTCCCGAGGGCATCGAAATAGGGCTTCGATATCCGCTCATCCCCGGTGTTCATGGCATCAGCAACCTGGGCAGTGGCTGAGTAAGGGTTGCTGAAAATCGGGGCAACGACCGACAGCTGGCCCAGACCCTGGCCGTAGTCGTTGAGCGCCGCGTAGCACTGCTGAGCGCTGGTCACCAGTTCGCCCGATTGGTTCTGAGCTATTCCGCCGAGGAACCCGAGTAGAGCTGTGGCCAGCGAAGCCAGAAGGGCGACCAGTGGCGACACTCGTTTAGGGGAGTCTTTCGCCGTTGAAGTTGTTTCTGGTTCCCCCGTCATGGGCG
>CAMFLL010000448.1 GCA_945957405.1 uncultured Mycolicibacterium sp. | reverse complement strand
GTCCCGACTGTCGTTTGCATCAGGTCGCGGCGATCGCGCTGACCCGGCGGATAGCTAAACCTGCCCTCTCACAACACGAAGTCTGGCTTCTGGGCGATTACCCCGGCACGTCGAAATCGGGAGCATTTCTTCTCACCGACAAGTGAAGGAAATCCCACGATGAACGCATCAACCCGCAAGCTGACCGGCGTCAAATACGCAGCAACCATCATCGGCACCCTCGCGGTTGTCGCCATGGCCCCGGCGACCGCGCACGCGCTCCCCGTCAACAACACCGACAGCGGCGGCTGCCACTACACGGATAAGGACGGTTACGACATCCCAATCGACGAGGGCCAGAGCGTCATCGTCGACGGCAAGACCGTGACCTGCCGCGGTGGATCGATCGTCGTCGCCTCTGCACCGACCTCAGGCGGGAATACACATGGTCTTCCGACGAAGGTCGGCAGTGTCTTCGGCAACCCGTCGCGCGCGGAGGCAACACGCTGAACGCACCCGCCGTCGGTCGCTGCAGATCGCGGGTCGTGCGGGTGAATACCGTTCTTCCACAGCCGCTTTCGCCTGCCCGACCGAGGACCTCGCCGCGGCGGACGGCGAGGTCGACTCCGTCGACTGCTGAACACTGCCCGCCGCCGTATCGCGGCAGCGGGCAACGTTGTCGAATTTGCGGCCATTCGGCATTCTTTCAGGAAGTCTTCAGGTAACATCCGCCTTTGCGCGCCATATCGTCCAAGCAGATTCTCGCGCAGGGGGGCCCAATGAACGTGTCGCGACGAGCCCGAGCGGGTCTCTCGATTTGCGCCGTGGCGACCACCGCACTTGCCACGCTTTTCGGATTCTCCGCACCGAATGCCCAGGCGTTCTTCATCCAGAACCACGAGATGATCACGCGTAATGCGCTGCCGGCCGATCAGGTCACAAGCGACGCCATGCTCCAGATACTCGTCGGCCCACCGCCTGGGGGCGGCGCCGTAGGAAGTGATGCTTTCCCGACCGACGACTGGCGACATCTGGACAACTCGATCACTCCAGTAGACATCTGTGCCCGTGCGCGCACAGCGTGGGATGTCTTCTCACCGGTCCTGTTGAGCGGATCGCAACTCGCCGGCGGAGGTTCGGCGAATGGTCCAGCGGCCCGCGCGGCCTTCGGCGCCCTGCTTCACACACAACAAGACCTCTACGCACACTCCAACTGGGTTGAAGACAACATCGCCGCGGGCGACCTGTACAGGATCGCTCCCCAGATCTTTCCCACCTGCAACCCGGCCGACTTTCCGCTCGATCTCCACACCGGATTCTTCAATATGGACTTCTCCCAGGAGTTCCCCCTTCAGGGCTGCCCGCCGGGAGGTCCCCCGTTCCCATTCCAGGAATGCCACCTGAGCTTGAACAAAGACGGTCCAGACACTCAGCGGGGTAGTCAGCCCGTCCCCGGCACGAACTTGAACATGTACGACCTTGCAGCGCAACTTGCCACGACGGCCAGCACCAATCTGTACACGCAGCTGCGCGGCCTCGTCGCCACTACCAACGGCGACAACGCCGCCAACATATTGTTCCGGTCCGGCGGCCCCGAGTGGATATATCCGGAGCTCGCCAAGGTCTATGAGGGAGTGGGGGGATAACCCGAGACACTCCAAGTCCGTCGTCGCCATGGGTCTGGTGACGCAGGACACCGAGATGTGCCAACCGAGATTGCCGATAACACCGAATAGGCGACCGCCGGTCAGTTGCGCGTAAGCGTCGTGTTCGATGTGCCGTCACGCGAGGAAACATCGGATCTGCGTACTGGTGCCGCTATCGCCGCCGCCTTTGCCTTGGCAAGTTCTGCCGCCGACTCGAGCACCCCACCGGAAGCCGTAACCGCCCACTTCCCGGCGGAACCGAACCCGCCAGGGGCAAACGGAAGGTAAAACTAACGTCCTCGACGTTTTTTGCTCGCTAATCGTTAAGATCGCAAATCAAACTCCTCAGATTAGAGGACGATCGCCCTATGGCCGGAGAACGCACGAGCGACGACACGCCGCCCCCCGGGCGGGGCGGGATCGCTGATGAGTTGGCAGCTTCCGGATTCATGCACGCCGTCGAAGTCGGCAGGGGCGGCGCGGGCGTTGTCTACCGCTGCTACCAAACGTCTCTCGCGCGAAGCGTGGCCATCAAGGTGATGGCGTCCAATCTCGACGAAGACAACCGGGAGCGCTTTCTGCGTGAGGGTTACGCGATGGGCGGGCTGTCCGGACATCCAAACATCGTGAATATCTTGCAGGTCGGAGTGACCGAAAGTAACCGGCCCTACATCGTGATGCCTTACCACGCCGAAGGTTCCCTGACCGCGCGTATGCGTCGGACCGGCCCGATCTCGTGGCCGGAAGCGCTGAAAATCGGAGTGAAACTGTGCGGAGCGCTGGAAACGGCGCACCGGGCAGGCACACTGCACCGCGATATCAAGCCCGCGAATGTGCTCGTCAACGATTACGGCGAACCGCAACTGAGTGACTTCGGAATCGCGCGCATCGCAGGAGGCTTTGAAACCAGGACCGGGTACTTCACGGGCACCCTTGCTTACACCTCTGCCGAGGTGCTGGCCGGAAATCCGCCGACCACCGCGTCCGACGTGTACTCCCTTGGCGCCACGCTCTACGCACTGATCGCCGGGACCGCCGCACACGAGCAAAAGACCGGCGAGGATCTGATGGCGCACTACTTGCGGATCGGTTCGACGCCCGTGCCGGACATGCGTCCCGGGGGAATCCCGGCCGACGTGTGCGCGACGATTGAGAAGGCGATGTCGCTCGACCCGGCGAATCGGCACACGTCGGCGGCGGAGCTCGGCCGCGAACTGCAGGCCGCGCAGCGCCACAACGGGTTGGGACCGAGTTCGATGGCGCTCACCGAGACGGCCACCTCTGAACCAGAGCACACAGAGGTCGCTACAGCGATGCAATTGTCCGGGCCCGGCGGTCACGGTGTTACGCCTTCGTCGCCGGGTGCGCCTCCACCGCCCACCGCTTCCCATCCACCGCCCACCGGTGCGCCCATACAGATGGCGGATGCGCCGACACCGCTCGCCAGGCACATGTCGAGCACGCCTTGGCCGGTCCAGCAGTCCGTCGAGCCGGCGAAGGTCGTACCGAAGAAGGGAAATCGCAAACCGCTACTGATCGTGGCCGTAGCCGCCGTCGCGGCGCTGCTGTTGGTGCTCAGCGGGATCTACTTCATTCCATCGCGCGACAAAGGCAATGGCGGCGGCGCGGCGGCCGGCGTGAGCCAACCAACGACTGAGACTCAGGCCGGCTGGAAACCGATCACGAATGCGCGTGTTGCCCGCGAAGCAGCGGCGACAACCCAGGCCGACGGCACCATTTGGATTTTCGGTGGGCTCGGAAGCGATGGAAGCGTCAGCGGGCGGCACGAGGGTTATGACCCTGCCATCGACAGCTGGAAAGCGGGTGACGATCTTCCCGTTCCGGTTCAGCATGCGATGTCGGTGACGTGGGACGGCACCCCAGTCGTGCTCGGTGGCTGGCGAGCCGAGGGCGCTAACCGAGAGATTGCGACTGACAAGGTCTGGCGGGTCGTCAACGGTCGCTGGGTGGAGCTGTCGCCTCTGTTGCAGCCCCGCGCGGCGGGCGCGGCGGCGGTGGTCGGGGACCGCCTCGTGGTCACTGGCGGCGTGGGTGCCAACGGCAAACTTCTGAACACCACCGAGGTTTTCGACGGTAACTCGTGGCAGCTCGGCGCCGAAATACCAACGCCGCGAGAGATGTTGGACGCGGCGTCAGACGACAAGTTGGTGTACGCGGTCGGTGGAACCGACGGGGCCGCCGACCTACCGACGGTCGAGGCGTATGACCCAGCCGCCGACTCCTGGACATCCTTGCCCGCTCTTCCCCAGCCGCGCAGCGACCTCGGTGTGGCCATCGCCGACGCGCGTCTCGTGGCTGTCGGCGGCCTGTCCGGGGGGCAAGTCCTCAAGAGCATTGCGGTGATGGATCTCGCCGCGAAGACGTGGGCCGGTCTGCCGGATATGAGCACTGCGCGGCACGGCATGGCGGTCGCCGCTGTCGAAAGGTCGGTGTATGCGATCGGCGGGGCGACCGGTTCCGACGACACTCAGGTGACCTCGACGGCGGAGACGCTGACGCTTGCACCGCGCAAGCTGCAACCCGCATCTGAATGGCGGTCGCTGCCGGATGCGCCGACGCCCAGGCTGATGATGGCGTGGACCGTGCTCGACGACAAGATCTGGATCGCAGGTGGCATGAGTCACGGAGCGACGCTGCAGACAGTGCAGAGCTACGATCCGCAGACCGGAGCCTGGCAAGCTCAGCCCCCGCTGCCGGTCCCATTGCACCACGCGACCGCGACGGCATACCGCGGCGAGATGGTGGTCATCGGGGGGTCCAGCGACGAACTCGCGAACGGGTCGAACAAGGTTTACGCGTTACGTGGAAGTAATTGGGTGGAACTACCGAGTCTCACGCACGCGCGAGCGGCCGCGGCGGCGGCGGTCGTCGGTGACAAGCTCGTTGTTGTCGGTGGGCAGAACGAGAAACAGCTCGTCCCACAGACCGAGGTGTTCGACGGGCAGTCGTGGACGGCCGCGGCCGACCTGCCGACCCCGCGCGAACACTTGGCCGCGGTGTCAGATGGGAGCTACGTGTACACGGTCGGTGGACGGTTCCTGTCCGCCGACAAGAACTCCGCGGCGTTCGAGCGTTTCGACCCGGCGTCCGGGGAGTGGACGAAGCTGGTGGACATGCCGACTCCGCGCGGCAGCTATGGCGCCACGTTCATCGACGGCCGGATCGTCGCTGTCGGTGGTGAGGAACCGACCCAGGTACTGGCCACCACCGAGATGTACGACATCGCCGAGGGGAAGTGGATTTCACTGCCGCCGGTCCCGACAGCGCGACACGGCGAGGTGGTCGCCACTGTCGGCAGCACCGTGTACGTGATCGGCGGCGCGAACCGGCCGACGCACGAAGGTGCTGTCGCGACGGTCGAGGCGCTGGACTTCAAGTAGCCGACGTTCTCCGGTCTTCGAATCCTACTGCGGTGCTGACTCTTTCGAGGTTGCCGACGACTCAGCTGCGGAGTGCGCTCACTCTTCGGGAGGAGTGCTGTCGCGCAGCATGGCGAGGGTGACAGCCCCACGCCGGATGGCCTCATTGGCCAGACGCACCCGACGCTCCCCCTCGGGCGGGATGGCGAACTTGTCGTACAAGTTCTGCAGATGTTGTTTGATTGCTGCCTCTGTGACGAACAGCTCCTGAGCCATCCGACGAACGGATACCGCCTCAGGAAACGGGTCGTCGGAAACCAGCGGTTGACATAGAACCACCAGGACCTCCTGTTCGCGTCGGGTCAGGCGCGGCGGGGGCTGAACAGGGG
>CAMFLL010000447.1 GCA_945957405.1 uncultured Mycolicibacterium sp. | reverse complement strand
TCTCAGGTGCTAACTCGGCCATCGGGAGAAGCCTAACCGGGCCTCCTCCGTCGTCCCGCATCGTCGTCTGAAGGGTCGCGTCGGCTGTAAGAATGGTGCGTGTGGAGGACCTCGTCCGGGCGTGGCATGAATTGCTGGCCCGGTACAGCACCGCCGCGGGCATCGATGCCACCGGGCGGGAGCTGTTGGCGTGCTGGATGCAACCCCACCGGCACTATCACGACCTTGCGCACCTCCGCGGAATCCTGGCGGCGATCGCCGAGCTCGCCGCCCTCGCCGATGATCCTGACGCCGTCCGACTGGCGGCGTGGTACCACGACTCGGTCTATGAGGGTCGCGCCGATGACGAGGAGATGTCGGCGCGCATGGCCGAGGCGGATCTGGCCGCACTGGGTGTCCGCGACGACCTCGTGGCCGAGGTGGCGCGGCTGGTGCGGATGACGGTCGACCACAATCCGGGGCCCGGCGACCACAACGGGGCGGTGCTCTCTGACGCAGACCTGTCGTCGTTGGGCCTGCCGAGTGCTGACTACCGCCGCAACACCGCCGCCATCCGGTTGGAGTACGCCCACGTCTCCGATGACGATTTCCGGGCCGGGCGCACCCGGATCATCACGTCGCTGCTGGCTGCGCCGCAGCTGTTCCGGACGTCGGTGGCCCGCGAGCGCTGGGAGGAGCGAGCCCGCGTCAACATGCGTGACGAGTTGGCCGATCTCGATTAGTCGCCGTCAGGCGTCCCACCGCGAAAGCCAGCGCGATGATGCCCACGGCCAGCACTGCGCGCCCCGCACCGGCGGCGGTGAACCCGGCGTGCAGCACCGGGATCAGCAGACCGGCGATCAGCACCACCACCAGCACCACCCGGCCCCACCAGGCGACTTCGCCGCTGTCGGGAAGTTGCGAACAGGCATGTGCGACAAGCGCATACAACGCGATCAGCAGCATCTGCCCGACACTGCTCAGCGCCGTACCGATCCCGCCCCAGTTGAACACCGCGACCGAACCGAGGATCGCGGTCACCGCCGAGACGCCCAGTGTCATGACCCACAGGTCCGGCCGCGTCCCCGTCGCCAATTCGACTTGCCGACCCGCCACTCGCGCCGCGGCCGCGACGAGCACGATGAGCACCGCCGCGTTCAGCGCCACGGTGGCGATGGTCAGCCACACCTGGCCCGCCGGGCCGTAGAACTCGACCACCACAACGGCCAGGTTCGACGCGTCGAAACGGGATCCGCCGATGGTGCCGATGCAGGTGGCCGACCACAGCACTGATGCGCACACCACGACAGCGATCACGGCGATGCCGATCGGGCGGGCCGTCGTGCGCACTCGACTGTTTGCCGTCGTGCAGACCTCGTATCCGACGAACGCGAGTGCGAGCAGCGTCAGCGAGTTCGCCGGCCCCAGCGGTGGTGCGACCTGATCGGGTCCGAACTGGACCGGGTTGGTACCCGCCAGCACGCGGGCGACCACGGCGAGCCCGAGATAGAACCAGATGAGCAGTCCCGCCGCGGCCAGCGCACCGGTGATGACGGCCACCGCACGCATCGGCAGCTGCCATGTCAGCAGACCCGCCAACACCACCGCGGTGAGGGCGAATACCGCCCACCAACCGGTGCCCATCGGTGTGGTCGGGTCACCGAACGCGTACACCGTGGTGGTCAGCCCGAGACCGCCTGCCGCCGATTTGGCGAGCAGGAGGTAGGCGATCGACTGGATGACGCCCGCGGTGGTGGCACCCGGTCGTCCGAGGACGTGGCCGACGAGATCCGCGGTCGACGCGCCAGTCGGCGCCTTTGCGTGCAGGCGAGACAGCGCGTAGCCGACTGGTATCGCCACCGCGGCGCCCAGTAGCACGCCCCAGCCGTTGAGCACCGACATGGCAGGTAGAGCCACTGACAGGCCGACGGTCTGCCAGGTGGACAGCCCAGAAACCCCCGGTGTCGATGCGACGTCGATCTGTCTTTTCGGCACGATCTGAGTTTGCCAGGTCGCAACTGGGCTCGACGTCACCTGATGGTGTCGGCGATGACATCGCACAGCGCTTCGACGGCGCCGGCGAAGGCATGTTCGGCGGGCGTGCCGAAGTTGACGACGACGCCGTCGGGGCAGGGCACATCGTCGCCGGCCAGCGGATGTCGCAGGCGCGACAGGCCGGCGATCCCGACACCGGCGTTTCCCGCACGTCTGAGCAGTTCGGGCTCGGCGCCGTCCGGGAGCAACAGCAGCACATGCAGTCCGGCCGACAGTCCGCTGACCGAGACCGCAGGAGCGAAGCGTGCCAGCTGGTCGACCAGAGTGTCGCGACGGCGCCGGTAGATGCCGCGCATCCGCCGGATGTGCTTGTCGTAGTTGGCCGATCTGATGAAATCGGCCATCGTCAGCTGCACCATGCCGTTGACCAGCCACTGGTCACCACCGGCCGCGGCCACTGCGGCGTCAACCATTTCGGCGGGCAGCACCATCCAGCCGAGGCGCATCACCGGCGTCAGGCTCTTGCTCGTCGACCCGAGGTAGATCACCCGTCCGGGGTTGAGGCTCTGCAGCGCGCCGACCGGTTGGCGGTCGTAGCGGAATTCGCCGTCGTAGTCGTCCTCGAGCACCAAACTGTCGGTCCGTTCGGCCCAGTCGACGACGGCGGTGCGGCGGGTCGGGTGCAGCGGGAGGCCGTGGGGGAAGTGATGGGCCGGGGTCAGCAACACCGCCGGTACGTCGACACCGTCCAGATCGCCTACTGCAGCGCCCATTTCGTCGAAACCGATGGGTACGGTCGAGCCACCGGTGGCCGCGATGACATCGCGGAAGATGAACAACCCGTACGCCTCGACGGCGATGGGAGTCGACGCACCGAACATCCGGGCCAGCACTTCGACCGAATGCCTTGTCCCAGCTGTGATCACGATGTTCTCGGCTGCCGCCCGTACACCACGTGCACGCGAGAGGTATTCGGCCAGGGCGGAACGCAGTTCGGGTCGACCGCGTGGATCGCCCATACGCAGCGCCTCGTTGGGGGCGGCGTTGAGTGCCCGTCGTGCCGACGCCAGCCACGCTGCACGGGGGAACGCCGACACATCCGGTGAACCGGGGAGCAGGTTGTGCCGGGGTTGTCCCGGTGCGCCGCGGGGGTGTCCTTGCTCGAGTGAATGTGCCCGATTGACCACCCAGGTGCCTGCGCCCTGCCGGGACGCCAGCCAACCCTCGGCGACCAGTTCGGCGTAGGCCTCGGCAACGGTGTTGCGTGCGACGCCGAGATCGCGGGCCAGCACCCGCGACGGGGGTAGCGCGGTACCCGGCGCCAACCGGCCCGACCGTGCGGCGTCGCGCAGTGCGGTCAGCAGCCCTTCCCGGATGCCGCGGCTTCCGGGTGTCAGCCCGTGCAGGTCGAGATGAAGATCGACCCCGCCGATATTGGCCCACGATTTCACATCGAAATTGAACCACGTATCTAGGCCTTTATGGACCTAGTGTCGAAGACATGACAACGACATTGGAAACACAGACCCCCGTTCGCCGCATCAACATGAACCGCGTCGCCCCCGAGGTATACGAGGCCATGATGGCGCTCAGCACGGCGGCGGCGAAGGGTCTCGACCCCAAGATCGCCGAGCTGATCAAAATCCGTGCCTCTCAGCTCAACCACTGCGCCTACTGCATCGACATGCACACCCACGACGCCAGGAAGAACGGTGAGACCGAGCAGCGCATCTACCTGCTCTCGGCATGGCAGGAAGTGGGTTCGCTCTTCACCGAGCAGGAGCAGGCTGCGCTGGCGCTGACCGAGGAGATGACCGATCTGCCGCACGGGGACCACGTTTCGGACGCCGTATACGCCAGGGCTGCGGCCGCGTTCAGCGAGCAGGAACTGGCCCAGGTGATCGCCATGGCCATGGTGATCAATGCGTGGAACCGGATCGGCGTCACCACGCGGTTGCGCCCGCCTCATCGCCACTGAGCGCCGGGGTCCTTCGTCCTGCCGCCCGGTGCCCGGTGACCCTGGTCCATCGGGCGGAAGGAACCCACAATGAGGGTATGAGCGCAGACGTCGAACCCGTCACCGCACTGACCGAAGACGAGAGTTGGGACCTGCTGTCCGGTGTTCATCTGGGCAGGCTCGTCACCACCATCGCCGGCAGGGCCGAGATCTTCCCGGTGAACTATGTGGTGCAGCGCCGCACGGTGCTGTTCCGGACGGCCGAGGGCACCAAGGTGTTCGGCACGGTGATGAACGACCAGGTGTTGTTCGAGGCCGACGACCACAACCTGGTCGGCGGGTGGAGTGTCATCGTCCGTGGGTCCGCCGAGGTGCTGTTCGGCGCGGACCAGATCCATGACGCCGAACAGGCCGGCCTCTACCCCTGGATCGCCACCAGCAAGCTCCGGTTCATCCGGGTCACGCCGACGCAGATCACGGGGCGGCGCTTCGTTTTCGGGCCGGAGCCCGAGTCAGATGCCATGCCTGGTTGAGCGAATCAGGTACACGGAATCCCGTGCGGACCGCCGATCCAGTGACCGGGCGCCGACTGCCATGGGCACAACTTCTTCGCCTGGCCCGGCGGCAGCGGATCGAGCCTGATGTTGTCCACGTGGGGCACCCACGGCACCCACGGCTGCCAGTCGTCAGCCTGAGCAGTACCGGCGCCGAATCCAAGGGCGGCGGCGCCCAACGCCCCCGCTGACAATGCTGTCCCGGCGAACTTTACGAAACCCATCTCCGGTCTCCTTCTTGCACAAGACCGACCCACGGCAAGTCTAACCGCCGCCGCAGCCCCCACCGCAGCCTCCGCCGCCTCCGGAGCTTCCGCAGCTTCCTGCGCTGCAACTACCGCCGCCGCCACTGTCGCCACAGCTGCCGCTGTCGCCGTTGTCGCCGTTGTCGTCGTTGTCACCGCTGGCGACGTATCCGCCGTGTGGTCCGGTGGTGAAGGCGGTCAGCGAGACCGCGGTACCGGCTGCCCAAATCTTCTTCCGTTGCGCGGCATGCTTTCTCGCTTGGCGCTCGGAGTGCTCCCGCCAGTGCTTGTCCTCGCTGGGAAAGTCGGTGGCTCGCGACGGTCCTCTTGAGCGTGGGCGCCTCCGCACCGGACGTCGGCTCTGATGACTCCGCGCGTATCGAGACGCGGCGTAGATGATGAGTATCCCCAACCAGAAAGCGAGTACCACCCCCGAGGTATTCATGATTTGAGATTACGCCGCATTTGCAGCCGGGCCCAGGTATGTCATGCGGTTGATGGATGCGAATCATGCTGTGTCGGTAATGTTTTGGCGTCGGAACTGTCGAGCTAGAAATATCTTTTGCCCCTTTGGCATCATTGGTAACAACTCGCGCACATCCTGTCGGTGCCGGTTCGTAGAATTCGAACATGCTTGCGAAGCAGGTTCAGGAGTTGGTCGCTGACGC
>CAMFLL010000446.1 GCA_945957405.1 uncultured Mycolicibacterium sp. | reverse complement strand
ATCTCGGCGATGGCCCCGGCGGCGACGTATTCGATCATCATCAGGCCCGACGAGCCTTCTGTGCCGGCGGCCAGAAATGCGTTGCCGCCGTTGGTGTCCGGATCATTGAGCATCCTGATCCGGGAATGGGTGATGGGCGACGTGAGGGCCATCGCCAAGGTCAGGCCGTCCAGCTCGAGGGACAACGACGCCTGATAGAACGCACCGTGATGGATCACCTGCTGGCCCTCGATGTCGAACAGCGGATTCTCCTGTGCGGCGTTGAGCGTTCGTTCCACTTGACCGGCCAGTGAGTGCAGCGACGCGACGACGCTGGCCTGGGCCACGGGATAGACGCGCAGACCGTAGGGGTCCTGGATACGTGCGGCGGGATGCCCGCACTGGCCGAAGTCGCCGAACAACGATCGAAGTCGGTTGGCCACCCGGCTCACATACGGCGCGGCCGCCGCCCGCGCCGCGACCGGCGAGAAGGCCGATGAATTACCTTGCAACGCAGAAAAACTGAACATGTAGATGAGACTGGACGCCTTCTCGAGCCGGGCCAGCTCGTCGAGCGACAGACAGCAGCGACCCAGCGTGAGCGCGCTGCTGCTCATGAAGGGCAGCGCGCTGTCGGCACCCCAGGGCGCCATCGGGACCAGCGGCGCTGTGGCCGGGCGCTCTCCGATCAGCGTGAGCGCTGTGCCGGCGAGCGCCGCCAGATCGCCGGTGCCGATGGACGCGTATTGCAGCAGTTGTGGCAGGGCGTTGTCGTTGAGCATCCGCTCGAGGCCGCGCAGGATCGCGGGGTCCAGACCGGCGCCGGGGGTGCACAACTGCACCAGGCGGACCGCGAGCATCGCCCGCACCGTCCGGTCGGCGAGGGCATCACCCGCGTCGACGGCATGGCTGCGCAACAGCCGCATGCCGTACGTCGGATCATCAGCGGGCACGGGCGCGCCACGGTTGGCTCCGACCCCGGTGGTGCGGCCGTAGGTGGGGATCCGCTCACTCAACTCGGCGGCCACCTGATGCGCACGCCCGATGAGGTCCACGACGTCCTGCGATACGGCGACCCGATCGCCATCTGCGATCGCCACGACGTCGGCAATCGCGCCGGCCCCGTTCAAATCGATCATTTTTCTTCCCCTCGTTCTCTATCGCAGACGGCCTGGACGCTCTACTATCTCCAAGATCCAACCATTTCGCTAGATGGCATTTGAATTCCGTCCAGCGGCACAGCTGACGTGGAGGTCGCGGTGGCCGAACCATCGACCAGGACCGTGGAACGTGCGCTGGCACTGCTGGCCACCATCTGCGATCGCGGCCGGGCCAATCTCGCCGACAGCGCCAGGGACTGCGACCTGGCGCCCAGCACCGCGCTACGACTGCTGCGCACCCTGGAGACGTCGGGGTTCGTGACCAAAGAAGAGCTCGGCACCTACCGCCCGGGTAGCCGCATCATCCAGTTGGGCGCGCAGGCGCTGGCCAGCGAATCACTGGTCGACCTGGCCAAACCGCTGATGGAAAAGCTCGTGGAGGACACCGGGGAGTCGGCCTACCTCAGTGTCGAGGGACACCGCGGCACCGCCCTCTACATCAGCATCGTCGAGGGCACCCATTCGGTTCGGCACGCCAGCTGGGTCGGCCGCACCGTACCGCTGGACCGATCGGCGGCCGGGCACGCGTTACGCGGCCGCACCCCGGACAGCGGTTACGTCGTGGTCGAACGCGGTGTCGAAGCCGACGTGACCGCCATCGCCGCACCCGTGCACTCCGAGGCCCGCATCGTCGCCGCGCTGAGCCTCGTGGTCCCGACCTACCGCCTCACCACCGAACAGACGGCGCAGTACGGCCGGCTGCTGACCACCGCCGCAATCGACATATCCGCCCAACTGAGTCGTTCCAAAGGATCGTCAGAAGGAAAGCCATGATCACATTCGACAATGTCTCCAAGGTCTATCCAGACGGGACGGTCGCGGTGCACGAGCTCACGTTGACCGCGCCGAACGGAAAGATCACCACCCTGGTCGGCCCTTCCGGATGCGGGAAGACGACCTCCATGCGGATGATCAACCGTCTCATCGAACCGAGTTCGGGCACCATCGCCCTCGACGGCGTCGACACCCAGACCCTTGACCGTGTCACGTTGCGACGCCGCATCGGGTACGTCATCCAGAACGCCGGCCTGTTCCCGCACCGCACCGTGGTCGACAATGTCGCCGCACTGCCGCGTCTGCTGGGCGGCGGAAAGAAGGAAACCCGCGCCAAGGCAATGGAACTGCTCGAACGTGTGGGCCTCGACGCGAAATTCGCGAAACGGTATCCGTGGCAGCTCTCCGGCGGGCAGCAACAGCGGGTCGGTGTGGCACGTGCGCTCGCCACGGACCCGCCCTTCCTGTTGATGGACGAGCCGTTCAGCGCCGTGGACCCCATCGTGCGCAACCAGCTGCAGGACGAATTCCTGCGGCTGCAGGCCGATATCTCGAAGACCATCGTCATGGTCACCCACGACATCGACGAGGCCCTCAAGCTCGGCGATCAGGTCGCGGTGCTCCGCGAAGGCGGGACGCTGGCGCAACTGGCCTCCCCCGCCGAACTGCTGGCCGCCCCCAACGACGCGTTCGTCGCCGATTTCGTGGGGTCAGCCCGCGGGTACCGGGCACTGGGATTCCACGCCTCCGACGATCGGCTCACGCTGACCGACGAGCCGACCGTCACTGTGGGACAACCGATATCACCGACCCATGCCGGAACCGGCCGGTGGATCCTGGTCGTCGATGCGAAGAACGCGCCGATGGGCTGGGTCGACAGCACCGTGATCGGGGGCGACCACGTCCAGGACAAAGACGTCAATCTCAGTGGCACGTCGGCGAGGCGCGGCGACCCACTGCGGGAACTGCTGAACTCCGCGCTCTCGAGCCCCAGCGGCCGGTGCGTCGTGACGGATGAATCCGGCGCGCTGATCGGCACGGCCACCGATCACGACATCATCGATGCCATCAGGCGCGCCAAGGAAGCGCGCTCCGGCGGTGGGCAGGAGCAACGCGACCGGGGGGTGATCACGGCATGAACTGGATCTCGTCGAACATCGACCGCATCGTCGATCTGACCCTCAACCATGTGTGGCTGACCCTGGCGCCGACACTGATCGGACTGATCGTCGCGCTGCCGCTCGGGTGGTGGGCGCACCGGTGGAGCCGTGGGCACGCCGCCATCGTCGGCACCGCCGGGTTGCTCTACACCATCCCGTCGCTGGCCCTGTTCATCCTGTTGCCGGTCGTGCTGGGCACGAAGATCCTCGATCCGATCAACATCGTCGTCGCGCTGACGCTGTACACCGTGGCGCTGCTGGTGCGTGTCGTCGCCGACGGCCTGAACTCGGTCCCCCACGACACCGTCGCGGCGGCGGAGGCGATGGGCTACCGCAGCTGGCAACGGCTCGTGCTGGTCGAGCTTCCTGTTGCGGTGCCCGTCATCGCGGCAGGCCTTCGCGTCGCCGTGGTGTCGAACGTGAGCATCGTGACCATGGCCGCGCTGCTGGGCATCCCGCAACTCGGCTCGCTCTTCACCCAGGGCTTCCAACTCCGACTCTTCGTTCCGCTCATCACCGGTGTGGTGCTGTGCGTGGTGCTCGCGGTCATCTTCGACGCCGTGATCATCTGGCTGAACAAACTTCTGACGCCGTGGCGGCAAAGGACGGTCACCTCATGAACATCGCAGGCTGGTTCAGCGATCCCGCGAACTGGACGGGCTCCGGGGGCATCCCGATGCAGGTCGGCTACCACCTGCTGTACTCCGCCATCGCCCTGTTGGTCGCACTGGCCATCGGCGTGCCCCTTGGCATCGTCATCGGCTATACGGGCAAGGGCGAGGCCGTGGTGGCCGGGTTCGCCAATGCGCTCCGCGCACTACCATCCCTGGGCCTGCTGGTCCTGCTGTTCCTGATCGTGTCGCCGGTGGTCACCGGGAATCTGGTGTACGTGCTGCCGACGATCATCGTCCTTGTGCTGCTGGCTGTTCCACCGATCCTGACCGGGACCTACGCCGGCATCCAGACCGCCGATCCCGACGCCGTGGGCGCGGCACGCGGCATGGGTTTCACGAAACCGCAGATTCTGCTGCGGGTCCAACTACCCTGCGCGCTGCCCCTGATGATCTCGGGGGTGCGCAGTTCCACCCTGCAAATCGTCTCCACCGCGACGATCGCCGCCTACCTCGGCCTGCAGGGTCTCGGCAGATTCATCCTCGATGGTCGCGCGCAGGCCGATTTCGCCGAAATGGCCGGCGGCGCAATTCTTGTCGCGCTGGTGGCATTGATCCTCGAACTCACCTTCGCGTGGCTCGGCCGCGTCATCGTCTCACCGGGACTGCGGCGCACGACGGCGAAATCCAGCTCACCTTTGGCCACGGCCGTGCCGGCCTCGAGCACCACCTAACACAGGAGAAATCATGAAGAAACGCACCGTCCTCTCGGCCCTGGCGTTGACCGCGGCTCTGACACTGTCGGCCTGCGGTGGTGGCAGTGGCGGAGACCCACTGTCCGGCGGTGGGAACGAAAGCGGTTCGGAGGGCTCGCAGGTCATCATCGGCTCCGCCGACTTCACCGAGAGCCAGCTGATCGGCAGCATCTACTCGCAGGCACTGCAGGCCGCCGGCGTATCCGTCAAGGAACAGTTCAACATCGGCAGCCGTGAGGTGTACATCGCGGCCTTGAAGGACGGGTCGATCGATCTGATCCCCGAGTACTCCGGTGCGCTCCTGAAGTATCTGGATGACAAGTCGACGGCGTCGACCACCGACGCCGTGCAGGCGGAACTGACCAAGAAACTGCCCGACGGTATCTCGATGCTGGCGCCCTCACCCGCCGAGGACAAGGACGTCCTGGCGGTGACGCAGGCGACCGCCGACCAGTACAAGCTCAAGACCATCTCGGACCTCAAGCCGCACGCCAGTGAGATGGTGCTCGGCGGTCCGCCGGAGTGGAAGACGCGCGTCAACGGCGTGATCGGACTCCGCGACGTCTACGGGTTGAACTTCAAGGATTTCGTCACCTTGGACGCAGGCGGCACCCTGACCATGACGGCGCTGACCAACGGTCAGATCCAGGCCGGTGATCTGTTCAGCACGGACCCGGGCTTGGTCTCCAACCACCTCGTCGCCCTGGAGGACGACAAGTCGCTGTTCGCCGCCGAGAACGTGGTCCCACTCATCAAGACCGCCAAGAAGACCGACACCATCACCAAGACGCTCGACGCCGTGTCGGCCAAACTCACCACCGATGACCTGATCTCGATGAACGCTGAGGCAGCCACCGGAACGAATCTCTCCGACATCGCCAAGAAATGGCTGGCCGGAGCCGGCCTGTCCGCCAGCTAGGACCGGTGGATGCGCTTCGGGCGGCCTAGTTGGTGGGGGCAG
>CAMFLL010000445.1 GCA_945957405.1 uncultured Mycolicibacterium sp. | reverse complement strand
GCAGGGCCGCGGGTCGGAGGAAGCGGGAGCGTGAGCCCGAGCGCCACAGGCCCGCGGCGGCGGCCGGCGCGATGAGGCCCGCCGCGACGACCACCCAGCCCAGCACCGTGGTGTGCACGCCGATGTCACGGCACGCTGTGGTGGCGCAGTAGGGCGAATTCGCCCGCACCACGGCGTAGCCGGCCACCGCCGATGCGGCCAGCAGGCAGGCCGTCCCGAGGGCGGCAGCGAACCAGGCGACCAGACCGCCGCGGAGCTCATCGCCGGCGATCAGACCGACGTCGTTGTGTGACACGGGGAAAGCCTATGCACTGCCGGTGCCGCGTCGGGGTGCCGGCAGTGTCCGGCTACTTGTCGTCGTCGAGCCTGTGGTACTTGGTGACGAGGTCGAAATGGTCGCCGTACTGTCCCGCCCCGCTGACGACGGCACGTTCGACGAGTTCGGTGCTGCGCCGGTCGACCTTCACGATACGGTCGTTGCGGAGGTCCTTGTACAGCGCCACACAGAGCAGCACCATGACGATGACGAATGGCACCGCTGCGACGATCGTCAGGTTCTGTAGGCCGGTCAGTGCCTCGTCTCCGCCGCCGCCGATGATCAGCATGATGGCGGCGACGGCACCGGTCAGGGCGCCCCAGAACACCACGGTAGCGCGGCGGGGTTCGTGGGAACCCTTCTCCGACAACGAACCCATGACGATCGACGCGGCGTCGGCGCCCGAGACGAAGAAGATGGCGACCAGCAGCATCACGAGCACCGTCGTGATCCCGGCCAGCGGCATGGTGTCGAGCAGCTTGAACAGGGCGCCGGTGCTGTTCACCGAGCCGTCCGACTCGACGAGGTCGCCGACCGTGCGCTGACGGTCGATGGCCGCCCCGCCGAAGATCGCGAACCACAGCAGGCTCACCACGGTCGGCACCAACAGGACACCGGTGACGAACTGGCGGATGGTGCGCCCGCGGCTGATGCGTGCGATGAACATGCCGACGAAGGGTGTCCACGACACCCACCACGCCCAGTAGAAGATGGTCCAACCCGACAACCAGGCCGACAGTTCGGCGTTGCCGTTGGCATCGGTACGCGCACTCATCGCGACGAACTCGCGGATGTAGTCGCCGAGTGCGCTGGGAATAAGGTTGAGGATCAACAGCGTTGGCCCCGCGACGAACACGAACACGGCGAGCACCAGCGCCAGCACCATGTTGATGTTCGACAGCCACTGGATGCCGCGGGCGATGCCCGATACGGCCGACAGGATGAAGGCGACGGTCAGCACCGCGATGATGGTGACGAGGATCGGGGTGCCGACCGTGCCGATCCAGCCGTTGAACTCCAGGCCGTCACCGATCTGCAGTGCGCCCAGGCCCAGCGACGCCGCGGACCCGAACAGCGTCGCGAAGATCGCGAGAATGTCGATGACCTTGCCGGCGGGGCCATTTGCGCGGTCACCGAATAGTGAGGTGAACGCGGCGGAGAGCAGCCCGGGACGCCCCTTGCGGTACATGCCGTACCCGATTGCCAGACCCACCACCGCATAGATGGCCCACGGGTGCAGGCCCCAGTGGAACATCGTGGTGGCCATGGCCGTCTGGAATGCCTCGTCTGACTGTGCCTGTGAGGTGCCCGGGGGTGGTGTGACGAAGTGGTTCAGCGGTTCGGCGACGCCCCAGAACATCAGGCCGATGCCCATGCCCGCACTGAACATCATCGCGATCCACGACGTGGTGCGGAACTCGGGTTGTTCGTCATCGCAGCCAAGTGGGATGCGTCCGTACTTGCTGGCGGCCAACCACAGCACGTAGATCACAAAGAAGCTCGCGGCCAGCACGAAGAACCAGCCCAGCCCCTTGATCAGCCCGTCCTTGGCGCCGGCCGAGACCGTCGAGAGGCTGGGGGTGTCGATGAGGCCCCAGACCACGAATGCGACCGACAGGATGCCGGCGACACCGAACACCACCCAGTCGCGGCCGGGATGACGGTCGGCGGGTTCGAGGCGTTCGGTCAGCGGTGCCAGTGGATGGGCCTGCGTGGTTCCGGTGTCGGGCGAATCTGAGGCTTCGTTTGTATGGATCGACATGTCGGTTTCCCTTGCGTCATGTGTTCGGCCTGCCCCCGGCGTGGCGGTGCGGGGGCCGCGAGTACACCATGTTGCGGACTACGCACTCGTTGCGTATTAAACAACATCCGGGCGGTGCGCGCCCGCCAAACGTGGTAATTCGTTCACGTCGCCGTCACCTGGTGCCAACCCTTTGTTGCCCAGGCAACGACGTGGTCAGCCGAGGTAGCCGAGTCGGCGGCTGACCACGTCGGCCGCGGCGATGGCAAGCTTCGCCGTGGCCGCGAACCGGTCCGCGTTCAGGCGATAGGTCGGTCCCGAAACACTCAGGGCCGCAACAACTGTGCCGCGGCTGTCACGGACAGGGGCGGCGACGGCATTGAGTCCCACCTCCAACTCCTCGCTGACGCTCGCCCACCCGGCGGCGCGGATCTGCACCAGCTCGGCGCGCAGCGCGTCGCCGTCCGTCACGGTGTTGGGAGTGAATGCGGCCAGTCGCGTGGGAAGCACATCGCCTAGTTCGTCCGCCGACAATCCCGCGAGCAGCGTCTTGCCGCTGGATGTGGCGTGCACCGGGCAGTTCTGTCCCACCCAACTGCGCAGGGTGATCTCGGCGGGCCCGATCGCCTCGACGATGTTGATGATGCGGTCACCGTCGAGGATCGCGACGTTGGTGGTCTCGCCGGTCTCGGCGGCCAGCCGATCGCAGACGGCCTGGCTCTCCTTGGCCAGGTCCATCTGAGCGCTCGTCGACCCCGCCAGCCGGACGATCGTGAACCCCAGGCGATACTTACCCCGGTCGGACAGCTGCTCGACGAAGCCACGGGATTCCAGCACGGTGATCAGCCGCGACACCGTGGACTTGTGCACGCCGAGTTCGGTGGCGATCTCGGTGACGCCCGCGGTTCCGAGCTTACCGACGATCTCCAGCACCAGCAGCGCGCGGTCGACCGATTGAACTGCAGCGGTGGGCTTTTCGCGAGCTACGACGTCGTCGTCAGCCATGGGCATCATTCTCCTGTTACGCCACGTTCTCCTGTCACGCCTCGAGCCTGGTGTGTACCCAGTTGTGGAATTCGCCGATATGATGCTCGGAGGGCACCAGCACACCGCCGCTGCGGTAGGCCCGCGACGACATCGCCGGCTGCGTCCGTTCGCATGCCTCGAAGTCCTGGCTGTTCACGCGGTGGAACAGCTCCACCGATCGATCGAGATCGCGACCCTGTTCGACCACATCCGGCAGGTAGAGCCAATCGCATTCGACGACGGTGCGGTCGACCGCCATCGGGTACATCCGGTGGAAGATGACATGGTCGGGCACCAGGTTGATGAAGACGTTGGGCCGCACCGTGATCGCGTAGTAGCGGCGGTCCTGTTCCTCGGTGACCCCGGGGATCTGGTCCAGGCCGGCGCTGCCGTCGATGGTGAAACCCTGGACGTCCTGGCCGAACAGGGCGCCGTGTCCGACGAAGTACTGCGCGGCCAGCCCGTCGGCGAACTCCGGGAGGACTTCGGTGAGTTCGGGATGGATGGTCGCGCAGTGGTAGCACTCCATGAAGTTCTCGACGATCAGCTTCCAGTTGGCCGCTACGTCGTAGACGATCCGGCGGCCCACCACCAGATCGGCGACGTCGTAGTGTTCGATGGCTTCAGGGCCACCGAGACGCTCGGTGACGGCACCGATCACATCGGTCTCGAACGACGGTGGGTCGGCGGCCAGGCACACCCAGGCGTAGCCGAGCCACTCACGCAGCGGCAGCGGCTGCAGACCGTATTCCGTGCGGTCGATCCGGTTGCCGGCGGAGTCGGTCAGCGTGCCGAGATTCGGTGCGGCGAAGAGCTTTCCGTCGAGGTTGTAGGTCCAGGCGTGGTAGGGACAGCGCAGGTGGCGCTTCACCACACCGAACTCCTCGGTGCACAGCATCGCGCCGCGGTGTCGGCACACGTTGAGGAAGGCGTTGAGGGCGCCGTCCTTCCCGCGCACCAGCAGCACGCTCTCACTGCCGATCTGGACCTTGCGGAACGCACCCGCGGTGGCCAGGTCCGCGGTGCGGGCAGCGCAGAACCACATCTGTTCGAAGATGCGGCTCTGCTCCGCCTCGAATATCGCTGTGTCGTAGTAGTACTTGCCTCCGAGTGTGGCGATGAGGTTGCCACCCGGTGCGGGGGCGCCCACCGGCTGCGGGTCGTCGATGGTCGTCATGTCATTACCTCCGGATCAGGCTCATGTCGGGGTCGACGACGGGCTCGGCGTGGACGGTTGCGGTGTACGTCTGGTCCAGGTAGGCGACGTCGACACCGTCCCCCACCGCCACGTCGGCGGGCAGCCACGCATAGGCGATGCTCCGGCCGATGGTGGCCGAGTAGCCGGCGCTGGTGATGTAGCCGACCACCGACCCCGCCACACTGACCGGCTCCTTACCGAGTACGAGGGCGCCGGCATCATCGAACACGATGCTGCGCAACATCTTCGCGGGAGCACCCGCGGAGTCGAGGGCGGCCTTGCCCAGGAAGTCCTTCTTCTTCGACACCGCGAATCCGACACCTGCCGCGTCCGGCAGGTGCTCGGCGGTGATGTCCGTGCCCCAGGACCGGTAACCCTTTTCCAGGCGCAGGCTGTTGAACGCGATCCGCCCGGCGGCAATGGCGCGGTACCGATGGCCCGCCGCGTACAGCAGATCCCAGAGCTTGCCGCCGTGTTCGGCCGAAGTGTAGATCTCCCAGCCCAATTCGCCGACGTAGGAAACCCGCATCATCGTCACCGGCACCGACCCGATGAAAGTCTCGATGGCCCGGAAGTATCCGAACGCCTCGTGCGAGATGTCGGCGGCGCACAACGGCGCCACCAGGTCACGGGCGTGGGGTCCCCACACCCCGACACAGCAGGTGCCGCCGGTGATGTCGCGGATGGTCACCCCGTCGTCGGGGAGGTGTCGTGTGAGCCAGTCCATGTCGAGCGGACCGTTGGCACCGACCTGGAAGCGGTTCTCGCCCAGCCGGGCCACGGTCAGATCGCTTCGGATGCCACCGGTGTCGTCGAGCAGTAACGTGTAGGTGACCGCGCCCGCGCGCTTGTCGACGTTGTTGGTGGTCATCTGCTGCAGGAACGCACAGGCGCCCTGACCGCTGACCTCGTAACGCGTCAGTGGCGTCATGTCGTAGAGGGCAACGTGATCGCGCGTCCACCGTGCCTCGGCAATCGAGATGGGGGAGTAGAACTTTCCCGACCACGCGTCGCGGTCGGGGAATGCGACACCGGCATCGCCCAGTTCGGCCACCAGCGGCGCGTTGGCCTCGAACCAGGCCGGACGCTCCCAGCAGGCGCCTTCGAAGAAGAACGCGCCGAGTTCCTG
>CAMFLL010000444.1 GCA_945957405.1 uncultured Mycolicibacterium sp. | reverse complement strand
GCCACCGAGTCCTCGGACCACACCCACCTATATCGCCTCGCCACACGTGCTGTGCTTCCATCGGCGCCCGAATCGGCGTTTGGGAACGCTGCAGGTCTGGTTGAGATTGAAGCGCCCCGGATTGCGCGACCGCCGGCCCTCTGAGTCCGATCGATCTCGGACCCCGCAACACGCAGCGACACGAGGAGGGGTGGATCCAGGCCTCGATGGCCCGAAGGGTGAGCGAGGTTGACGCGGCAGGGCTTCACCGCCCCTGCTGCTCACCACCCGTCAACCGGGCCTGCAGCAGACCCCGAAGACAAGGCATGGGTGGGAGCGACGCGGCGTCCGAACAGCGCTCGTTGGTCGTGCGGCCGAGCAGGCGAGAGAGGCGGGCTGCGGGTGGCTACACGTCGACTTCGTTGGAGACCTGGCCGGCTTCTACTTAGGAGCTTGCGGCTTCCGATCCACGGATGCCGGACTGATGCGCCTCTGACGCGAACGTCTCTCAGAGCCGTCGTCCTGGGACGCGAAGGCACGCGGGCGCGGCGAATCCCAGGCGACTTGCTCGACGGACGAGCAGACTTGGTCGATGCTTCCGATCGTGGGGATCCGGCCCCTCTCGGGCAGGACCGGCACGACTCTGTTGATGAACCTGCTGGGCACCTGTCCGGAGATTGCATTCGATCGGCGCTACCCGGCCGAGTACCGGATCGCGTCGTACCTTGCCCGAACGGCTTCGGTGATGACCGAACCATTCGATGACACCCGACACCAAGGCGTGACCGACTTCTTCTTCGGTGAGGCGTCAACTCTCGGCCCGCTGCCCTTCACCAGTGATGCCCTCGAGGTCGGTGCTTGGCGTCCCGGACTGCTCCGGTCGATGTGGTCGTCGGCGTCGGAGGCGATGCTCACGGTTCGTCCAGGGGCGAGGTGGTACGCCGAGAAGCTCGCGGTTGATGAGACGGTGCTCATCGACGCGGGAATCACGGTCCTGCGTGTCGATCTCGTGCGTGACCCACGCGACCTCCTCGCCTCGCGGCGTGCGTTCCTTGCCGGTGGGACCGAGGGGTGGGCACGTGACGCCGAGGTTGTGTGCGCGGAGCTGATGTCGCGCATCGACGAACTCGACCACTATCCACCTGAGGTCAGGCTGCGCTACGAGGACCTCGCAGGCGATCTGGCCGGCACGGCTGAGCGACTGGCGGCGGACCTGGGGGTCGAGCTGCGCCCCGAAGCCGTTCCGCGGGTCGAGCATCACGTCACGACTACCTCGGTCGAGGCGAGCATCGGCCGCTGGCATCGTGATCTCACCAGCGGTGAGGTCGAGGCGCTGGCGCCCATCGTGAAGCGACTCGGCTACGCCGACTGACCAGGCAACGTCACCCACTGCCGACGGTGGGGCTGGTGTAGGTCAGTGTGCCGGTGGCCTGGGCGTCGATGATCGCGGCGGCGGTTTCTCCTGGGCCTGACCGCCCGTCGGTGAGCACGTGGTGGCCCGTGATCACCGAGGCTGCGAACTCGGAGTGCATCTTGCGGGTCGCGTCCACGTCGCGGAAGCCGTGGCCGCGGCGGCCGAGAACCCGTTCGATACAGATCTCGACCGGTGGCAGGAGCACGACATAGTCGAACGCCTCGACTCCCGAAGCTTCGACGAACGTTGGAAGGAACCACGGTCCGAGGACACCATCGAACACAGTCGTGAAGCCGCCGGTCACGAACGCGCCGGCCGCTGCAGCGGCAGCTGCCGTGACGACGGTGTTCTGCTGATCGGACTCGGGCAGCCACGGCTCGATCGCGCCCGCGGCCAAGAACCCGAAGAAGGCATCGCCCTCGACAACCACACTTCGCTGCGAACGAGACGCGATCAGGCGAGCGACGGTGGACTTCCTGGCGCCCGGCGGGCCGGTGACCACGAGGAGAGATCCCACCCGGCCAGTCTGGACGGCGAACGGGCTCGAACCGGTCGAATTGGCCGCCGAGTGCGCATCCCGGCTCCGGACGACGGTGCCGAAACGCTGCGCGGCTAGTCGAGGCGGTCAGGCGGGTACGGGAGGTCCTCGGGTCGGCAGTTGCGGTAGTCGGGTTCGGGTTGGGTCTCGAACTGGACGGCTCGGATCGTTTCCTGGCCTTCGAGCAGCGCACGCACGACGCGGTGCATGCCGTCCATGACCCGACCGTCGGCCGCCAGGATGATCGGGTAGCTCGGATCGACGTCGCGGACGAGGCGCACGTGCTGGGCGATCTGGCGGACGGTGAGCGGCTGTGACCAGTAGGGCGTGTCGATCTCCCAGATCGCAGACAGCTGCACGTCCTTCACCGGCAGTCCGCGGCTGAGTTCGATGAGACGATCGACGTCCCACGCGTCGAGGCCGTTCTCGCCGGGCCAGAAGTTGTACTGCTTGCGCATCCGAGCGACGTTCGGGTCGCTGGCCGGAGTTGCGGCCGGGCGGCCGGCTGCGTCCCAGGCTTCGGCGCGCCGGGTGACGTCGTCGATGAGCGGGCCCTTGGCGGCCGCGTAGTGGTTCATGTCCGGCCACTCCTGTGCGGCGAGACTCTGCTTGAGAGCCCCGTACGCGTCACGGTCGGCGGCGGAGTGGCGCAGCCAGTCCCGGAACAGGAGATGCCGGTCGATCTGCTCCTGGTCCCGCCACACGTGGAGGTGCACGTCGAGCGCCTTCGTCCGCAGCATCAGGTGGTCGTCCTCTCGGACCCTGACCTCGTACCCGAGCTCCTCGAGCGCGGGCACGAACGTGGCCTCGTCTCCGGGGTGTGCGACAGCGAGTTGCATGTCGATGATCGGCTTGGCCGCCAGCCCAGGCACCGCTGTGGAACCGACGTGGTCGAGTGACACCACCTCGCTCGGGTCGAGCACACCGAGGATCCGTTCGCGTTCAGCGTCGAACCGATCCGCCCACGACAGATCGTGCTCGACGATGACGATCTCGCGCCGCTCCTGCCCGCCGACGAGAGCAGCGTTCAGGTGCTCGTCGAAGTCACCACCCGTCGCCATGTGAGCTTCCGCCCTTCCACACGCGCGCCCCGATCGGCCCGGTACCCAGAGTCGTACCACCCCGACCGGAGCGGCAGTCGAGTCATCCCAGACCGATAGTCAGGGACACCCGATCCACGCACTGCGCCATGCTTGGCAGATATGGACTTGCCGCGGGCGGCACCAGAGCGGGACTGCGAGGCGGCAGCGCCCCGTGACGGTCACTTCGACCCTTCCGTCATCGACAAGATCACGGCGAGGGTGCAAGCCGTCACCGGCCGGCCGTTCGTGATCGCGATCGACGGACCGGGTGGCTCCGGCAAGTCCACGCTGGCTCGTCAGGTTGAGGCGGCGTATGAGGGGGCTGCTGCAGTCGTCGAGGGAGACGACTTCTACGCCGATCTCGACGACGACGTCCGCCTGAGCCTTGATGCCACGGGCGGCTACGAGCGGTACTTCGACTGGCAGCGACTCCGTGATGCGGTCTTCATCCCGGCGAGGGAGGGGCTTGCGCTCAGGTACCAGCGCTACGACTGGGGCACCGCCCGCATGGGCGACTGGCGCACGGTGGATCCCGTTGGCCTCCTCATCGTTGAGGGCGTGTACGTCAGCCGGCCAGAGCTCAGGGACTTCCCCGATCTGTCGTTGTGGGTGTCCACCTCCGAGCAGCAGCGCTTCCGTCGCCAGACGGAACGCCGCGAGAACGACGACGAGTGGATCCGGCGGTGGATGGCAGCCGAGCGGTACTACATCGAGGACGTTCACCAGCCAGACTCAGGCGAGGTTCGCATTGACGGGGGATGAGCATCACCTGGTCGGCGAACCGAGCGTGCCGGATTTCGCGACCCACTACTACTTGAAGCGCCCCGGTTCGCGTGGCTGCTGGTCGTTCTGACCGCCGAGCCCAGTGGACGCGGCACGACGCGGTGGCGCTGGATCGCACGGTTCGGGCACTTCCGGACGCAAGGGTGAGCGAGGTTGACGCGGCAGCGCCTCACCACCGCTGCCGCTCACGACGCGCCCGGCGGACGGTCACCATTCTGCGACTCTGACCATCGGGCAGTCACGCGAGTCTGGGCGACTCACGGTGGACTCTGCATGCGGTCGAGCGTTCGCTGGGCAGTCGTGATGAGCAGTCCATTAGTCGGGGCGGTGGCGCCTCTGTATCCGACGCCGTCATGCACCACCTGGGTGAGAAGTCGCACGTCCTTGCCGAGTGCACGGGCTTGGGTGGGAGTCACACCGGTCCCACTATCGGCAGCGACAACCAGCTCTGCACCGCGGCTTCGCCCAGACGCCTGGAGCAGAACCCGTGCTAGCGCGGATCGATCGAGACCGAGCTGCGCGGCGAGTTCGAAGGCGTCGTCGGCGATGCCCAGGTGCGCCACTAGCATCGCGTTGTTGAGTAGCTTCGTGAGTTGCCCGGCCCCCACGGGACCGACGTGCACAACGAGCGAGGAGAACGCCTCGAACACGGGAACGTATCGCGTCCAGGCACCTGTGTCGGCTCCGACCATGGTTACCAAGTCGGCCATGGCCGCCCGGTCCGGGCCGCCACTCACGGGAGCATCGACCAAGTCAAGGCCTAGGCGGTGCGCATCGTTGGCTAGAGCGCGCGCCTCGTGGGGTGCGATAGTGCTGTGGATGGCGATCGTGGCGCCGGCCGGCATCGATCTCGCGGCGCCGCCCGGAGCGAAGAGGACATCCCAGGTATCGTCCGCATCAAACAGGCAACAGCTCAACAAGTCGGCATCGCGCCCGAGGTCCGTCAATGACTCAGCGACTCGGCCAAATCCTTTGCGAAACGAGTCGACGGCGTCGGGCTTTCGTGCCCACACCGAGCACTGCCATCCTGCAGAAATGATCTGTTGTGCCATCGGCGTGCCCAGGTGGCCGAGTCCCACGAATCCAACGCGCAGCGCAGACGGCCCTTGCTGGTCAGCTCTAGGAATGGGCGCGTGAGACGTCATCTGAACATCGTGCCGTAGCTTGGCGTGTGAAGGTGGTCCGCTGGGAACGTCGGGCTCGTTGCCTTACGCAAGGTGCGCACCGGCCCGCCTTCCTGGACATCAGGACGGGCGTGCTGTACGGCGAGGTTGTCCCACACGACCAGGTCGTGCGTCCCCCACTCCTGGGTCCAAACGTTCTGAGGATCTGCGGTGTGGGCGAAGAGCTCGGCGAGCAACGCCTCGCTTTCCCCGTGATCCAAGCCGAGGATCCGCGTCGTCGTCATGGGGCTCACGTTGAGCACTAGTCGATCCGACCTTGGATGGACGATTGCGATCGGCGTGATGATCGTCTGCTCGGGGCGTACGGCCACCAAGAGACGATCGCCATCAGCACCCCGATTCTGTACGAGGTTGCTCTGTTCAACAGACATGCCTTCGACTCTGGCGCGGAGCTCGTCAGGGAGCGTGTCCCACGCGCGGGTAGCGCTGGCGAAGTGTGTCGGCGTCACCGGTGGTGTGACCTCCTCCGCCC
>CAMFLL010000443.1 GCA_945957405.1 uncultured Mycolicibacterium sp. | reverse complement strand
CATCACCTTGACCGACACCAGCACCGGCGGCACCCACATCACCATCACCCTGCCGGACACCGGTGCCGGACCAGGCGACTGAGGTTCCTCAGTGTCTTCTCAGCGCCTGACCTCTACGGTGTGCCCCGGTTCGCGATTACCAAGGCTGGCAATGCCTAACCGCACGTCCGACGAGGAGGCGTCATGGCCGCGACGCGTAGGGCCGACCCTGGCCTGGAGCGGATCGCCGAGCGGCTGCAGTGGCGGCTGTTCCGGCTGGCGTCGACGTTTCGGCGTAGAGACCATGAGCAGATCGAGGCCGGGCGCCTGACCCTGACGCAGTGCTCCCTGCTCTACATCTTGCGCGAGAACGGACCGATGCGGGTGGGAGAGCTCGCCGCCGTCGACGGCGTGACGGGACCCACTGCGACACAGGCTGTTCGGCGCCTCGAAAGCCTCGGGTTGGTGCGCCGTGTGCGGGATGTCGATGATCAGCGGGTGTACCACATCGAGCTCACGCCGAACGGCGTGGCGACGCAGCGGATGGCCCTGACGGACCTCATCGACGCCATCACGGCGGAATTGACGGCCGGCGAGATCGCCGCGCTGGACCAGGCGTTGGCGCCGCTGGAGCGGATCAGCCGGGCGTTCCACACACCTGCCCCCATGTGAGGTCCGGTCACGGGCGTCGGGCGTCGCCACCGGGAACACCTCGCCGACCGGGTGAACTGTTTCCCCGGGTCGCTCGTATAACGGTCGTGATTAGGACAGGCACGCCTTACGACGAGGTGGTGCGCCGTACCGTCGGGGCTGATCGCTGAGAGATCGCTGTGAACGATTGAGAATGCGCTGTGAGCACCAACTAAGGTGAGGCTTACCGACTAACGATGGCAGGAGCGGCACCATATGACCGAGGCTCGACGATGGGTTACCGCGCTGATCGCTGCGGTTCTGGTGACGGGTTTGGCGGCCTGTTCCGGCTCCAAGGCTGACGACAAGTTGCTCATCTACAACGCCCAGCACGAATCACTGACCAAGGAATGGATCGACGCGTTCACCAAGGAGACCGGTATCGAGGTCGAGTACCGGCAGGGCGGCGACACCGAACTGGGTAACCAGCTGATCGCCGAGGGCGATGCCTCACCGGCCGACGTGTTCCTGACCGAGAATTCCCCGGCGATGGCGGCCGTCGAGAACGCCGGGCTCTTCGCCGACGTGGGGCAGGACACGCTGGGACAGGTGCCGGCCGAATACCGTCCCGCCTCGGGTAAATGGACGGGCGTTGCGGCGCGCACCACGGTGTTCGCCTACAACAAGGACAGGCTGTCCGCCGATCAGCTGCCGAAGTCGTTGATGGATCTGCAGCAGCCGCAGTGGAAGGGGCGCTGGGGCGCGCCGCCGACGAAGGCGGACTTTCAGGCCATCGTTGCCGCGATGCTGGAATTGACCGGCGAACCGGCCACGGCGGCGTGGTTGGCGGCGATGAAGACCAACGCGGTGATCTTCCAGGACAACATCGCGACATTGAAGGCCGTCAACGAGGGCCAGGTCGACGGCGGCGTGATCTACCACTACTACTGGTTCCGTGATCAGGCCAAGGCCAAGGAGATCAGCGGGAACACCGAGTTGCACTATTTCCGCAATCAGGATCCCGGCGCATTCGTCAGCGTGTCCGGTGGCGGGGTGCTGAAGTCGAGCGCCAAACAGGATCAGGCCCAACAGTTCTTGCGTTTCGTCACCGGCAAAGCCGGCCAGGAGGTGTTGGAGAACGGCACGTCCTTCGAGTACCCGGTCGCCAGTGGGGTGCCGGCCAACGCGGCGCTGGTGCCGTTGCCGGAACTGCAGGCACCCACGGTCGACCCGTCGACCCTGGACTCCAAGAAGGTGTCGGATCTGATGACGCAGGCCGGGCTGCTGTAGGTGAGCAAACCGGTGCAGACCCGGCGCGCGCCGAGCGGTCAGCGGCCGAGCCCCCTGGTGTCGGCGGTGGTGGCGATCACCATCGCCGGCACGCTGATACCGCTCGGCTACATCGCGTGGGCGCTGGTCACCACCGGACCGGTTGACGCATACCGTCTGCTGGTGCGGCCCCGCGTCGGCGAGCTGCTGCTCAACACGACGCTGCTGCTGGTGCTGACCGTTCCGCTCTGCGTGGTGGTCGGGGTACTGGCCGCATGGCTGGTCGAGCGCACCGATCTGCCGGGAAGGTCTTGGTGGCGGCCGCTTTTCGTCGCGCCGCTGGGTGTGCCGGCCTTCGTCAACAGCTATGCCTGGACCGGGACGGTGCCGAGTATGCATGGTCTGTTCGCCGCCGTGCTGGTCACCACACTGTCCTACTTCCCGTTCGTCTATCTGCCGGTGCTGGCGACACTGCGCCGCCTTGACCCGGCGATCGAGGAATCGGCGCGCGCGTTGGGCTCTGATTCGCCGGGGGTGTTCATCCGCGTCGTCGTCCCGCAGTTGCGGTTGGCGGTGCTGGGCGGCTCGTTGCTGATCGGTGTCCACCTGCTCGCCGAGTACGGTGCGTTCGCGATGCTCCGCTTCGACACCTTCACCACCGCGATCTTCCAGCAGTTCCAGGCCACCTTCGACGGCGCCGCGGGAAGTATGCTCGCCGGCGTCCTCGTGCTGTACTGCCTGATCCTGCTGATCGCGGAGGCCCGGCTGCGCGGCGATGCACGCTACGCCAGAATCGGTGCGGGCGCCCCGCGAGACATCACCGTGATCCCGTTGCGGCACTGGACTTTCGGGGCGATAGCCGGCCTGTCGGCGCTCGTCGTGCTCGCACTGGGTGTCCCGGCCTGGACCATCGGTCGGTGGCTGGCAATCGGCGGGGCATCGGTGTGGGTACCCGCCGACCTTGCCGAGACCTTGCTGCAGACAATTCTGCTGGGCCTGCTCGCCGCTGTCGTGACCACGGCACTCGCGTATCCGATTGCCTGGGTCGCGGTCCGCACCCGCGGCGCGCTGGCCCGTTCGGTCGAAGGAGCCAACTTCATCACCAGTGCACTGCCGGGCATCGTCACGGCACTGGCACTGGTGACCGTCGCCATCAGCGTGGCTCGGCCGCTCTACCAGACGGTGGCACTGTTGTTGGGCGCCTACGTGCTGATGTTCCTGCCACGAGCACTGGTCAATGTGCGGGCCGGCCTGGCCCAGGTCCCACCCGCCCTCGAAGAACAGTCCGGCTCGCTGGGCACCGCGCCGGCAGCCACGTTCGTTCGGGTCACGTTGCCGCTGACCGCCCCGGCCGCTGCCGCCGGAGCCGCGCTGGTGTTCGTCGCGGTGACCACGGAACTGACCGCGACGCTGCTGCTGGCGCCGACCGGGACCACGACGCTGTCCACACGCTTCTGGTCGTTCAGCAGTGAACTCGACTACGCCGCCGCAGCACCGTATGCCGCCCTGCTGGTGGTGCTGGCCGTTCCGGTGACCGTGGGGCTGCTACGGCAGTCGATGCGGACGGCGGCGTCATGACCGCTGCGGCATTACGCGTCGACGCGGTGAGCAAGGCGTACGGCGATCACACCGTCCTCGATCACGTCGACCTCGTGGTTCCCCAGGGCAGCACGACCGCGGTGCTGGGGGCGTCGGGGTGCGGTAAGACCACCCTGCTGCGGCTGGTCGCCGGTTTCGAAACACCCGGCGGCGGCACCATCACGGTCGGTGGCCACACCGTCGCCGGCGACACGACATCCGTGGCTCCCCACCGCCGCAACGTCGGCTACGTGGCGCAGGACGGCGCCCTGTTTCCGCACCTGACCGTCGCCCAGAACGTGGCCTACGGATTGCGGGGAGTGCTGCGCGGGCCGGAGAAGCAGGTCCGGGTCGAAACGCTGCTCGACATGGTGTCCCTGGATCCCGCGCTCGCCCGCCGCCGGCCACACGAGTTGTCCGGCGGACAACAGCAGCGGGTTGCCCTGGCACGCGCGCTGGCCCGAAATCCCGCGCTGATGCTTCTCGATGAGCCGTTCTCCGCCCTGGACACGGGATTGCGGGCCTCGACCCGGAAAGCGGTGTCCAAGACGCTCGCCGACGCGGCGGTCGCGACGTTGCTGGTGACTCACGACCAGGAGGAGGCGCTGTCGATCGCCGATCAGGTGGCGGTGTTGCGCGACGGCCGCTTCACCCAGATCGGCAGTCCGGCCGCGGTATACCGGAATCCGGTGGACCGCTTCACCGCGCGGTTCCTCGGGGAATGCGTGTTCCTGCCGGCCACCGTCAACTCCACCCGCGCACACTGCGTGCTCGGCGCCATTCCCGTCCACGGTGCCCACCCATCGGGATCGGCGACCATCATGTTGCGCCCGGAGCAGCTGACAGCGCGGGTGCTGTCGCCCACCGACGACGGCAGCGCCGCGGGGACCGTCCTGTCGGCTGAATTCCTCGGCTCGGACGTGTTGCTGACCATCGCACTTCCCGGCGATGTCGCGCCGATCACGGTGCGGCAGAGCAGTATCGATGCGCCGGTCGCCGACGACAAGGTCGGTCTCGAAATCGCGGGCGCGGCGATTGTGTTCGGGGACGGACGATGACGGACCTGATCGGCCATCTCGCTGGGTTCGGGCGGCGTCCGGCGTTGATCGACGACGGTACGTCCGTCAGCTATCGGGAGCTGGCCGACCTGGTCGGCGACGCCGTGGACCGCCTGGGCCGTCGCCGCAGGCTGGTATCGGTGCCGATGCGTCACGAAATTTCCACCGTCGCAGGTTATCTGGGTGCTCTGGCCGGCTGGCTTGTGGTATTGGCGATGCCGCATGACCGCAGCGGCGACGCGATCATCGACACCTATCAACCAGACGCGGTGATCGAGTCCGGCGGCGCTGTCACCGAATGTCGGGATCCCGGTGGCCATGAGCTCCACGACGACCTGGCGTTGCTGATGAGTACGTCGGGCAGCACCGGCTCACCCAAGCTGGTCCGCCTGTCGCGTGGCAATCTGATCTCGAATGCCGAGTCGATCGCCACCTATCTCGAGATATCCGAACGAGACAGGGCCGCAACCGTTCTGCCGATGTCGTACTGCTACGGGCTGTCGGTGGTCCACACCCACCTGCTGCGCGGCGCCTCGCTCCTGCTCACCGGTCGCTCGGTGATGGACGCGTCGTTGTGGGAATTGTTCGCCGCCGAGGGGTGCACGTCGTTCGCCGGTGTGCCCTACACCTTCGACATGCTCGACAAGATGAACTTCGAGCAGATGCACCTGCCGAGGCTGCGCTACGTCACCCAGGCCGGCGGGCGCCTCGCGCCGCAACGTGTGCGCGGCTACGCCGAGTTGGGCCGTCGACAAGGCTGGGAGTTCTTCGTGATGTACGGAGCGACCGAGGCGACCGCGCGGATGGCCTATCTGCCGCCCCGTGCCGCCGCGGAGCACCCGGCCTCGATCGGGCGGCCCATCCCCGGCGGCAGTTTCACCGTCGAACCTGTCGACGAGTGGTCGGAACCCGGGGTGGGGGAGTTGGTCTACCACGGACCGAACGTGATGATGGGCTACGC
>CAMFLL010000442.1 GCA_945957405.1 uncultured Mycolicibacterium sp. | reverse complement strand
GCCACGGATGATCACGCTGCCATCTTCCTGCATGAGAAGAATCTTGCGTTCCATTTCGGTGGCCACGTGAACCATTCGATTTGGTGGAAGAACCTGTCGCCGGACGGCGGCGACAAACCGACAGGAGACCTCGCGTCGGCGATCGATGACGCGTTCGGGTCGTTCGACAAATTTCGCGCACAGTTCGCCGCCGCTGCCAACGGCCTGCAAGGGTCTGGCTGGGCCGTCCTGGGCTACGACACCTTGGGCGGAAACCTGCTGACCTTCCAGTTGTACGACCAGCAAGCCAATGTGCCGCTCGGGATCATTCCGCTGCTGCAGGTGGACATGTGGGAGCACGCCTACTACCTGCAATACAAAAATGTCAAAGCCGACTACGTCACGGCGTTCTGGAACGTCGTCAACTGGGAGGACGTCCAGAAACGGTTCGCCGCGGCCACCGGCAAGACGGACGGTCTTATTTTCTAGGCAGTTTCACGACAACGCCCGAGTCGGACCGCGGGTCGACTCGGGCGTTGTGCTGTCTAGCCTTGGTGCGCGCACAGTGCTAGTATCCGCGTATGGATGCAGATAAGCAGCCAGTGGTAGATCGGCTTCCTGACGAAGAGACTGACCTGGTCGTCGAGATCTTCCGTATGCTTGCCGATCACACCCGCATCCAGATTCTGTGGGCGCTGACCTCCGGCGAACATTCGGTCAACGAACTCGCCGACTATGTGGCCAAGCCTGCACCGTCGGTGTCGCAGCACCTCGCCAAACTGCGCATGGCGCGGCTGGTCCGCACCCGCAAGGCGGGCACGCAGGTCATCTACCGGCTCGAGAACGATCACGTCCGCCAGTTGGTCATCGACGCGGTCTTCCATGCCGAGCATGCAGGACCTGGAGTGCCCGGCCATCATCGCGATGGCTCCGATGTTCGATCTGTTCAGGGCGAAACCGCCTGACATTCAAGAGATTAGGAAGGAAATACCATGTCCGAGCAGCACACCCACGATGGCCCGCATGCACACGAACACGAGCACGGCGGCGAAACCCACACCCATGCGCACACCGGCCACGGCCATGAGCATGTGGAACATGAGCACAGCCACAGCCACGACGGGCAGGAACACACCCACACGCACGTACACCAAGATGACCTCACCGAGGTCCACGCGCACTCACACGGCTGATTGGTGGACGGCGACAGTCCTACGGGGCGCTGATCTCGAAGCCCCAAGGCAATTCGAGCCGATGCTTCGCCAGCAGGTCACCGTCCGACAGGATGGACCGGATGTCGCCGTCGGCCACCACAACCCCAGCATCCATCACCACGGCGCGCTCGCACAGCTGGGCGGCGTAGGGAAGGTCGTGTGTGACGACCAGCATCGTCGTGTTCAGCGTCTGCAGCGTCTCGGCCAGTTCCCGACGTGCGACCGGATCCAGATTCGCAGACGGCTCATCTAGTACCAGGATTTCGGGCTGACAGGCCAAAACTGTGGCCAACGCTGCGCGGCGGCGCTGTCCACCGGACAGGTGCGCTGGATTGCGTTCCGCTTGATCGGCCAGTGCCACCGCCTTCAGGGCGTCGCGCACTCGCTGGGCCAGCTCTTCGCCCTGCACACCGAAATTCGCCGGCCCGAATGCCACGTCCTGAGCCACCGTCGGCATGAACAGCTGATCGTCGGGATCTTGAAACACCAGTCCAACCCGTCGGCGAACTTCGCGGAGATCTTTGCGTGACACCGGTATTCCGGTGATCTCTACAGTTCCCGACGTCGCGGTGAGAACACCGTTGAGATGCAGCATCAACGTTGTCTTGCCTGCTCCGTTGGGTCCGAGAATCGCGATCCGCTCACCGGCGGCCACCTCAAGGTCCACACCGGCCAGCGCGGAGTGGCCGTCGGGGTAGACGTGCCGCAGCGCCTGAACATGGATCGACAACGTCATCGGCTCACCCACGCGCAGGCCGCGACGAACATGGCCGCAGCCGGAACGCTCAGGGCCAGCACCCACTGGCGGGTCGACGCCCGGGCCGCGCTGCCGGGTCCGAGGACCAGCTCGGGAATCCGGCCTTCGTAGCCCCGTGACAGCATCGCGAGATAGACCCGTTCACCGCGTTCATAAGCGCGCAGGAACAGCGCACCAACGCTTTTCGCGATGGCGCCCACCTGGTGCAGGGTGCGTGGTGAGTCTCCTCGGGATATCCGCGCCATGCGCATCCGGCTTGCTTCGGCGCTCAGCAGATCGATGTAGCGGATCATCAAGACCAACATCGAGGTGACCAGTCCTGGTACGCCGAGCCGCGACAACGCCAACGGCAACTCACGCGCCGACGTCGTGGCCGCCACCGTCAACGAGGCCGCTACCCCCAAGGTGCCTTTGACGAGGATTCCCCAGGCGGCGTGCAGGCCCGTCACGGACAACGACAGGCCACCTAAAGCGACACGCTCGCCGCCTTCAGCGAACGGCAGCAGTATCGCGAGTACCACGAACGGGGCCTCGATTAACATCCGTGGCAGCACCCAGCCAAGCGGAATCTGAGCGATCCGCCACACCGCCAGGATGATCAGCGCGTAAATGCCGAACGGCCAGAACAGCTCCCGAGGAGTGGCGACGACGGCGAGCACGAACGCCACCAGGCAGACGACCTTGACCTCTGCCGGTAACCGATGCACCAAGGACTGGCCGTCCCGATACAGCGGGTGCGCGTGCCCGCCTCCCACTGCTAATCTCCGCTACTGGTTTTCGACCTGCTGCGCGCGATGCCCCAAAAGAGTGCGCCGGCCGCGGCCAATACGACCACCACGCCGATGATTCCGGCGATCCCCCCTGTGTTCTCGCCGCCTAGGATCGAATAGTCCGCCAGTGGTGACGTGGACATGTGGTGGTCGGTGGCGTGTTGGGCGATGCAGCTGCCGGTGAGCTCTTCGGTCCCGTTGTTGTCGACAACCTCGCAACCCTGCAGCGTGGCCGAGTCGAGGCCGTCGGGGTTTGAGCTGGCCAGGTAGGAGACGCCGCCGGCGATCAACAGCGTGATGACCAAGAAACCAGCCCAGAACTTCCAGCGGGTCGATCCCGTCGCGGTCATGCCGCCACCTCCGCACTCAGCGCCGCGCGGTTAGTCCGCAACAGGTAGACCAGGTCGGGGCGGGACCGTGCCACCGCTATGACCGTCAGCGCAGTGATCATGCCTTCGCCGATACCGATCAGCACGTGGGTGCCGAACATGTAGCCGGCGACCGTCGTCAGCGACACCGGCGCCGCTCCGCCGAGGGCGTACTCGATCACGAAACCCATCGACGCGCAGACCGTTCCGACCACCGCCGAGACAAACGCGACGACGCCCAGCCGAGGCACGGCGACGTCGGCCCTCTTGCGACTCACCGCTTTATAAAGCAGGACAGCGGTGGTGTAGCCCGCGGCGACACCAATGAGCGCCATGTTGGTGATGTTCGTGCCCAGCGCGGTGACCCCACCGTCGGCGAAGAGCAGGCACTGCACTACCAACACGATCGACACGCACAGCGCACCGGTGAACGGGCCGACCAGGATGGCCGCCAGCGCACCACCCAGCAGGTGGCCGCTCACACCGGGCAGGATTGGGAAGTTCACCATCTGGACCGCGAAGATGAAGGCGGCGACCAGGCCCGCGAGCGGCACCGTGCGCTCATCGAGCTCGGAGCGCGCGCGCCACGCGCACAGGCCGATCCCCAACGCAGCTATCACACCGAACAACACCGAGGTGGGTGCGTTGACGATGCCGTCGCTCATGTGCATCGCGTACGTACTGATCATCACGGGGAAAGGCTAGGCCCACGCGCGTCACATGTCTAGTTGTTCAGATGTTCAGATCGGAAAAAGTTCAGGAAAAGGCTAACGAGGCTCACTATGTGCTGCGCCGATCCAGTGCAGGACATCGTGCACGGTGTGATCCTCGAGTTCGTAGGCCACCTGCCGGCCCACCCGAGTCGACCTCACCCAACCCTGCTGCCGAAGTACGCGCAGCGCCTGAGAGACGGCATTCTCCGAGCGGCCGACCGCCGTCGCCAGATCACCAACGAAGATCCCTGGGACGCGATGCAAGGTCAATAGGATTTCGAGGCGGTTGGGATCCGAGAGCAGATCGAAGCGGATCGTCCAGCCGGCGATATCCACATCGGCCAGCGCGGACGCTGCCCGGTGAACATCGTCGTCTGGCTTCGCCACGGGTACGAATTTAGTGCAGTATGCCCCGCGACGGCGGTCTCCTGGGCGATTCCGCGCGTCGAGCGTTGCGCGGCCTCGTATTGGTGGGCGCGAGGGAGCGCAGAGCAGACATCGCAGGGCGGTGGGGGACTGACAGAGCAATCACCGAGTTCGGCGGGATCACTCAGAGTGTGCCTAGCCGCGCGGGCGTACGGGTTGTGTCGATGCCAGGGTGCGCTGAATTGCGGCGCTGGCGGTGAGTAAGAGCTTGGCGATGTCGTCGACGTGATTGATTATCCGAGACGTCGGTCCGGAGATGTTGATAACGGCGATCAGGGTGCTGTTGCGGTCTCTCACCGGAGTGCTGACGGAGGTCAGGCCGATCTCGATTTCTTCGCTCGCGACGGCGTAGCCCTGCCGACGCTCGGCTCGGATTTTGGCCAAGAGTTCGTCGATGTCTTTGGGCGCGGCCAGCGTGGAGATGCGGGTGCTGTTCACACCGAAGTTCCGTAAACGCACCGCGGTCGGCGCCCTGTTCTACGTGTGCCAGGTCATCCCGTTCTTCGCACTTGGCACCCTCTCTCCGCAGATCATGGAAGCCCTTGGCGTCCACAGCAAGATCGGCGCCGGAGCCACCTACAACGCATTCCTGCTCGTCGGCGCGGTGATCGGTCTGCTCATCATCGACCGCATCTCCCGACGCACCTTCCTCATCGCCTCGTTCGCCCTCGGTGCGGCGTTCCTGGCTGCCCTGGTCGCCTTCGCCGGCACCAACCCGATCGTGGCCGTCATCCTGTTCGCCGCATTCTGGTCTTGGGGGCAGCAGTCAAATTCGAATTCGCCTACCCGTCTGAGCTTTTCCCCACCGACTTGCGGGCCTCCGGGGTCGGGATCGCCACCGCAGCCAGCCGCGTCGGCGCCATGAGCACCTTCCTGCTCCCGATCGTGGCTTCCACATTCGGCGTCAATGTCGCACCCATTGCCTGCGTTGTCGTGCTTGCCCTTGGTGGATTCATCTGCTGGGCATGGGCACCCGAATGGGCAGCGAATCCGTCACCGACATCGCCGAACACGTGAAAGACGAGAGCCGCTGAGGACAGCCACACGGGCGCATCACGGCTGGTCCGTCCGGCACCCGGCGTTGTGGGTTACCACTGATGCAATCCCAGGACTGGACATTTGTGTTTGTCTTGACCGAACTGATCAATGGTTGATTAACTTGATATCGGTGATGGAGCCCGCCAGGAACACAGTTTCCGAACCGCCACCCAGCTGATGGCCCCTGCGACGTAAGGAGTCGCAGTGGCGTGTGCTCT
>CAMFLL010000441.1 GCA_945957405.1 uncultured Mycolicibacterium sp. | reverse complement strand
CACCACTATCCTCTTCGTCGGCAGCGTCAGATGTGTATAAGAGACAGGTCTGGTACCGCCGCTTGGGATCCTTCGCCATTCCCTTGGCGATCACGTGATCGAATGCACCGAGCTTGGGATCGATGTCCGAGGGCCGTGGCGGCGGCGACACCATGTGCCCGGCGATCTGCTGTTCCAGGCTGTCGCTCGGGTAGGGCCGGCTCCCGGTCAGGCACTCATAGAGCACACATGCCAGCGCGTAGATATCGGAACGGGGATCGCTCTGCCCGCCGCTGAACCGTTCCGGCGCCATGTAGGCCAGGGTGCCGAGCGTGTTGCCCGCAGTGGTCAGCCCCGGCTCGCTGGCCGTCCGGGCCAGACCGAAGTCGATCAGATAGACGAACTCCCGGTCGGAGATGAGGATGTTGGACGGTTTGACGTCGCGGTGCACCAGACCCGCGGCGTGCGCCGAGTCCAGCGCCGAGCCCACCTGTTCGACGACGATCGCGGCCAGTTCCGGGCCGAGCGGACGGTCCCGGTCCGACAGGATGGTGCCGAGGTTGAGGCCCTCGATGAGCCGCATGTCCAGGTACAGCCGGCCGTCGATCTCGCCGTAACCGTGGATGGGGACGACGTGCGGGTCGTTGACACCGGCCGCCGCCTGCGATTCACGCCGGAACCGACGCTGGAACACCTCGTCGGCAGCCATGTGCGGCGGCAGCAGTTTCAGTGCCACGATGCGGTCGGTCTTGGTGTCGCGAGCCCGGTAGACCTCACCCATACCGCCACGACCGAGCAGTTCGAGTAACTCGTACTGCCCAAACCGTTCTATGGGCTCCGTCTCCACGTCCACTCCCCGGCAGCGGCCAAACCCCACGTCGGAGTCGGTTGAATTTACATCACCTTGGAAAGGAACGCCTTGGTGCGATCGTGCTGGGGGTTGCTGAGGACCTCACGCGGGGCTCCGCGTTCGACCACGACGCCACCGTCCATGAAGACCAACTGATCGGCGACTTCGCGCGCGAACCCCATTTCGTGGGTCACGACGACCATCGTCATACCTTCGCCCGCAAGCTTTTTCATGACTCCGAGCACCTCACCGACCAGTTCGGGGTCCAGCGCCGAGGTGGGTTCGTCGAACAGCATCAGCTTGGGGCTCATGGCCAGTGCACGGGCAATGGCCACGCGTTGCTGCTGGCCGCCGGACAGCTGCGCCGGATACGCCGCGGCCTTCTCGGCCAGACCCACCTGGTTGAGCAGATCCTTGGCCCGGTCGAGCGACTCCTTCTTCTTGGCGCCCTTGACGTGGATGGGCGCTTCGATGATGTTCTCCAGTGCGGTGCGGTGCGGGAACAGGTTGAAATGCTGGAACACCATGCCGACCTCGCGGCGCTGTTTGGACACCTCCTTGGGCTTCATCTCGTGCAGCTTGCCGCCGCGTTCGTGGTAGCCCACCAGCTCGCCGTCCACGTACAGGCGTCCTGCGCTGACGTTCTCGAGGTGGTTGATGCAGCGCAGGAACGTCGACTTGCCCGAGCCGGACGGCCCCACCAACACCAGCACCTGGCCCTTGTCGACCTCGAGGGTGATGCCTTTGAGCACCTTGAGCGCGCCGAAGTCCTTGCAGACCGATTCGGCTTTGACCATCGGAGTGTCGGTCATGGGTGCGCCTCTCCTCCCACCTGCGCCTTGGCGAGGGCTTCGAGTTGCTTGGACGTGAGCTTGCGCGACGCTCCGCGGGAGTAGTACCGCTCGAGGTAGTACTGGCCCACCATCAGGATGCTGGTGACCACCAGGTACCAGGTCGCGGCGACCAGCAGCAGCGGGACGGGCTCGAAGATGCGCGCGGCGATCTCCCGGGACGCGATGCCGTACAGGTCGAGGGTGAACGGCACCGCGGTCACCAGCGACGTGGTCTTCAGCATGCTGATGACCTCGTTGCCGGTCGGCGGGATGATCACGCGCATGGCCTGCGGTAGCACCGTGCGGCGCATTGCCAGCCCCCAGGACATGCCCAGCGCCGTCGACGCCTCCAGTTGACCTTCGGGCACGGAATTGATGCCGGCACGGATGATCTCGGCCATGTAGGCCGCCTCGTTGAGGGCCAGGCCGAGGATCGCCAGCAGGAACGGTATGGACAGCGCCTGCAGGTTCAGGTGGAAGAACGACGGTCCGAACGGCACGCCGAGCTGGATGTTCTGGTAGATGGTCGGGATCAGGCCCCAGAACACCAACTGCACGTACACCGGGGTGCCGCGGAAGATCCACAGATACACCCACGACACCGACCGCAGCACGGGGTTGGGCGAGAGCCGCATGACCGCCAGGATCACGCCCAGCGCGATCGCCAGCACCATCGAGTACACCGTCAGCTGCAGCGTGTTGAGCAGGCCCACCTGGAGTATGCGTGGGTTGAACAGGTACTCGAAGTACGTGGTCCACCGGTAGGCCGGATTGGTGGCCGCCCCGTACAGGAACAGGCCGGCCAGGATGAGGATGACGACCGCCGTCACCCACCGCCAGGGATGCCGTAACGGAACTGCGTCGATGGCAGCAGGCGACGACGATTCGTCTGTACTCATGTTCCGATCCGGGCTCAGCTGACGGCGCCGTTGATGACCGGCTTGTCGATCATGCCTTTCTCGACACCCCAGTTCGTGGCGATGGTCTTGTAATCGCCCGACTCGATGAGGTGTTCGAGTGCCTTCTGCAGGGACGCGGCCAGTGCCGAACCCTTCTTGACCGGCCAACCGTAGGGCGCCGAGTCGAACACATCGCCGGCCTGCTCGAGTTTGCCGTTGCTCTGCTTGATGGCATACAGCGTCACCGGCGAGTCAGCCGACATGGCATCGGCCTGGCCGAGGATGACCGCGTTGGTCGCGGCGTCCTGCCCGTCGAAGGGGATGATCTGGATCGCGGGTTGCCCGGCGTCGGTGCACTTCTTGTTCCGGGCGGGCAGCTCGTCGGTTTCCTGCGTCGTGGTCGCCTGTACCGCAACCTTCTTGCCGCAGGCGTTCTCGGGATCGATTCCCGATCCGGCGCGCTGCGCCCACAGCGACCCGGCGGAGAAGTAGGTCACGAAATCGACCGTCTGCTCACGCTCTTTGGTGTCGGTGAACGACGACATGCCGACGTTGTACGTACCGCCCTGGATCGACGGAATGATCTTGGCGAAGTCCGATTCCCGGTACTCGGGGGTCAGGCCGAGGGTGCCGGCGATCGCGTTCATCAGGTCGACGTCGAAACCGACGATCTTGCCGCTCTCGTCCTTGAACTCGTTGGGCGTGTAGGGGATGTTGACGCCGATGACCAGCTTGCCGGAGGCCTTGATGTCCTCGGGCACGGTGTTGGCGATGTCGTCGACCTTGGTGGCCTGCGCTGCGCTGGTGGACGTCGATTCGCTACTCGACTCCGATCCTGCCGAACACCCCGATAGGGCCAGCACGCCCGACACAGCGAATATCGCTGCGCCGCGCCACCAGCGTGTGCTCCCCCGACGGTCTTGATCTCGAGCTTCCACGGTTATCTCTTTCTGTCCAGTTCCAAGCAGAGGACGTTATCGACAGCGGGCGCGGGGCGCACTGCCGGTAACGAGACATTAACGATCACACCGGCGGCACACAGGACATTGCGCGTTCTGGCTGCCGATCTTGACCCGCGATGCAAATACCGCTGGTGGACAGGCCGATATGTCACACTGCGCACATGCAGATGAGCGCGCAATCCGCCGGTGCCCCAAGCCTGTTGCCACATCTATGGAAATCGACGCTGATATCGGGCGTCATCGCGGTACTGCTGGGCGCGGCGGTGCTGGCGTGGCCGGGCAAGACCCTTCTGGTCGCGGCCATCTTCTTCGGCGCCTACCTGCTGGTCAGTGGCGTCATGCAGGTGGTGTTCGCGTTCAGCCTGCGGGTCTCGGGCGCCCAACGGGTGCTGTTGTTCATCAGCGGCCTGGCCTCGGTTGCCCTGGCCGTGCTGTGTTTCCTCAGCCTGGAGGATTCGATTCTGCTGCTGGCCATCTGGATCGGCATCGGATTCATCTTCCGCGGCGTCGCCACCACGGTCTCGGCCGTCAGCGACAAAACCCTGCCGGGTCGCGGTTGGGAGATCTTCTTCGGCATCATCAGTGTGATCGCGGGCATCGTGATGATGGTGACGCCGTTCGAATCGCTCGCCGTGCTGGCCATGGTGGTCGGTATCTGGCTGGTGGTCATCGGCGTGTTCGAGATCGTCGCCGGATTCGCGATCCGCAGCGCCGGCAAGTCCCTGAACCCGTAACCACTGGGCGGATGCGTTGCGCATCACCCTAGTGTTGCGGGGCACCAACTACTACACTTCGTCGTAGATAGCTCCGCCCGCAGCTCGGGAGATGATGCACATGGATGCGCTCGACGTATCACGGTGGCAGTTCGGCATAACCACCGTCTACCACTTCATCTTCGTCCCGCTGACCATCGGCCTGGCGCCGCTGATCGCGGTCATGCAGACGATGTGGTTCGTCACCGGCAAGGCCGAGTGGTACCGCCTGACACGGTTCTTCGGGAAACTCTTCCTGATCAACTTCGCGATCGGGGTCGCCACCGGCATCGTGCAGGAATTCCAGTTCGGGATGAACTGGAGCGAGTACTCGCGATTCGTCGGCGACATCTTCGGCGCCCCCCTGGCGATGGAAGGCCTGGTTGCTTTCTTCTTCGAGTCCACCTTCATCGGGTTGTGGATCTTCGGCTGGACCCGACTGCCGCGCGCGGTGCACCTCGCGTGCATCTGGGTGGTGGCGATCGCGGTCAACATGTCGGCGTTCTTCATCATCAGCGCAAACTCGTTCATGCAGCACCCCGTCGGAGCGAGCTACAACCCGCAGACCGGTCGCGCCGAACTGCACAGCATCGTCGAACTCTTCACCAACAACACCGCGATCTGGGCCTTCGCCCACGCCGTCGCGGGAGCGTTCCTGACCGCGGGCACGTTTGTGGCCGCGGTGTGCGCCTGGTGGATGGTACGCAGCAGCCGAGCCGCCGCCCAGGAGGCCGACCGCCCGGCAGTGATGTTCCGACCCGCCACCATCCTGGGCTGCTGGGTCACCCTGGTGGCCGCGCTCGGCCTGTTCTTCACCGGTGACATGCAGGGCAAGCTCATGTTCCAGCAGCAGCCGATGAAGATGGCGTCCGCGGAATCGTTGTGCCACACCGAAACAGATCCGTATTTCTCCATCCTGACGATCGGCACGCACAACAACTGCGACAGCGTGACCCACGTGATCGAAGTGCCGTACGTCCTGCCGTTCCTGGCCGAGGGCAAATTCAGCGGTGTGACGCTGCAAGGTGTCGTCGACCTGCAGAAGCAGGCCGAGGAGAAATTCGGCCCCGGTGACTACCGGCCCAATTTGTTCGTGACGTACTGGTCGTTCCGCGCCATGATCGGCCTGCTTGCCGTGCCAGGTCTGTTCGCCCTCACGGCGCTTTGGCTCACGCGCCGCCGCCGGATCCCCGATCAGCGGTGGTTCGCCCTGTTCGCCT
>CAMFLL010000440.1 GCA_945957405.1 uncultured Mycolicibacterium sp. | reverse complement strand
GATGCGCGCGAGGTACGAGCGCGCTGAGGCGCGGCGCGATCGAGCACTGCGCCGCCGCCCGCACGACGATGCGCGGCGAGGAACGAGCCGGGCTGAGGAGTCGGGCCAATAGCGGAGATGCGCGCGAGGAACGAGCGCGCTGAGGCGCGGCGCGATCGAGCACTGCGCCGCGGCAACGATGCGCGCGAGGGACGAGCGCGCTGAGGCGCGGCGCGATCGAGCACTGCGCCGCGGCAACGATGCGCGCGAGGTACGAGCGCGCTGAGGCGCGGCGCGATCGAGCACTGCGCCGCGGCAACGACGCGCGCTGAGGAGTAGCCGGGGCTACGGACTCAGCCGCCGAAATCCCAGTACTGCAACGATTTCACGACGGCGAACACCGCAAGCGTGACACCGTAACCGGCCAACACGACGGCGGCCCCGACGATGCTGATCCGCACACCCGCACCGTCGACCGGGTCGAGCCACCTGCGAAAGGGCCGGGAGATCCACGGCATCAGATACCACTGCAGCAGCGCGACGCTGACCACCTGACTGAGCCACATCGCGAGCCAGGGCTGCACGCGCAGCCCGTCGAGGATGGGCCCGAGGAACCGGGACAGCACCATCACCGCGGGATAGAGCACGAGCAGCACCAGCATCGCCGACTTCCAGTTCGGCGTCATCAACGTCTTGCCGTGCTCGGTCCGTACCGTCGTCGCGAACGGTGTGGTGGAGGGCATCGACGCGAACTCCTCGCTCAGGATCGAACGCAGCGGCCCGAGCTCGGCGGCGCGCTCATCAGAGGACAACCACCGCGACAGTTGCTCTGCCGTGCGGAACCGCACCACCGAAACGCAGCCCTGGTCGGACTCCGACAGGAACAGTGCCGTGCCGACGAACCCGGGAAACCGCCCAGCCGACTGCACCATCAGGGTCTGCACCGATCGGAAATCGGACAACCGCCCCGGGGCGACGCGATGCCGGAACGCGATCGTCCCCGGTGGCGTCGACTCGCCGTCGAGCAACAGCAGGTCGGCGGAACTGCGCCAGAACCCCCTGGACTGGCCGTCGTCGAGCACCGCGTCGCGGTCCGCGCTGTCCAGCCAGGCGTGTAGGTCGTTCTCGGTACGGAAGGTGACGGCGACACCGCGGTCGAAGATGGCGGACTCGTGGCCACTCGCGGTGGCGGCCACGATGCCGCGGGCGGCACGCGCCGAGGCGACCAGATCAGCGACCCAGGCCTCGAAACCCGCGCCGTCCGACACCGGATGAAAGAAGGTCACGGCCGTCGCGTACTGATACGAACCCATGCCGCGGAGCCTAATCAGGCCGCCACGGATCGCGACCGCCGCGGGAAACCCGGCACCGACCCCCGCGATTCGCTAGGTTCTGTGCGTGAATTCCAGCTGGAGCTCGGTGGTCACCGAACTCATCCCCTTGGCACTGGTGATCGCGTTGTCGCCGCTGTCGATCATCCCGGCCGTGTTGGTGCTGCATTCACCGCGGCCGCGGCCGGCCGGGCTGGGCTTCCTCTTGGGCTGGCTGGTCGGCCTGGTCGTCCTGACCACGGTGTTCGTCGAAGTCTCCAGCCTGCTCGGCGGCATGCACGACAAACCGCCCAGCTGGGCGTCGTGGGCGCGCGTCGTGATCGGCGCGGCGCTGATCGTGTTCGGCATCTACCGTTGGGTCACGCGGCACACCAAGCCCCACCAGATGCCCGGCACCCAGCACATCACCGAAGCCGGTCCCGTCAAGGCGTTCGCGGTCGGCGCAATCCTGACTGTGGCGAATCCCAAGGTGCTTTTCATCTGCGCCGCAGCAGGTTTGGCGCTCGGCTCGGCGGGCCTGCGGCCGGCCGGGGTATGGACCGGCGAGCTGGCGTTTGTGCTGGTGTCGGCCTCGACGGTGGCCCTGCCCATCCTGGCCTACCTGGTTTCGGGTGAGCGGCTGGATCCCGCACTGGCGCGTCTCAAGGACTGGATGGAAAAGCACAACGGGGCCCTGGTGGCGGTGATCCTGGTCGTCATCGGCCTGCTCGTGCTCTACAAGGGAATTCACGGCATCTGAGCACGCCTTAAGATCTGCGCTGTGGGCCTCGAAGACAGCGACGCGCTGAAGGTACTGCGCGCTGCCGTCACCCGGCCCGATGCCGACGATCTGATCGGCCGGTTCTACACCTGCTGGTTCGCCATCGATGTCGGGGTGCGCGACATGTTCCCGCCGGACATGGCCGCGCAGCGCACGGTGTTCGCCCAGGTCCTCGACTGGGTGCTCGGCGAGTTCATCGATCAGCGTGCCGAGGAGCCCGTCGCCTTCCTGGCGCAGCTCGGCCGCGACCACCGCAAGTACGGCGTCACCCACGAGCACTACGAGTCCATGGCGCACGCGCTCTACGCCACGCTGAGCAGCGACCTCGAGGACGAATGGACCGACGAGGTCGACGACGCTGCGGTGCAGGCCATCAACTTCATCGCGGGTGTGATGAGCGGGGCGGCGCAGGCCGAGGAAGGTCCCGCCTGGTGGAACGGCACGGTGATCGAGCACCACCGCGTCTCCCGCGACCTCGCCGTGGTGCGCCTCCAGTTGGACCAGCCGCTGCCGTACCTGCCGGGCCAGTTCGTCAACGTCGAGATCCCACAGTGCCCGCGGCGCTGGCGTTATCTCTCGCCGGCGATCCCCGCCCAGGACGACGGCGGTATCGAGTTCCACATCCGGTCGGTGTCGGGCGGCATGGTGAGCACGGCCATGGTCGGCGAGACCCAGGTCGGTGACCGGTGGCGGCTGTCGAGTCCGCACGGCGCTCTCGAGGTGGACCCCGACGCCGGCGACGTCCTCATGGTGGCCGGTAGCACGGGCCTGGCGCCGCTGCGAGCCATCATCATGGACATGGCAAGGTCGGGGGTGAACCCCCGCGTGCACCTGTTCTTCGGCGCCCGCTACCCCTGCGAACTCTATGACCTGCGCACGCTGTGGGAGGTCGCGGCCAACAACCCGTGGCTGTCGGTCACCCCGGTGACGGAATACTCGACCAACCCGCCGTGGGGGGCGAACTACCCCGACGTCCAACCACCGCGCGGCCTGCACGTCCGGCAGTCCGGCCTGCTGCCGGAGATCGTGACACGGTACGGCGGCTGGGGGGATCGTCAGATCCTGCTCTCCGGTGGCCCCAAGATGATCCAACTGACCCGGGCGGCGCTGATCGCCAAAGGCGCACCACCGGAACGGATTCAGCACGACCCCGTGTACTGACGAAGAAGGGTGGACATGCGTACAGTGACGCTGCGCGACGCGGCCGCACCGATCACGGCACGTTTCGTGGTCGACGGCGGGATGATCGGCATCTCGCTGACCGACGACGGCACCGAACTCCTCGGCCAGCGCCGCGGCCTGGACGCCTACCTCACGAGCGGCAAGACAATGGGTATCCCGCTACTGTATCCGTGGGCGAACCGGTTGAGCACCAACACTTTCCGTGTAGCGGATGAAGTGGTCGACATCGCGCCGGACGGCGCGGGCGTCCGCACCGATGGCAACGGATTACCGATACACGGCCTGCTGGCCGCGCACCCGGACTGGCGGGTGGTCACCGAGTCGGCGGACGAACTGCTCGCCGAATTCGACTTCACCCGCCACCCTGAATTGCTCGCCAGCTTCCCGTTCCCGCACACGCTGGAGGTCGCGATCTCGCTGCGCGGCCGGGCCCTGACGATCCGTACCGTGGTGATCGCCACCGGCGCCGATCCGGTGCCGCTGTGCTACGGCTGGCATCCCTACCTGCAGCTGCCCGGGGTGCCCCGGGCGCAATGGATCATCGAGACACCGGCGATGCGCCATCGCGCCGTCGACGAGCGCGGGCTGCCCACCGGCACCACCGAGGCACAGCCTGCCGAGACGAAACCGTTGGGCGACACAGTTTTCGACGACGGCTACGACCAGGTGGCCGACGGTGCCGTATTCGCGGTGTCCGGAGCGGGGCGCCGCATCGAAGTCGAGTTCGTCGAGGGCTACCCGGCCGCCCAGATCTTCGCGCCGACCGGTGAGGACCTGATCTGCTTCGAGCCGATGGCCGCTCCCACCGATGCGCTGACGCAGGGCGGCTACGGGGTGGCGCGCCCAGGGCAGCCTGCCGGCGCCGAGTTCGTCATCAGGGTGTGACGCCCGCCTCCGCATAGAGGTGCACCAGACCGGAGGCCACCGCGTACCGCGGCCCGTGGACGCCGGCGACGTTGGCGCGACCCACCACCATCGAACCACGCAGTGACTCGCCGACGGTCCGCATCAACTCGTCGTCGAGTGCGCCGCCGCCGGCCAGGATCAACGCGACCGGCAGGTGCTCAAAAGCGTTGAGGCAGCGCGCGATATTAGCCGCGACGGTCTCCTGCTTGATAGCCAGCCGAAGGCTGCGCCATTCTTCGGCCGCGAGTTTCCTCGAGAACGGCACCAGCCCGGCACTCCCCCGTGTGCACAGCCGCCCGATGGCCTCGGCGGGGGCGGGGGAGTCGAGGAAGACCCGGCGCCCGTCCTCCTCGTGGGCGACGTGCGGGCCCTCGACCCGCAGCGCCGGAGTGCGCTTGACCCGCTCGGCCAGCGCGCGCGGGATCGACAGCGCGCGCGCGACGGCGACGGTGATGGTCTCGCCGGCGCCCGCCGCGCTCACCGATCGCCCGGCGCCGATGAGATCGATGGTGCCGCCACCGATATCGCAGACGATGATCTCGGGCGGCAAGCCAGGGGTGGTGGCCGCTCCACGGGCCGCCGCATCGGGTTCCGACGCGATGGTGCGCGCAGGCCGTCCCGTCAGTTCGCTCATCGAGGCAGCGGCATCGGACACCTCGTCGGCGGCCAGCAGCGCAACAACGGTCCCGCGCGCGTCGGCCACGCCGCGGCGCAGCCACACCCCGTTGTCGATGGTCGAAAGATCGGTGAAGAAGGCATCTTTGACGGCCACACCGTGCTCGGCGCCCGGAACGGCGCTCAGGCGGACCCCGCTCACCGCACCCGGCGGCGCACTGCGCAGCACGGCTTGCGCCTGCGCGGGCGTGTAGCGCTGCACCACCCCATCCGCCGTGCAGTCGACGTAGTCGTCGTCGACGCTGGGCGCCGGCGGCGGTTCGGTGCGCGGTGTCACCGCGATCGCCGGGGCGTCGGACAGTTCGCGGGTGAACTCCGCCACCAGATGGAGCTGATCGTGCTCGATGTTCAGCGCCGCCGACAACGCGATCGGGTCGGCCAGCGCCCGGTAGGCCCGGCCCTGCTCCACGACCTCGACGGCGACTACGGCACCATCGGGCAGCCCCTCGAGATCGACCTCATCGACCACTGGCACGTCGATGGTGATCCGGTTGCGGATCAGCACGGCGTCGTCCTGGGCCGCGATCACGCCAGCGATGTCCCAACCCCGTTGCGCCGCCGTCGAAACGGCCCGCGCGGCATCCTCGAAATCGGTGTCGCCGTCCACCGACACGATCACCGGACCGCCCACCACCGAGCCGGTGAGATCGCGCAGCCGGACATGCCGGCCGACACCGCTGC
>CAMFLL010000439.1 GCA_945957405.1 uncultured Mycolicibacterium sp. | reverse complement strand
TCCCAGCCGTCGCGGTCGTCACGGCCCTCCGGCAGCTCCAACCAGCGGCGCAGCAACCCGGGCCGCTCCGCGGACTGGGCCAGCACCGCGGCCCGCAACGTGGCCGACAGCTGCGTGCGCAGGCGCGCGATCGCCGGCGACACCGATTGCGGCAGCAGCGGGCCCTGATACCGCGCCAACGCAGCGTCCACATCGCCGATGTCCAGCGCGTCGAACACCTCACCGACATCAGTGGTGATGGGCGCCAGCAGCCGGTACGGACGAGAGGCCACGTACTCGGATCCGATGACCTTGCGCAGCCGTGACATCTCGGCGCGGATGGTGACGACGTCGAGGTCCTTATCGTCGAGCAGCACCGCCAGATGGTCGGCGGACAATCCTTCGCGGTGCCGGCTCAGCAGCACCAGGATGTCGGCATGACGACCCGTGAGGTGCGCCGCCCGCAGGTGCCCGAAGTCGTCGGTGGTGACCCAGCGCGGCCGGTCACTGCCCAGGACCACCAGGTGTGGGCGCGGAACCGCCGGCTGCGGGACGGCGCCCGTGAGCCGCAGCAGGGCCAGGTGGTTCTCGACGGCGACCGCGGTGGCACGTACCAGCGCGAGCGTCTGCGTCGTCGCGACCTCGGGGCCACCGGTCAAGTCGATCGCCCCCAACAGGGCACCACTGTCCGGATCGTGTACCGGTGCGGCCGTGCAACTCCAGGGTTGCACGATGCGCGAGAAGTGTTCGGAACCGTGGATCTGCAGTTCGGCGTCGACGGCCAGCGCGGTACCTGGCGCGTTGGTGCCCGCGCTGCGCTCGCTCCAGTCGGCGCCGGGCACGAAATTCATGTGTTCGGCTTTGCGGCGGGCAGCCGGATCGCCTTCCACCCACAGCAACGTCCCGTCGGCACCCGTCACCGCGACCACCACACCGGAGTCGGCGGCATCGTTGACCAGGAGTCGACGGATCACAGGCAGGGCCGGCGCCAGCGGGTGCGTCGCTCTGAGGTTCTCCAGATTGCGGATGGTCGGTGAAGGTCGCGCACCCCCGAGGTCGGGATCGACTCCCCTGGCCAGGCTGCGCTTCCAACTCTGCGCGACAACCTTGCGGACGGCGTTGGATTCGAGGCCCGCGGCATCGACCTCACCTGCGACGAACAACTCGTGGGCGGCACGAAGCGCGCGGGCACTGCCCCGCTCGTCTGAGGTCTGCTGCGGCGCCACTCGATCACGCTTCCTGCTTGCGGCCAGGTCCAGGCCACGGCGTGTGGGCCACGATACGCCGTTGATCACCCCAGATACACATGCCTGTGCGGCCCCGGAGGCTCTCCATTCCTCACGGGGCCGCACAGAGGCTTCATCGATGCCAGAAACTGGCTGCCCGGTGGTCCGCGTCGGCGACGTCGTAGGCGCCGTCGCGCACGGCATTACCCAACCGGTTCAGCAGATCGTTGAGCGCGGCGGCGGACTGACTCCATCTGGCCTGTTCGACGCGGTAGGCGACGGCGGCCTCCCGAGTCCAGATCTGCTGCAACGGGGCGATCTGGCCTTTGAGGTCATCAAGCAGGGCGTTGAGCTTGGCCGCGGTGGCATGGATCTCGGCTCTGACGGTGGCGTCGAGTTCACCAAACGAATACGACATCACGGGTTCCATGGTCATCACCTGCCACCGTCGAGGCCGGCGGCCACGGAACCGAGCTGTTGGGCGTGCATGTCGGCGGCCTGGCGCAGTGCAGCCTCATTGGCGCGGATGGTCTCGGCGATCGCGTCCAGCGCCGCGCAGAGTCGGACGGATTCCGCATTCCACCGCTCGACGATGTCCCTGAATGCCGATGCGGCGGCGCCGCTCCACACCGTCGGCGGTACCGCTGTCATCTGTCCGATGAAGCCGCGCAACAGGGTCCGCACTTCGTCGCCGCGCGTCTCCGTGGCCGCGGCGGCGTTGGCCATCAGCGTGAAGTCGGTGCTGAGGTTGTCTCGCGTCTCGGGTGTGGTCATTAGTACCCCTCCACTGGTGCGTATGTCGTCGTTTATTCGACTGTGGCCGAGTCGATTTGGTTCCCGCATCTCGTCACCCGATCCGTCGGGCGGTGCGTACGGCGTGTTCGCAGACCACGTCGATGGTCTCGTCGCGTGACGCTTGGCAGCCGATCGCGATCCGGACGTCGCGGTCGACGACGACCGTCCAGGTGATATCCCGCCCGGACCGGATCTCGCGGTAGGTCACCGCCGGCCGCCCGGCACGGACGTCAGCGGGATTGAAGTCCACGAACACCCCCGGTGGCTGGTCTGCCATGGCCGCGATCAGGGCCTTCGCGGTGGCCGCGAGATCGCTGCTGGCCACCCTGGCCTGCGTCAGATGCAGCAGTGTCTGCGGGTCGTCGGGCGCGACGATCTCGACGCGCGCTGAACCGGGTCCGCCGGTCACGCGCCGGACCGACCAGTCGGCGGGCACCTCGGTGCTGACTCTCCCTTCGACGAGACTTGTCGAGGCCGTGGCGGGCACTGGCCCGGTGGTGGGCCAGGCCAGCGCGCCGAGCACGACACCGGCGGGCACCACCGCCGCGGCGAGCAGGTTCCACCGGCGGCCTCGCACCGGAACTGGCAGCGCCAGCGTCGATTGCACGGCTGCCCAGTCGGATCCGACCCGGTGTGCCGTGCGGGCGGAACGCCGCAACCGACCGGTGATGAGCTCGGCGAGGACATCACCTCCCGGCACACCGCTCGGCACATCCAGGCCGATTTCTGGCGACTCCTGTTGCGCAAGCACGAGTTCCACCACCGACTCAGCAACGACGACCGGTGATCCGTCGCGCTGCCGGACACCGACCACCGTTCCTTCCTCGTCCGCCAGGAGCACCAGCTCTGGCGCGATCTCGAGCAGCGGCCGCCGACCGGAGCGTGTCACCCATGAGCGTGCCCGCGTCGTGACATCAACCTGTCCACATGACGTTGCGGCCGCGGTCGCCACGACCCCCACTCGGCGGGGCGGCCACCACGACGGGTACACCAGCGTGCAGGTGGTGGTGTCCGCGAGCAGGGGCTGCAGGATCCGTTCCCAAAGTTCGCCCACCCGGACCGGCTGCCCACGCACCACGGCGACCGGTTCGTCGAAGGCCAGTGCGGGTCCGGCCAATTCGGGGTCAGCGGTCGCGATCACCGTTCCGGTGGTGGCGCATCGGGTCTGCACCTCGACCGGGCCGATCTCGCACAGTGTTGCGTCACTGGTCACGGCTGCGCGCACCACGCCACCTGGACCAGCCGCTCCCCGCCGGCCCGTGTGGTCAGCGTGGCGCGACCGGGCGGCAGCGGTCGCGGGCGCGCTGTCCCGAGCAGCAGTCCCTCATCGAGGGCGGAACTCATCATCATTGTCATCGGATCGAGTTCCCGCAGTGCGGACAGCACCGGTTCATAGAGTGCCCGTGCCGCCCCGGCGCTGCGCCGGGCAAGCACGATGTGCAGTCCGATGTCACGGGCGTAGGGCAGCGCCTCGAGCAGGGCTGCCATCGGATTCGCGGCGCCGCTGCCGAGCAGTTCGAAATCGTCGACCAGCAGGTACACGCCAGGTTCGGCGTCAGGTGTGTCACTGCGCCGGGCTACTCGGCCACCGAGTTCGTCGGCCAGTTGCTCGATCACGGCGGCGATGGCCGCGGCGGTGCTCGCATACGCCGTGACGAACCCGGCTGCTTCGATGTCGGCCAACGATCGACGCGGATCGATCACCACAACCTGTGTGGTCCGGTCCCGCTCCGGCACGGCCAGGCCTTTGCACAGCGTGCGCAGCGTCGACGTCTTTCCGCATCCACTGTCGCCGAGGATCAGCAGATGGGCCTGACGTCCGAAATCCACTGTGACGGCATGTAATCGGCGCTCATCGAGACCGAGCAGCAGCTGGTTGGCCGCCGGTGCGAGCCCAGCTGCGGCGTCGACGTATCCGACGAGGACAGGTAGCGCCGCAATCGTGGGCGCCCTGGTGCCGCCGAACCGAGCGGTGAGCTCCTCGGTGGACGACTCACCGCCGTCGAGCCTGGGCAGCGCCACCGTCAAGGGTGATCCGTCGGCCGTCAGACCACGGCCGGGCGTCGCCGGGACGTTGCGGGCGCGTTTGCGGTCGATCTCGGAGTCCACCGGATCACCGAGCCGCAGTTCGATCCGCGTACCGATCTGGTCCTTCAGGGCCGGCCGCAGATCAGCCCACCGCGATGCGGACAGCACGATGTGGATACCGAGCGAAAGCCCCTCCACGGCAAGCGATGTGATCGAGGATTCGAGACCGTCGAAATCATGGCGCAGCGTCGACCAACCGTCGATCACCAGGAAGACGTCACCGTAGGGATCGTCGGCGAAATCGCCCGCGCTGCGGCGGCGGCGATAGTCGGCAATGGAGTCCACGGCGCGTCCGGCGAACTGGGTCTCGCGCCGTCGGGCCAGGGCCGTGATCTCGTGGACGATGCGCACCACCAGGTCCGCGTCACGCCGACCCGCGACCGCGCCGACATGTGGCAGGTCCCGTATCGATGACAGTCCCCCGCCGAAGTCCAGGCAGTACATCGCGACATCGCGGGGGTGGTGACCGGCGGCCAGCGCGAGGATCAGAGTGCGCAACGTGGTGGTCTTACCGGACTGCGGTGCGCCGACCACCGCGACATTGCCCGCGGCGCCCGTCAGGTCGACCACCACCGGTTCGCGGCGCTGCTCGAACACCCGGTCCGCCAGCCCGATCGGCACCACGAGCTGCGCAGAGGGGACGTCGGCCAGGACCGCACCCAGCGTGGGCGAACGATCCAGGGGCGCAAGCCACACCGGGTGCGCCGGAGGGCCCTGTCCCGCAACACCGTCCAAGATGACGTCGATCACGGTGTCCGCGCGACCGACCTCCGGCGGCAGTGTTGCGGCCACGTCGAGTGGTGTCACGGTGAACAGTTCGGAGTGCGTCAGCGCCCCGGCAGGCCGCCCGACGGGGCCGGATACGAATGCGCTCTGGAATCGAACCGGCGCCTCCGGCCCGGACTTCAGGAACGCCGCACCTGGGGCGGTGGGCAACTCGTACGCATCGGGTACGCCGAGCACGGCGCGTGACTCGGTGGCCGACAACGTCTTCAGACAGATCCGGTAGGACAGGTGCGAGTCGAGGCCGCGCAGTCGTCCTTCGTCGAGCCGTTGACTGGCCAGCAGTAGATGCATCCCGAGGGACCGACCGAGCCGACCGATCGCGACGAAGGTGTCGATGAAGTCGGGATGGCAGGTCAGCAGTTCGGAGAACTCGTCGACGATCACGAACAACGCAGGTAGCGGCGGTAGCGTGGCGTCGGCGGCGCGGGCGCGGCGGTAATCGGAGATACCGGAGATGTTCCCGGCGGTGCGCAGGAGTTGTTGGCGCCGGTGCATCTCCCCTGCCAGCGCATCCTGCATGCGTTCGACCAGGTGGGCCTCGTCGGACAGGTTGGTGATGACCGCGGCGACATGTCGGGTCGATTCAAGGTCCAGGAAGGTCGCGCCGCCCTTGAAATCGACCAGGATGAGGTTGAGCGTCTCGG
>CAMFLL010000438.1 GCA_945957405.1 uncultured Mycolicibacterium sp. | reverse complement strand
GTAGTTGTTGTACGCATCGCGCGAGTGGGCGTTGCCAGAACTACAGTTTCGGCGGCGGGGCGGGGCGGGTCGGCGTGGCGCGGGTTGGGCAGGGTTCGGCGGTGGGTTGACTCAGGTCAGCGGCTTCTCGAACCACAGGTCGGCATAGGGGTTGTCGTTGAATCGAGGCACCTCGAGGTAGCCCGACGACCGGTACAGCGAAATGGCTTCGGCGAGGTCTTTCTGGGTGTCCAGCTGCAGCCGCTCCATGCCGCCGGCGCGGGCCCGCTGCTCCAGTTCTTCGAGCAGCCGACGGCCCAGACCTGAGCCGCGGACCTTCTGCGACACCCACATCCGCTTGACGAGGCCGATGCAGCCCGGCAGGAACGTCAACGCGCCGCAGCCCACCGGCTCGCCCTGCAGAGTGGCGACGAGCAGCAGCCCGGCGGGCGGGCGCATCTCGGCGTCGTCCAGGGGGTTGACGGCCGGGTCGAAGCCGTCGCTGAACCGGGCGCCCAGTTCAGCGAAATAGCTCCCGAGGCAGAAGCGGGCGCCGTCGTCGGCCGGGTCGCGGACCCCGATGTCCACCATGGACGCCACGAGCAGACGCTCCACATCGGCCATGGCCTTGATCAGCGTGCCGCGCTGCCGATCCGAGAGCGGTTGCAGTATCGCGGACGCCGCATCGTCCGATCGTTGATCGAGGGTGGCTACTTCCCGCCGGCCTGCCGCGGTGAGCCGCACGATCCGGATGCGTCCATCGTGTTGGCTCGACGCGACCGCGATCAGCTTCTCGGCCTCCAAGGCGCGCAACAGTCGGCTGAGGTAGCCCGAGTCGAGTCCGAGGCGCCGCCTCAGGGACCGCACATCGCACGCGTCGGCGCCGATCTCCCACAGCACCCTGTTCTGCGACAGCGGACGGTCGCTGGCGAGGAAGCTGTCGTTCAGTGCACCGATCCGCTGGGTGACCACGCGGTTGAATCGGCGGACACCGGCCACCATCTCCACGGTCATATCTCTGACTTTAGTCAGAGATTATCGCGGTGGGAAGAAACTCTCCAGAACCAGTGCTCAGATCTGGTGAACACCTCGCTGGGAAAGGACCTGGAATTGCTCGACCACGTGTTTCTCACCGTCAGTGACACCGATCGTTCCATCGCCTTCTACACGGCGGCGCTGGAGCCACTGGGCATCACCACCCGCCTGGACTATGACGGCAGGGACGGCCCGCCCGGTCACCCCGACCTGAAGGGGTTCGGCGACGACGACACCGGGCGCATGATCTTCTGGCTACGGCACGGCGATGCGGACAGCCGCGCTGCCCATATCGGCTTTGTCGCCGACAGCGAAGCCGCGGTGGACGCGGCCTATACCGCTGCGATGTCAGCCGGCGCCACCGACAACGGTGCGCCCGGCGCACGGCTGTACTACGACCCGCGGTATTACGCCGCCAACGTCTTCGACCCGGACGGCTACAGCCTGGAGTTCGTCTACAAGAGTTGGCAGCACTGACTCACTCGGGCGGAACGAGGACGGTCCACAGATCGGTGATCACCCCGTCCCCGATCGCGGCGGCATCAAAACCGGACAGCGGGCTCCTGCCGTCGGCGGGACTGACCAGCCGCCAGGCCAGATAGCCGAAGCCCGGCAGGACATGCACCGGCCCGACAGGTTCGAACTGCAGATCCCCGATACCGGATTGCAGCCCGGCGCATTTCGCCTCGAGGGCATCGCGACCGGTGACGACGCCCTCGGCGTCGGTCCAGCGCACATCGGTGGCGTAGGTCCGCGCTATCGCCGCCCGGCGCTTGCTGTCGTCCCGCTCGTTGAACACCGCGAGCAGGTTGTCGTGCATGAGATCCTCGACCGAACCGGGCAACGTCGACATCCTTTCCTGGCCCTTTCCTTGCCGCGAAACACGGACCAGCATGCCGCATTCGGGCACCGGCATGTCACATTCCGAGCGGATGCCGCCGCATGGCCGTCCCTGTCGCCGGCGCCGTGTTGTCATGACGGTCGAGACGGTGATGCACAACTGCAGGAGGTGCCCGTGACTGTTCCCTACGTATTGTTCGTGTCCACCAACGCCGCGGTGATCGGCCCGAACGGGCGGCCGACGGGGTTCTTCTTCCCCGAGATCGCCCACCCCTTCGAGGCGCTCGACCGCGCCGGCGTCGCCGTCGAGTTCGCCTCCGTCACGGGCGGCAAGCCCCCCGAGGACGGCTTCGACGCCGACGACCCGGGCCAGGCCGCGTTCCTGGAGAGCATGGCCTACCGGCGGTTGTCGCGCAGCCGGAAGTTGTCCGAGGTCGACGTGTTGGACTACGACGCCATCTTCTTCCCCGGCGGACTCGGGCCCATGGTCGACGTCACCGGGAACCCCGACGTACAGGCCGCCGTGCTGCGCATGTGGAACGCCGGCCGAATCGTCTCGGCGGTGTGCCACGGGCCGTCGGCCTTCCTCGGTGTCACCCTCGCCGACGGGGTGCCGTTGGTGCAGGGCCGGCGGCTGACATCGTTCTCGACTGCCGAAGAAGACGGTTACGCGCGCGCCGACGTCCCGTTCGACCTCGAAACGGCATTGCGCGCAGAGGGCGCACTGTTCGAGTCGACGGACCCGTGGCAGCCGAAGTCTGTTGTCGACGGTCGTCTGATCACGGGTCAGAACCCACAGTCCGGGACGCTGGTCGGGCAAGCGCTGGCCGAGGCGCTGACCACGGAGGCGCGATGACGGACACCGATGTCGTGGTGGTGGTCGCCCGGTGGCAGACCACCGTGAACCACATCGACGAAGTGCGCACCCTGCTGGCCGACGTCGTCCCGCCGTCACGCGCCGAACCGGGATGCCTGGGCTACGAGACGTTTCAGGTCGCGGACGAACCGGCCACCGTTGTGTTGATCGAGCATTACCGCGACGCCACGGCCATGGACGCACACCGCAACTCTGCCCACTTCCAGGACATCGTGGTCGGGCGCATCCTGCCGCTGCTGACGGAGCGCCGAGTGGAAATCCTGACGCCGCTGAACTGACATTCGCCGGGTAGTGGTGTCCACTCAAAAGTGGCTTTCGCCCGTCGCACGTCGTGGACGATATCCGCGTGAAAGGGCGAAGTGCCGGCGGCGCAGTTCCCATGTCGGCCTCACACTTCGCAGTCCCCGGCCGTCTTCATGGCGGAGTACGGACACAAAGGAGCACCACCATGGTTGACACGCGGCACGCCACGGCCGAGACAGACCTCGGCGACATGATGCTGGTCGCCCGGGGCGACCGACTGATCGGTTGCTATTTCCCCGGGCACTGGTATCCGCCTGCGGCCGATTCGATCGGCACGGAGGTCGTCGGTGCCGAGGACGATGTGCTGGCGGAGGCAACGATGCAGCTTCGCGATTACCTGGCGGGCGGCCGGCGGCAGTTCGACATCGAGCTGCAGACCGCCGGCGACGAGTTCTCCGAGCGGGTCTGGGAGTTGCTACGGAAGATCCCCTACGGTGACACCACCACCTATGGGGAGCTCGCCGAGCAGCTCGGCGGCAGGTCGCTGGCTCAGCGGGTCGGTCAGGCGGTCGGGCACAACCCGCTGTCGATATTCATCCCGTGCCACCGGGTGGTCGGCGCCGACGGCTCGCTGACCGGGTTCGCGGGGGGACTGCACCGGAAACGCCGACTGCTCGAGTTGGAGGAACCCGTCGAGGTGCGGTCCGGCCGGCTGTTCTGACACCTGCGGCACCGACCGATGACCATGCAGATCCCGTTCGAGCGCGCCGTCGACCAGTACGGTCCCACCGTGCTGCGGGTGTGTCGTGCCGTGCTCGGCGTGGGGCCCGATGCGGAGGACGCCTACTCCGAGACGTTCCTCGCGGCACTGCGGCACTGGCCGGACCTGGCCGAGGACACCAACGTCGAGGCGTGGCTGGTTCGAGTGGCGCAACGAAAGGCCGTGGACGTGATCCGCGGACGCGCCCGCGGGGCAGTGCCCACCGCGGAGGTGCCCGAGCCGGCGTCGGCGACCACTCCGGACGGGGTGCCGACGGGGCTCTGGGATGCCGTCGGCGCGCTGCCCGAACGGCAGCGGCTGGCGCTCGCCTACCACTACCTCGGTGGGCTGCCACATGCCGAGACCGCAGAGCTGATCGGCGGCAGCGCCGCGGCGGTCCGCCGGGCCGCGGCCGACGGCATCAAGAAGCTACGAGAGACCTACCTCGACGGCACCACGCAGAAAGGACAATCCCGATGACGGACACTGCCGCCCTCTTTCCTGTCGAAGCAGACACCTTGGCTGCGCTTCATCACCGGCTGGTGGACGCCGCCGAACGTGACGGCCTGGCCGACGTCGCCTATCGCACCATCGATACCGCGGTCGGCCCGCTGCTGCTCGCGGCGACTCCGGTGGGGCTCGTCCGTGTCGCCTATCAGCGCGAAGATTTCGACGCGGTGCTGGACACGATCGCCGAGAAGATCAGCCCGCGCATACTGCGGGCACCCGCGCGCCTCGACGCGGCGGCACACGAGCTCGACGAATACTTCGCCGGTACCCGGCGGTCGTTCGACCTGGCACTGGACCACGCGCTCTCGAGCGGCTTCCGTAGAACGGTGCAGGCGATGTTGCCGAGCATTGCCTACGGGCACACCGCCACTTATAAGGAAGTCGCGGCGACGGTGGGCAACCCCAACGCGGTACGGGCGGTCGGGACCGCGTGCGCCACCAATCCCTTGCCGGTCGTGGTGCCCTGCCATCGGGTGTTGCGAAGCGACGGCAGCCTCGGTGGCTATGTTGGCGGCACCGCCGCCAAGATAGCGCTGCTGGACCTGGAGCGGGCAGCATGACCGATCGGTGGGCGCGCCGGGTGGCGGCCGCGGACTGGGAGGCGGTGCGCGCCGAGGTCGACGAGTACGGCGGCGCGCTGCTGCCGCAGCTTCTCACGCCGCAGGAGACGGCGGATCTTCGTGGGCTTTATCCGGACGACGGGTTGTTCCGGAGCCGAATCGACATGGCCAGATACCGCTTCGGGCAGGGCGAGTACAAGTACTTCGACACGCCGTATCCCGATGCCGTACAACGGCTCAAACATGCGTTGTACCCCCGGCTGCTGCCCATCGCGCGGGACTGGTGGGAAAGACTCGGCCGCGACACCCCGTGGCCGGATGGCCTCGACGACTGGCTCGACATGTGCCACGCGGCGGGTCAGACCAGGTCGACGGCAATCCTTTTGCGATACGTTGCGGGGGATTGGAATGCCTTACACCGCGATCTCTACGGCGACTTGGTTTTTCCGCTGCAGGTGGTGATCAACCTCAGCGACCCCGGGGTTGATCACACAGGCGGGGAATTCCTGCTCGTCGAACAGCGGCCACGCGCCCAGTCCCGCGGCTCGTCGTGCCTGATCCCCCACGGCCATGGGTACATCTTCACGACGCGCGACCGGCCGGTGCGTTCGGTGAGGGGATGGTCGGCTTCGCCCGTACGCCATGGTGTTTCGACGGTACGCTCCGGTCTTCGATTCACGCTGGGGCTGGTGTTCCACGACGCGGCGTGATCGGCGCCCGAGTT
>CAMFLL010000437.1 GCA_945957405.1 uncultured Mycolicibacterium sp. | reverse complement strand
GCCCTGCGTGCCGAACGCCAGCCCCGACGACAGCGCCACCTTGGCTTCGTTCAGCGCTCTCGCCGCCGGGTCGTCACCCCAGTCGAGCGCTGCCATGTCCAGCCACGCAAGGTAACTGGCGCCCGGCCGCCGAAGCCGAACGCCCGGCAACTTCTGCGCCAGTTGTTGGTCGAGCAGGTCGACATTGGCCTCCAGCGCGGCGATGGTGGCGTCAAGCCAGTCACGTCCGTGACGAAGTCCCTCACGGGTGGCGATGACACCGAAAAGGCCCGCACGCGACGTCACCTCCTCCGGAAGCGCTTTGATCAACGACGTCATCGTCGCGGACTCGGCAACGAACAACGCACATTTCAAGCCGGCCAGGTTGAACGCCTTGCTCGCCGAGACCGCCGCGATACCGTGGTCACGCGCCTCGTCAGACACGCTGAGATAAGGCACAAAGGGGTGACCCGAATGCGTCAGCGGCGCGTGGATTTCGTCGCTGACGACGAAACCGCCGTAGCGGTCGACGATTCGGGACAAGTCTGTCAGGCAGGACCGGTCCGGTACCATCCCGACCGGATTGTGCGGGTTGCACAGAAGCACGCCCTTCGCACCGGCGGCGAGCGCACGGTCGATACCGTCGAGGTCGAGCCGGAACCCGTTTCCGTCGTCGAGCAGCGGCACTTCGGTGACCACACCGCCGGCCTCCGGGATCAGGTCGAAGAACGGCGGATAGACAGGTGGGGTGATCACGACCGCGTCGCCGGGGGTTGTCAAGCGGCGCAACGACTCCACGATGACGACACTGACGTCGGTGGTGATACCCATCCGGTCGGGTGAGGGGGACCATCCCCAGGCGTGGGCCGCGTAGCTCGCGAACGCCTCGGTGACCTCAGCGTCATGCAGTCCACATAGCCCGTATCGCCGAGTTCGATCGCGTCATGCAACGCCGATCGGATCGCCGGTGCCAACGGGAAATCCATCTCGGCGACGAACATCGGTAGGACGTTGTCGGGGTAGGTTCGCCATTTCTCGCTGGTCCGCTTCCGCAGTACCTCGAGTGGATGCGCCTGGGTCAGTGCCACGTGGGGGATTCTAAAACCCGTCGACGCCGCCACGGCCAACGTCGATCAATCCGCGGTCGCGGCCAGGTACGCGCGGGCGATTTCGTGCAGCCGGGACCGACCGAAGCTCGGTCCGTGGCCGGGATGCACCACTGTCACGTCGAGGTCGAGGAGGCGCCGCATCGTCTGCCGGTAGGCGGCGACGTCGGAACCCACGCAATCGTCGATCAGGGTGTCGTCGTAGACGATGTCTCCGGAGAACAGCGTGCCGGTCGCCTCGTCGAACAGCGCGATACTGCCCGGCGTGTGCCCGGGTAGATGCAGCACCGTGAAGACGCGGTCGCCGAGGTCGACCCGAGCGCCGTCGGTCAACGGCGCCAGGGCTGCCACCGGCTGGAGTCGATAATCTCCCAAGGTGTAGCCGGTGGCGGGTACTGCGTCGATCAGGACGCTCTCCCCTGCACCGTAATCCCTTGTCGCGATGCCGAGTTCGTCGAGCAGTGGGGCCATGAACAGGCTGCCGCCCGGCGGCGAGGTGAACGGTTCGTCAGGGTGTGCCCAGCACTTGTCGAACTCGTGGGCCCCGCCCATGTGGTCGAGGTGCGCATGAGTGAGCACCACCACGGGGTCGCGGTCGAAGAGTTGGGGAAGGTGCGTGCGCAACGACGCGACACCGAGACCGGTGTCCACCACCACATCACGGTCACGTCCCCGAAGCCACCAGATGTTGGCCCGCAGGAGTTCATGGACGAACGGCTCGTCGATGCAGTCCAGGGTGTCATCGACGGCGCGGACGCTGAACCAGGGTGCGTCGGCCACCGCCAATGTTGGTGAATGGCCATTGCTCACAACGCATTCCTCCGGGACAGGGTGCTGCCGTATCGCCGGCGCATCACTGCGGCGTAGACCGCACCCGAGATCACGGGGCCGACGACCCATGATAGATCGGCACCGCCGAGCATCGCGGCGAACGGGCCGGTGTACACGGAGTTCTGGACGCAGAGCGCGGCCGCGGCGGCACCACCGGCGAAGGCGGCGAAGCCGGCCAGGTTGAAGCCGCGGTCGAACCACGCGACGCTGCCGGCACCGACTTGATTGAGCGCCACACCGTCATAGTGGTTGCGCCGCAACCACTGGTCGACGACGTAGATCGCGATGGTCGGCCCCAACACGATGATCGTCAGTTCCAAGATGCTGCTCAGCGCCGCAGTGAAGTCGGACACGAACAGGGCGTAGCACGCGATTGCGACGCCGAGAAGCCCGTCGAAGAGCACGGTGACCGGCCGGCCCAGCGGAATACCGACGGCCTGCAGGCACAGTCCCGACGAGTACATGGTCAGCACGTTGTTCGCCATGGCGCCGACCACGATGACGAGCAGGAAGATCGGATGGAACCAAGCCGGCAGGATCTGCGCGAGATTGGTTTGGGCGTCCGTCATGTCGATGACCGTGCCGGCAAGCACGCCGAGCCAGCCCAGCAGCACGCTCGGGAGGAAGCCACCCAGCGCCGTCCACAGCGCGACCGCTTTCGGCGATGAATCGGCCGGCAGGTATCGCGCATAGTCGGGGCTGACACCCCACGACAGGGGTGCGGCGCCGATGAGCACCACGCCCGACGCCAGCGCGGCCCACAGCGCGGCGCCGCTCAGGCCTGCCGCCGGCTGAAAATCCCAGTGCGCATGCGCGACGACGTAGACGCCCAGCACTGCCATCGCCACCGCCAGCACGGCGGTGAACACACCGCTGCACCGCATGATCGTGGCGTGCCCGAACACGCTGATCACCAGCGTCACTCCGGCGGTCACGATGACGATGGCGACGCGCACCGGAGTCGACAGCGTGCCGCCCCATGCCTCGATCACCGCATATCCGGCCAATGCGCCGACGCACAGGTTGATCGCCTCGTAGGCGATGAACACGGGCCAGTTGAACACCGCGAGGTTGATCCGGTTGCCGGTGACGCCGAACATCGCCCGCATGATCACGCTGCTGGGCGCGCCGGCCACGGGACCACTGGTGGCCATCGCGCCGATGGCCACCCAGAACAGGTTGCCCACCACCACAACCGCCATCCCCTGTACGACGTTGAGCCCGAAGACCGTCAGCAGTCCGCCCAGCACGATGTACAGGAAGTTGATGTTCGAGGCCGCCCACACCGCGAACAGGTCGCGCGGCTTGCCGTGCCGCGCCTCGGCCGGGATGAAGTCGATGCCGCGGGCTTCGATCTTGCCGAATTCATCGCCATCGACATCCCGGTGCTCGGTGTCCAGCGCCATGGCCCTCCTTATTGGTATCTACACCAATACTTATTGGTGTCGGCAACAATAAACCCGATCACCCGGTCTTGTCACGCTTTTGGCATGCTTTCGCCTACACGACCCGGTGTGGCGGTGGTGTTAGCGTCGAGCCATGACTTCGACGGCCACCAGTGCGGGCGCGTCTCGCCGCAAGCCGCCTTCGGTACGCAAGGACGAGATCGCGGAGGCGGCCGGCCGGATCGCCGACGCGGAGGGACTGGCGCAGGTGACCGCCAAAAAAGTCGCCGACGCCGTTGGCGTGTATCCCGGCCTGGTCAACCACTACTATCGGACGGCCGACGACCTGGCGGCGGTGGCGTTCGCGACAGCGGCGACGCGGTGGCGCGACGAACAGGCCGCCGCCGTGGCAGCGGTGCCGGACGGTCCGACAGCCGAACTGCGCGCATATCTGCACCACACACTGGCGCCAGAACAGGACTCGGTCGCCCTGCTGTGGCTTGATGCGTGGCGTGAAAGTTCAAGGCGCCCAACGCTTCAGCGCGAGGTCATCCAGCAGATGGAGATCGACCTGGCACAGCTCAAGGATCTGCTGACCCGCGGCGTGGCCGCCGGCGAGTTCCATGCCGAAGACTGCGCCGTCACCGCGATGCGCATCCTGGCGATGATCGACGGCACCTTGGCACAGGCCGCCGTCCGGACGGCCATCGCCGACTCAGGGCTGATCGACTATCCCAGCGTCACCACCATGCTGCTGCGCACCGCCGAGAGCGACCTGGAGCTGGCACCGGGCACGCTCGGCTGACCTGGTCGATCGGCGCCCGATTTCCCTCTCGACGGTGTGCCATATGACTGATTAAGCCCTACGACTGATCAATTGGTCGTCGCATGCAGTGCGCTCGGCCGAGTTGGCCGACAAAGCACTCCAGATGTTCTGACCGCCGCATTCCGTCCGCCGTAATCTGGCACGGCGGAAATGGATTTGAGAATCTGTGGAGGATGGCGATGCGACTCGGAATGATGATGCCGACCCGGGAAGACGACGGTTCGCCCCTACACCCTGGCAGTCTGGCCGCCGCCGCGCGGCGGATCGAGGCGGCCGGATTCGACACCGTCTGGGCCAACGACTCGATAGGTCGTCCCTACAGTTCGGTCGATCCGCTGACCGTGTTGACGGTGGCGGCGTCCGTGACGTCACACCTCGGCCTGGGCACAGGCGTCCTGCAGCTGTCGTTACGTTCGCCCGTCGACCTGGCGCACCGGGTGATGTCGACACACCTCGTCTGCGGCGAGCGCCTCGTGCTGGGGGTCGGGGTCGGGTCGACCCGAGCCGACTTCATTGCCTGCGGTGTCGAGTTCGAGCAGCGCTTCCGGCTCTTCGAGCGCAGTCTGGAAGTGCTGGACGCGGTGTACGCGGGCAAACCGCCCGGAATCGTAGGGTGGCCTGCCACGGCCGCCAAGCCTCCGATGCTGATGGGTACATGGGGCGGCACGAGGTCCCTTAAACGTGCGGCAGTCGAATTCCAGGGCTGGATCGGCTCGGGCAAGAAGGGCCAGCCGATCGAGCAGGTGCTGGTCCAGTTCCGCGCCGAGGGTGGCGGCCGCGCCGTGCTCACCACCATTGAAACCGATCTCGACGCAGGTCCCGGGGCCGAGGATACCTGGGGCAGCTTCTCGCTGCGCTGCTCACCCCGAACGGCTGCGGACCGGCTTGCAGGGCTGCAGGACATGGGGCTGGACGACGCGGTGCTGCGCTCGCCTAACACTGACCCACAGACGCTCGACCTCCTCCGGAGGTTGCTGCCAACTTGATGCCGGCCGCTGAAGGTCACGACACCTTGACGTGGCCGCCGCTACGTTTCTAAGGTGTTCACCTAATGCACTACTGACCACTTAGCGCACCAAGGATGGCCGCGACGTGTCGATATTCGAGCTATATCGGGGAGCTTTCGCTTTCCGGCCGACGCCACACGTTCTGGAGAGGTGATGGTTTTACTCCACGACGCCGTGGCAGCATTTGGGTTGATTCTCGAGCCCCACCGCATCCTGTGGCTCCTCGTCGGAATCTGCCTCGGCATGGTCACCGGCCTGCTCCCGGGCTTGGGTGGCATCGTCGGCATGACGCTGATGTTTCCATTCATCTACGGAATGGACCCGTACGCCGGTGTCGCCCTGCTAGTCGGAATCTTGGCCGTCAACACGATGTCTGATTCGTTTCCGGCCGTCTTACTG
>CAMFLL010000436.1 GCA_945957405.1 uncultured Mycolicibacterium sp. | reverse complement strand
TGCCGGGCGCCGCGACCGAACGGGCCGAGGCCGCGATCGCGTCGGTCATGCTCGTGGTGGTGTTGACATTGACGACGAGGATCTTCACGGCTGCGCTCCCGAGGGCTGATGTTTCCGCATTGCGGAGTTTTACTTCCGACTAACGATAGTGTGAGCGCCCTCACAGCGTCTGTCAAGAGACAGAAAAACGGCCGGCCGCCGCCTCGGGGGCGGCGCCGGCCGTCAATCGGGTCGTTCAGGCTTTCGGACGGCGCTTGGCTAGTACAGCCAGCGCATCGGGGTCGACACCGACAAGTGTGTCGAGTTCGGTCGCGTCGACAGCGCCGCACTCGAGGCCGCGCAGCAGGTAGCCGGCCATCGCCGCCGCCGTCGCGGGCTCGTCGAGAAAACCGGACTGCCCGCCGTGCACATACGCGCGCAACCGGTTGGCGGCACTGGGCAGCCCTTCTCTGAAGAAGCTGTACGTTGCCGCATAACGGCTGATCAGGTGGCCGGGGTGCATATCCCAACCCTGATAGATGCCCTGCTCGAGGGTTCGCCTCACCAGGTGCAGGTGCAAACGCCACGCCGCGTGCACGGCATCGCGGTCACCCACCGGGGGCACGTTCGTGGATCCATCCGAGACGAACACACCGGTGCCGGCGGCCGCGAGTTGCATGACCGCTTTGGCATGGTCGGCCACGGGATGTTCGAGGCTCTGGTAGCCGGCGGCGACTCCGAGCGACGCTGAATAGTCGTAGGTGCCGTAGTGCAACCCGGTGACCCTGGCCCCACCTGCGTGGACCATGCGGGCGATCAGCGCCGTCCCGTCATGGCCCAGGATCGCCTGCGGGGTCTCCACCTGGATCTCGAAGTGCAGCGTGCCGGGGTCTAGCGCGCACGCCTCCTCGACCTTGTCGAGCGCGTACACGAACGCCTCGACCTGTTCGACGGATGTCACTTTGGGCAAGGTGATGACAAAGCCGTCGGTCAGACCGCCGGCCTCGACCAGCGTGTGCATGAACAGCTGCAGCGTGCGTACGCCGCGGCGCCGCGTCGGCGCCTCGAAACTCTTGACCCGAATTCCGTGAAACGGCGCAGCTTTCCCGGCCGCGATCGACGCCGCCAGGGCCTGCGCCGCAGCGACCGTCGCGCCATCTTCGTCGTCGTCGGGCCGGATGCCATAGCCGTCCTCGAGGTCGATGCGCAGGTCCTCGATGGCCTCTCCGTCCAACTTGCGACCGATCCGGTCATAGATCTCTGCGGTGATACCGGGCGGCAGGTCGAGCGCCCCGGCCAGCTCCGTTGCGGACCCGCCGTGGGCCTGCAACAGCTGGCGAGCCTCGGCGGCCCAGTCCCCGACCGTGTCCGCGTGGTAGCGGTCGGCCGGCACATACACGGTGTGCACCGGTTGACGGCGGCCGCGGTCGCCCTGGTACATCGTCGCCAGGGCGGCATCAGCGTCCGCCAGCCGGATGTCGAGCTCGTCGGCGAGGGTGTCGAAGTTGTGGATCATAAAATTACCTCGCTGGGCTCGCAGTTTTCGTATTGTGGAGATAATATCTGGATAGCGGAAAAACAAAACCTCCCCTCGAGGATTTGAACTTCCGACATTCGAAAACGGGAGATCACGCGATGGAATCGACCGAGGCCAAGTCACGGACAGGGTCCGTGCAGTCGATCGGGCGTGCCTTCCTCCTCCTCGAATTGATGGCCGATGCCGGCGGCACCCTTGCGCTCTCGCAGCTGGCCAGCCGTTCCGGCCTGCCCCTTCCCACCATCCACCGCCTGCTGCGCACCCTGGTCGATCTCGGTTACATCCGCCAGGAATCGTCGCGGCAGTACGTTCTCGGTCCACGACTGATCCGACTCGGCGACGCGTCGTCGAAGATGCTCAGCGTGTGGGCCCGCCCGCACCTGGCGAGACTCGTTGACGAGCTTGGTGAATCGGCCAATCTCGCGATGCTCGACGGCGACGAGATCGTCTATGTCGCACAGGCGCAGTCCCGGCACTCCATGCGGATGTTCACCGAAGTAGGCAGGCGGGTGGAACCCCACTGTACGGCGGTCGGCAAGGCCATCATGGCCCACATGTCGCTCGACGAGGTGCGCGACATCCTCAAGCGCTCCGGTATGCAGCGCCACACCGACACCACCATCACTGACCCCGAACAGTTTGCGGAGCAACTGCTTTGGTCGGCCGAGCACGGCTACGCCATCGACGAGGGCGAGCAGGAGACCGGCGTGCGCTGTGTCGCCGTCGCCATCCCCGACACGTCATCACGGCTCGCGCTGTCGGTGTCGGGACCAGCGGGGCGGGTGACCGACCAACTTCTCGAAAAGGCCGTGCCACTGCTGACCGATACGGCCAAGGCGCTGTCCGCGGACTTGAGCTGACGTCTCCTCACTGTTTGGGAACTGCCTCGATCACGCCCTGCGGAGTGAACGGCCGCGTATAGGTGGCAGTGCGGGTGAATCCGGCGGCGTCCAGCAGTGCGTCGTACTCGGCCAGGGATCGTTCGCGTCCGCCAGTCAGGGCCAGCATGTTGAGGTCCATCAGCGCCGCGACACCAGGGTTCTGGTGATCCCCGACGATCAGTTCGATGATGGCGACGCGTCCTCCCGGCGCGATGGCGGCGCGGCACGATGTCAGGATCTGCACGCATTCGGCGTCGCCCCAGTCATGCAGGATGAACTTGAGCAGGTAGAGGTCGCCGGGTGGTACCGATGTGAAGAAGTCACCACCGACAGCGGTTGTGCGCGAACGGTATTCAGACTCGAGCAACGCCGCCTCGACGTCAGCCGCCACATCGGGGCGGTCGAACACGATTCCGTGCAACTGCGGATTGACGCGTTGCAGCTCGCGGAGAAGGGCTCCACTTGCGCCACCGACGTCGACGGCCATGGCCGTGTTCGTTGTGTCGATCGCCTCGGCGATGTCGAGCGCCCACAGGGATGTGATGCTCGCCATGTAGGACGTGAATTCACGTCCTTGATCGGGGTGCTGCTGGAGATAGTCGAACGCCGACATCCCCAGGCTCGCCCCGACCTGGCTCTCACCGGTACGGACACTCTGCCCGAAGGACAGCCACGGCGACCAATGGGAATTGTTGGTGGCACCCAGCGCCATGCCGCGTAACGACTTCGGCGTGTCGGCACGCAGAGTGTCGAGCAATTCGGTCCCGCGGTACTGCCCGCCCCCCAGCGGCTCCACGAGATTCAATGTGGTGCAAGCACGTAGGAGCCGCGCGATACCGTCGGGCGCGCCGTCGGCGCGCTCGGCGATCTCCGACGCCGTCAGGGGACCGTGGGCGAGAAGGTCGGCGATCCCGACATCCGCGACCACCCGGATGATCTGGCTGACCATGTAGCCGTAGATCATGTCGGCCATCTGGTCATGAAGGCGATCCGACCGGCCCCACCGCCACGCTGTCTCGCCAAGTCCCCGACTCATACGTGAATTCTCAGGCCATGGCGGCACCTGCGGCGGGCAATCCCCAGGAATGGTGCGGGTGCGGTCGACGGCTGCCCCGGGGAGTCGCGTGGATTCTGGCCGCCGCAGCCCTACCGGACACCGCCATCCTGGACCGGGGCAGGCCGACTCGAGTACCGGTCCCGGAACGGCTTGCTCGCCGCGGGCCCTGCGGTGAACACGAATTCGGAACCGTCCACCCGTCTTCCGGACACACGGTCGACCAGGACCGGTTCGGCCTCCACCCCGGTATCCGCGTCGACGAGCACCATGCTGCGCTCATCGGGGTTCAGGCGGGCGTTGCCCCACGCGGCCAGAGCGACGATCACCGGACGCAGCGAGCGGCCGAGATCTGTCAAGACGTACTCGTGCCGAACGGGTTTGGACTGATACGGACGACGTTCGAAGATCCCGACTTCGACCAGGCGTTTCAACCGGCCGGCCAGCAGACTCGATGACACACCCAGGTTCTCCTGGAACTCGTCGAAGCGGGTGTAGCCATCGAATGCGTCGTGCAGGATCAGCAGAGTCCACCACTCGCCGACCAGCCCCAGCGTCGCAGACAGTGGACATTCGCGGTCCTCGAGCCGGATCTTCTCAGCCATCACGCCACCTTGACTTCTAAATCAGAAGTTACTAACTTCAATTTCAGAAGTAATCTTACCCGGAGGAGGAGCACATGAACTCAGACGCAACCCCTGCGGCGGTGTCGCAGGCTTTACCCCAGGTCATCGCGGATTACCTGACGGCGTCCGAACAGCGCGACGTGGACGCCATTGTTGCGTGCTTCAGCCCCGACGCCACTGTGCTCGACGAGGACAGGCGCCGAACCGGTCGCGCCCAGATCCGGCAGTGGCGCAACGAAGTCGACTCCGCGTTCGAGTACAGGTCCACCGTCACAGATTCGACGGCACTCGGGGAAGTCGACGGTTCGCAACGATACGACGTCATCCTTCATCTGGAGGGCAACTTCCCCGGCGGCGAGGTCGACCTGACCAACAGCTTCGCGATTCGCGACGGTCACATCGTGGATCTGCGCATCGTGCCTGCGGTGTCATGAGCGAGCCGTTACGCGATCGTCTTGGCACTTTCGGCGCCTGGCTGCACCCCGCGTACGGGGATGCAGCGCGCACTGAATTCGCCGTCGAGGCAGAGCAATTGGGCTATCCGGCGGTCTGGTTGGGGTTGGGCGCCGCCACGGTGGAAGACCTCGCCCCGGTCGAGCAGATCCTGGCGGCCACCAACTCGATCGTCGTGGCGACGGCCATCGTCAACATGTGGACCAACCGCGCCGCCAGTATCGCGGACTCCTACCGCAGGTTGCACCAGACCTACGGCGCCCGATTCCTGCTCGGCGTCGGCATCGGACATCCCGAGTCCGTCTCCACTTACCGCACTCCGTACGCCGAGATGGTCGATTACCTCGACCGACTGGATGCCGGAGACGTTCCCGTCGCCGACCGGATCCTGGCCGCGCTCGGACCGCGCGCCTTGCGGTTGGCTGCCGACCGCACGCTGGGCACCCACCCGTATCTGGTGGTGCCCGCGCACACCCGGGCAGCCCGCGCGATGCTGGGGCCCACTGCGCTGATCGCGCCGGAGCAGACCGTCGTACTGGACCCCGATCCGCATGTTGCCCGAAAGATCGCCCGCACCTTCGTATCCGAGCCGTATCTGAAGCTCCGCAACTACACCGACAACCTACGTCGTCACGGTTACACCGACGCCGATCTCCACGGGGAAGGCAGCGATCGCCTCATCGACGACCTGGTCGCTCACGGCACCGTCGAGACCGTCGCCTCGAGCCTGCACGACCACCTCGCGGCGGGCGCCGACCATATCGCCGTTCAGATCCTCACTGCTGACGGGGAAAGCCCGATGCCCGGCTACCGCTCACTGGCACGCACCCTGTTCGACACGTGAGCGATGGGGTGGGGCGCCCGCTTCATCGCGATGTTGTGGTCGACGTAGCGGTCTACGGAACCCTAGCCTTAGGCAAGGCAAACCACTTGATCGCGCGCCCACAGCTGGAATCCGACGCCGACGCCGACCGGGATGCGGCACGATGTCGCCCCCGCGGTCTACCATTCCTGCGGCGCACCAGTGGTTGCCG
>CAMFLL010000435.1 GCA_945957405.1 uncultured Mycolicibacterium sp. | reverse complement strand
GCGGCTGTCACAGACGTCACGCGGCGGGACTGACTGATGTGTTGGCCCACCTAAGCGCGACAACCCGCGACAATCGCGACAATTCGGGGATCACCGCACAACGGAGCGCGGCTGCCGATCGTCGAACCACGGTCGGGCGGGCACCGACTCGGGCAGGCGATGCCGACCAGGGATCGGCGCGGTCACCGGCTCGGCTGGGCGATGGTCGAACTCGATGCGGTCGACGTCGACAGTATGCGCCCGGCGAGACCGGGCCACGGCGAAGGCATACAGCGCCACCCCCGCGATCAGGTAACAGGCCAGGGTGAGAACGGGCCGCATCGCACCGTGCCCGTCGAAGAACGTCACGTCGCGCATCAGGGCGCCGGTGGCACCAGGCGGCAGGAACTGACCGAGCTGACCCCACGGCTGCGGCAGCAGTTCGGGGGCGCTGGCCAACCCCGACAACGGGTTACCGAGCAGCACCAGCAGCACCGCGGCGATCCCCAGACCTGCTCCGCCGAGCAGTTCGCGCAGGCCGAGCACCGTGAAACACGTTGCGGCGATACCGAACATGCCGGCCAGGCTGGTCAGCCAGTAGTTGCCGTCGAAGGTGCCGATGACGAACTGCAGCACCGCGACCACACTGAGGCCGCCCACCACCGCGACGCCGATCGCCGAGATCACCCGCCCGCGTGGGCTGGGCACCAGCAGCATGATGATCATGGCGCCCATCCAGCCGCCCAGGGCCAGCGGTAGCGCACCGGCCGCCAGACCGACACCTTTGGGGTCCTGCTCCGGGAACGCACTGACATCGGTGAGCTGCAGGGGACGGTGGGTGGCGTCGGCGAGGTGCTGGCCGACGGTCTGCACCACGGTCGCCACCGCGGGACTGGCGGCGGTGGCGTAGAGAACCGGCACCTCGGTCGGCGAGTCCAGGACGAATGCGCCGTAGACGTCGCGATGCTCGATCGCGGTCCTGGCGTCGGCCTGCGACGAGTAGATGTGGACCGTGAAGCCCTGGGCCGCCTTCTCGAATCCGACAATCTGCTCGGGCGTGCCGACCACGCCGACGGGGACATCGTGCGGACCCGATTTCGAGGCAGGCAGTGCGAAGGCGATCACCAGGATCGCGAGCAGGACGGCGGTGCCGACGACAGCGGCAAGCGAATTACGCATGGGAGTACTCCTGAACGGGCCAACCGACCCGGGTGAATTAGTTGGAAGTGAGGTATGCCGTTGCCATGGCGGCGATTTCGTGGGACCACTGTTCCCACGTCAAACCGTCGGACCAGTGCGGCGTGATGACCGCCCGGTGTGCGGCGGACGCGATCATGCTGCGAAACGCCACGGTGGCGGCCTGATTCGGATCACTGCGGCGCACATCGTCGTGGTGGGCGGCCACGGCGTCGCAGAAGTGTTGCTGCAGTATCGAAAACGTCTGCAGGGCTTGCTCGGGCGGTTCGGCGCTGCGCCAACCACCGGCCAGGATCGCCGGAATCACCCGGCCGCTGTGGGCCAGGAATTCACTGAGCGCCGACGCGAAGGCGCTGATGATCTCCGCCACCGACGCATGCTCGGCGTCGAGTGCCTCGGCGATGGTGTTCTGCAGCCGCTCCAGCACCGCGTCGCGGACCGCCTCGACCAGTTGCTCCCGGCTGGCGAATCGCCGGTACACCCCGCCGACCGACACACCGGCGTGGTCGGCCACCCGGGCGATGGTGAATTCGTCGGGACCCTCGTTGATCAGGACATGCTCGGCGGAAGCGAGTAGCCGCTCCATGGCGGCGCGACTGCGGGCCTGCTGGGGCGGTCGAACCGCCTTCGCCTGCCCGTGCGCCATGGGTGTTGAGCGTAGTGGCCGGTCGGCGACTACCGACGAGCTGCGACCGCCCATGTCCAACTCCTAACCGAAATGCGAATTACGATTCCGATACTAGATTCGACAAGGGCGCGCTGTCCAGCGGCGTGGTGGTGGGCGTGGTCACAGCGGGGTGGCGTTGTCGAAAGAGGGTTACCCATCAGTGCGTTGTGGGTCCTACCAGCGCCGTTGACGCCACGGTCGTGCAAGACCTGTCGAGCCGGAAAGCACAACCCTGGTGTCGACGAGGTGGCGCGGCACCGTCGAACGGGCTGAAACGGGTACCCGACACTCGACCCGCATCGAGGAGGACGGCCATGCTGCTGGACGGCATCAACCACATCGCGCTGATCTCGAAGGACGCAGAGCGACTGAAAGCGTTCTACGCCAACGTGTTCGACGCCGAGGTGGGCGAAACCCGCCCGCACGGCGATACGCCCGGCGAGACCATGACCAATATCCGCATCGGGCCGCACACCGAACTCAACGTCTTCACCATCGAGGGCAACCCCGAACCGGACCGGCAGACACCGATGTGGGGGCGCGGACGGCTCGACCACTTCGGCTTGCACGCCGCCTCTCTTGAAGCGTTCCAGATCATCCGGCAGCGGCTCATCGACGAAGGGGCCAGCGACGTCACCGTCAACGACTTTGGTTCGGTCTACAGCATGTTCTTCCGCGACCCCGACGGACTAGAGGGCGAGGTCCTGGTCGCCAAAGGCTGACACCCCGGCTCAACAGCGCGGGTTCACCCGCAGCATCCGCACCGCATGCGGCGACAACGAACGCGCCGCGATGGCACCTGTTGTCGTCGCGGTGGTGCGCTCCCACAGATCCCGGACGCTGTAGCAGTCCACGTCCGGCAGGCCGACCGCGGTGGCGGTGGTCGAGAGGTCGGCCGCACTCTCCGACGGATTGAACAGCGCCACCGTGACCGAGCCGTCGGCCATCGGCTTGGCCCAGATCCGCACATCCTGAACGGACCGCGGGGCGGCCACCAACGGATCCTGGTCGACGTCGATCACCTCGCGGTTAGTGAGGATCGACCGGGTCGTCGGCGACATCGACCGCAGGTCGTTGCCCGCGATCAGGGGCGCCGAGAGCATCGCCCACAGCGAGAAGTGGCTGCGTTGCTCATCATCGGTGAGGCCGGGCTGGGCGGTGGCGAACTCGTCCGGCATGGACCCGACCAGGTGCCGCCCGAAGTAGTCCGGCCAGGGCACGCCCACCACCAGCATGTCGGGGTCACCACGGTAGGCGTCGCGATGCGGCGCGCCGACGGCCTGCTCGAACTGGTCGGGCACGCCGCGGTAGAAGCCCGTCACGAACGGATCATCGGGGCCGCTGCGTGGCAGCACATCGGTCCAGACCGGCACCAGATCACCGGTGGTGCGCACCACATCGGCGATACCCGACCAGTCGTACCGCGTCCCGGCCGTCAGATCGCCGACACCGTTCGGGTTGATGCTGTAGACGATGCGCCGGCCCGTGGCGCGCAAGGCGTCTCTCATCGCGGTGAACACGCGGACCTGGTCGTCGTGGTCGGCGTCGGCGCGGCACCAGTCGTATTTCAGGTAGTCGACCCCCCAGCCGGCAAAGGTGGCCGCGTCCTGCTCTTCGTGTCCCTCGCCGGCGATGCGCGGATCCTGCCCGCAGGTCTGGTTGAACGGACTGGAGTAGACCCCGAACAGCAGTCCGCGATCATGGGCGTACTGCGCCAGCGGGGCCAGCCCGTTCGGGAACCGCGTCGGGTCGGCACGCAGCGCGCCGTCAGGCCCGCGGGTCGGTGCCGCCCACCCCGCGTCGAGGTTGACGTAGCGGTAGCCGGCGTCCCGCATCCCCGAGGACACCATGGCGTCGATGGTGTCCCGCACCGACGCCTCGTCGAGTTCGATACCGGAGTTCCAGGAATTCCAGCCCATCGGCGGTGGCGTGGGCGACTGGGGAGTCTCTCCGGTTTCGGGCGCCGTGCACCCGGCGAGCAGGGTGACCATCACGGTCATCGCCACCGCCAGGTTTCGCAATGTAGGCCCTCCTCCGGGTCGTCATCACATGATGACGACCCGATCAGGCCGCCGTCGGCATTGGCTCGCCCTGCGGTCGGCGCGCCGCGGGCGAACCCTTGGCCACCCGGTTGATCAGCGTCCGCGTCGCCTTCTCGAGAATCGCCTGACCTGCGGCAACATCGGCTTCCCGGTCGGCGCGACGCGCGGCGGATCCGATGGTCATGCCCCGCTCGTAACCGGCGACCACCCGGGGGTCGACGTAGGAGCCGCGGGCGACGGCCGGGGTGTTACCCAACTCCTCGGACACCTGCTTCATCACTGCGGCCTCGACCTTCTTGACCTGCCGTTTCGACGCCGCGGGGTCGGCGTCGACGAATGCCGCGGCGGCCCGCACCGTCCCGTGCCAGGTGCGCAGATCCTTGACGCTGTACTCCTCCCCGACCATCTCCTTGAACCGGGTATTCAGGTCGTCGGCGTGGATGTCAGCCCACCCGTCGGCGGCGCGGCACACCAGCAGCCGTTCGGTGCGGTCATCGCGTTTGAGCAGGGCTTTCACGGCCCGGGCAATCTCCGGATCCTCGAGTTCCAGCGTCCGCTGCACCCCACTCTTGGCTGGGTAATCAAACACCACCGCGCTGCCGCGCACCTTCACGTGCTCACACAGCAGCGTCGCGATGCCGTACGACTCGTTCTCCTCGGCGTACTGCTCTCCACCGGCGCGAAAATAGCCCCGATCGAGCATGTGCAGCGCCAACGCCAGCACCCGCTCACGGCTCAGCCCCCTGCCGCCGAGGTCCTGCGCGACCTGCGCGCGCCAGTCCGGCAGCGCCTTGGACATCTCCAGCACGCGGTCGAACTTCTCCTCGGCCCGTTCCTGCTGCCACCGCTCGTGGTACTGGTACTGCCGTCGCCCCGCCACGTCGGTGCCGACGGCCTGAATGTGACCATTCGCGAACGGACTAATCCACACCTTCTTCCAGGCCGGCGGGATCACCAGATCCTTGATGCGCTGCACGGTCGGCTCGTCGGTCAGCGGCTTCCCGTCCGGCGCGGTGTAGGAGAAGCCTTTGCCGTGGCGTCGGCGGGTGATCCCCGGCGACGCCAAGTCACTGCGTCGTAACCGCATCATGGGCTCCTTCCGTTTCGTTGCTGCGGAATACCCTGCGCGTCAAGGATTCACACCAGGCCTACCCTGTGAGGGGGACCACGAGCATCTGAGGAGACATCAATGATCGAGGAACTGAAGGGCCTACCGCAGGGCGTCACCGGTATCCGGGTGTCCGGCAAGATCACCGGTGAGCAGATGCGCGAGTTCAAGCCCACCATGCAGAAGCTGCTGGACAGCGATCAGATCCGGTTCGTCGAGGTCATCGATCCCGACTACTCCGGCTTCGGGCCGGGCGGCCTGCTGCAGGACATCCGCCAGGGCTTCGGTGCGGTCTTCGAGCACCACAAGGCGTTCAAACGCATGGCGATCGTCACCGACAAGGAGTGGATCGCCCACTCGCTGCATGCACTGGCGTGGATGGTGCCCGGCGAGCTCGAGTTGTTCACGCTCGACGAGCTGGACAAAGCCACGCAGTGGGCCGCCGGCTGAGGCCAGCCTCGCCGCCGATACCGCCGCGAGACTGCGGTGGGTGCGGGATTTCGCCGAGATTCCCGCAGCCACGGCAGTCTCGGCAGCATCTTTAGGGTGAGCACAATGCGCACAACTGGCCGCAATTCGGCGAACCGCCAGTAGTG
>CAMFLL010000434.1 GCA_945957405.1 uncultured Mycolicibacterium sp. | reverse complement strand
CCTCGGCATGGGCCAACGGGTCCTCGGAGTCGACGTGCGCACCTAACAGAGCCATGCGCCCAGCCTAGAACGTCGGACCGACACGACCTCAGGCTCACCCGCATCGTCGTCAGACGGCCGGCACGCCCTCCCCCTCACGAGTCGGCCCCGGCGGCGTGCCGTCACCGAAGGGACTGCCGCCCAACGCTTCCCGGCCATGCGGAGTAAGCCAGTTGGCCAGGTCCGGCCCCTTCGGCACGATCCGTGTGGGGTTGATGTCGGCGTGCACGATGTAGTAGTGCTGCTTGATCTGCACGAAGTCGATGGTGTCGCCGAAGCCAGGTGTCTGGAACAGGTCGCGCGCGTAACCCCACAGCACTGGCATCTCGCTGAGTTTCTGCCGGTTGCATTTGAAATGGCCGTGGTAGACGGGGTCGAACCGGGCCAGCGTGGTGAACAGCCGGACGTCGGCCTCGGTGATGGTGTCCCCGACCAGATACCGCTGGGTCGAAAGCCGGTCGCTCACCCAGTCCAACGCCGTGAACAGCCGGTCGTAGGCCGCTTCATACGCGTCTTGGCTGCCGGCGAACCCGCACCGGTACACCCCGTTGTTGATCTCCGTGTAGATGCGTTTGGCCACCTCGTCGATCTCCTCGCGCAGCGGCTCCGGGTACAGCTGGGGCGCGCCGGGGCGGTGATACTCGGCCCACTCCGTGGAGAGGTCGAGCGTCATCTGACCGAAGTCGTTGGTGACCACCGCACCCGTCGGGATGTCGACGATGGCCGGCACGGTGATGCCCTTGGGATAGTCCGGGAACCGCTTGAAGTAGGCGTCCTGGAGCCGCGGGATCTGCAGCACGGGGTCGACGCCGCCGGGGTCGAGATCGAACGTCCAACTCCGCTTGTCGTGTGTCGGCCCGCAGAATCCGATCGACAGCACGTCCTCCAGCCCCAACAAGCGCCGCACGATGATCGCGCGGTTGGCCCACGGGCAGGCCCGGGCGACGATCAACCGATATCGGCCCGGCTCAACCGGGTAACCGGCTTGCCCGTCAGCGGTGATACGGGTGGTGATGTAGTTGGTGTCTCGATTGAATTCGCCTGCGGTGGCGACATAGGACCCAGAGGACATGCCTCCAGGGTGCCTTGTCAGGGGTGGTTCACGCGTCCAGTTCGCGCGCGACGGCCTTCACGACCTCAGACACCCGGCGAGCGACCTTGCGGTCCGGGTATCGCCCCTTGCGCAGCTCGGGCTGCACGGTGCCTTCCAGGAGCGTGATCATGTCCTCGACCATGCCGTGCAGCTCGTCGGGGGTGTGCTTGTGTTCGGCGGGCCCAGCCGCTTCGCGGCGGGTCTTGGTCAGACTCGGCGGCGGGTCGATGAGCTTCAGGCTCAACGCCTGTGGCCCGCGGCGACCTGCGGCGACACCGAATTCCACGCGCTGACCGGCCTTGAGGCCCTCAATCCCCGCAGGCAGCGCCGACGAGCGGACATAGACGTCCTCCCCGTCTTCCTGGGACAGGAAGCCGAATCCCTTCTCGACGTCGTACCACTTCACCCGGCCGGTCGGCACTGGTCTCACCTGCTTGTTCTACGGGCCACCGTTTCGATGGCCAACTGATCCGATACACAATGAAGCGCCCCGCCGGTGCAGGGCGCAGTGCCTGCCGATCCTACTCGGACCGGCTACGCGCCAGCATCCCCGTTTACTCGGTAGGCTGGCTTGACAGTTGGAGGAAAGATGCGCCTGGTCCTGAATGTCATCTGGTTGATCTTCGGTGGCCTCTGGCTCGCGCTCGGCTACCTGCTCGCGGCGCTGATCTGCTTTGTCCTGATCATCACGATCCCCTTCGGTTTCGCGTCGCTGCGCATCGCCTCCTACGCGTTGTGGCCGTTCGGCCGCACCATCGTGGATAAGCCCGGCAGCCGCCCCGGGGCGCTGATCGGCAACATCATCTGGGTCATCCTGTTCGGTATCTGGCTGGCCATCGGTCACATCGTCAGTGCGGCAGCCATGGCCATCACGATCATCGGCATTCCGCTCGCGCTGGCCAACCTCAAGATGGTTCCCGTCTCGCTGGTGCCGCTCGGTAAGGAGATCGTGCCCACCGACGCGGTGCGCGCCGCAGGAGTCGCCGCGTGACACTGACTGCCCTGGGCCTGCCCACGGTGTCACGTCCTGTGACACCGTCCGACGACATTCCCCGCAGCGGCCCGCTGGTGGACACCTTCGGCCGGGTCGCCACCGACCTGCGGGTGTCACTGACCGACCGGTGCAATCTGCGATGCACCTACTGCATGCCTGCGGAGGGACTCGACTGGCTGCCCGGTGAGCAGTTGTTACGCCCCGACGAGCTGGCCCGGCTACTGCGCATCGCCGTCACCTCGCTGGGCATCACGAGCATCCGGTTCACCGGCGGCGAACCGCTGCTGGTCAAGCACCTCGAGCAGGTCGTCGCCGCGGCCGCCGCGCTGCGACCCCGACCGGAACTCGCCATGACCACCAACGGCGTCGGGTTGGCGCGCCGCGCGCAGGCTCTGGCCGACGCCGGTCTGGACCGGGTCAATGTCTCGCTCGACACCGTCGACGCCGCGCGGTTCGCCGCGATCACCCGACGCAACCGGCTCGACGACGTGAAAGCAGGCCTGGCGGCGGCGCAGCGCGCCGGGCTGGGACCGATCAAGGTTAACGCAGTGCTGGATGCGGCGACCGGCCGCCGCGACGTCGTCGACCTCCTGAAGTTCTGCGTCGAACACGGCTACCAGCTGCGCGTCATCGAACAGATGCCGCTCGACGCCGACCATCACTGGCGTCGTGCCGACGTGCTGACGGCCGACGACATACTGCACGCGCTCGGCGAACACTTCCGACTGTCGCCGGATCCGGCACCCCGCGGTTCGGCTCCCGCCGAACTCTGGCGGGTCGACGGCGGCCCGGCCACGGTCGGAGTCATCGCGTCGGTATCGCGCGCGTTCTGCGGTGCGTGCGACCGCACCCGGCTCACGGCCGACGGACAGATCCGCAACTGTCTTTTCGCCGCCACCGAGTCGGATCTGCGCGTGCTGCTGCGCGACGGATCCGATGACCGGGCCATCGAGATGGTCTGGCGTACGGCGATGTGGGCCAAGGCTGCCGGGCACGGCATCAATGACCCGGATTTCGTCCAGCCCGACCGGCCGATGAGCGCCATCGGTGGCTGATGTCGATGAGTGAAACCACGATGCAGACCGACGTCATGGTGCGTGTCCGCTTTTTCGCGGCCGCCCGCGCCGCCGCGGGCGCAGAGGAAGAAATTGTGACGATCGCCTCAGGTGCTAGGTTCATCGACCTGGTGAATCTGCTCGGCGAGCGCAACAACGACCTGTCGCGCGTCCTTGAACGCTGCTCTTACCTGCGTGATGGCGTCGCAGTCCGCGATATGGAGGCGTCTCTCCAGTCGGAGGAAACCATCGATGTGTTACCCCCATTCGCCGGGGGGTGATCGTGATTTACATCACATCACGGAATGGTAACAACTTGGCCGTGGCCGGGTGAACCGTCGAGGCGACCTGCGAAAACGCGCGAGCAACATGAGGTTTTAGAGGCCTCTTAACCTTTGCCGCCTGCGGAAACGCCCATTTGGGCAAAAAGTGACGCCACTGCCTCAACCCGTTACGGTCAACACCCAAGCCAGCCGAGTTGTTCCCAGCGGCAGGCCCTCCCCTCCTTCCGCGCCGAGCTCCATCCGTTGGGCAGGGGACCGCCGAATACCAAGGATGGAGGCGGGGGACCCAACCGGTCCACCGATTTTCGGACCAGGAGCCTGCGGGCTCCTTGGGGTGAAGCCTGCGCTGTGTCCTCCGGGACCACGTGGGCCGGGCAACCTCTCCAGCCCGAACCCGACAGCTGACCTCGTGGGCGCGCATAGAGAGGACTTCATCGACCCATGAGTGGACGGCATCGTAAGCCCACGTCATCGGCCAAGAACGTCGCCAAAATCGCCTTCACGGGTGCTGTCATCGGAGGCAGTGGGCTCGCGCTCGCCGGCCAGGCCGGCGCTGCTACCGACGGCGAATGGGACACGGTCGCCCGCTGCGAATCCGGCGGAAACTGGGCCATCAACACCGGCAACGGTTATCAGGGCGGGTTGCAGTTCTCGCCGAGCACCTGGTCCGGTCACGGCGGCGGCGAGTACGCCCCGGCCGCCCACATGGCCACCAAAGAAGAGCAGATCGCTGTCGCCGAGCGCGTGCTGGCCACACAGGGCCGTGGCGCATGGCCCGTCTGCGGCCGCGGCCTCTCCGGTGCCACCCCTCGGAACGTGGTCGAGCCCGCACCCGCCGCTCTGGACGCTCCCATCGACGACGCCGGCCTGAACGGTCAGCCCGTCGCGCTGGATGCGGCCCTGCCCGCCCCGGCCCCCGACGCCCTTCCGCCGGCCCCTGAGGCGCCGCCCGCTCCGGTCGACATCCTTCCGCCGCCGCCGGCTCCGGAGCCCGCTCCTGAGGTCGTCCCCGTCGATCTGCCTGTCGAGCCCCCGGCCCCGGCGCCCGCCGATCTCGCACCGCCCGTCGATCCGGCAGTACCCGTGATCCAGGACGCGGCTCTGCAGGTTCCCGCGCCCGAGGTCCTTCCGCCCGCGCCTGAGGCACTGCCGCCGGCCCCTGAGGTGCTCCCGCCGGCCCCTGAGGCTCCGCCTGCTCCGCTGGACGCCGCTCCGCCTGTCGACGCACCGCTGCCCGAGCCGGCTCCGCCCGTCGACGGCCCCGTCGTCCAGGACGCGTCGTTGGAGGTCCCCGCCCCCGAGGCTCCTCCGGTCGATGACTGGACGTTCAACGAGAACCCGGCACCGCAGCCCGAGGCGTGGGCACTGCACGCACCGGCCCCGCTGGCCCCGGGTGACCCGGTGTTGCCGCCGGCTCCGGCGCCCGCCCCGGCACCGCTGGCCGCGCCTGCCCCGGATCCCCTAGCTCCTGCCCCGTTGGCCGCTCCGGCTCCGGCGGACCCGCTGGCTCCGCTGGCCGGTGCCGACATCCCGCAGCCCGCGTTCGACGCTGCCAACCAGTTGGCGTCGGGCCAGTTGCCCGCCGTGCCTGCCGAGGTGCCGCACCTTTCCAGCCCGGACAACCTGCCCCCGGGAACCACTGAGGTGCCCGCCGATCCCGTATCGCGGCCGAACCTGACGTACCTCAAGGAACTGTGGCACGCCGTGCAGACTCAGGACATCAGCGGTAACGATGCGCTGCTGGCCCTGGCTCAGCGGCCGTTGACTTCGCAGGCGCCGCCGTCGATGGGTGCACCCGACCCCAATACGCCGCTGGTGCCCGGTGATCCCGCTGCGGCTCCCGCACCGGATGCACCGCTGGTTCCGGCGCCCGACGCGCCGCTGCCGCCTGCCTGAGCGTTTTCGACAGTCAAGATTGCAGCCGTGGTGGCGAAGAAGGTGCGCACTGCACCGACTTCGACGCCACGGCTGTAATTTTTGTGCGACTGCAACCCTGACGTCGAACTCGACGGACGCATGCCGACGGGATACCCGGCACACGGCGGCCATGGCCAGCCCACTGCACCGACTTCGACGCTATGGGTGTAATTTTTGTGCGGCCGCAACCCTGACGTCGAACTCGACGCAGGCACGCCGACAGCATCGTCGTCAGGCCGAAGCCCGATTGCCTCACCCCTCAACCGTCTCGTTCCTCGACGGCATCGTCGTCAGGCCGAGTTGACCCACTCT
>CAMFLL010000433.1 GCA_945957405.1 uncultured Mycolicibacterium sp. | reverse complement strand
GAGATTCGCCTTAGTCTCGTGGGCTCGGAGATGTGTATAAGAGACAGGCGTTACGACGCTCCCTGGAAGGACATCGAGGCGCAGGGCTGGATCGCGCCGGCCGAATGCATCGAGGTGCGTGTCACGCTCACGGACAACGAGCGGATGCTCTATGCGACGGCCGAGCCCGAGGAGCGCTACAAGCTGTGTTCGACGGCGCATTCGAAGATTGCGGTGGTCAAATCGATTCTGGCCCGCCACCCCACCGACCAGACGCTGGTGATCGGCGCCTACCTGGATCAGCTGGAAGAGCTCGGGGCCGAGTTGGAGGCCCCGATCATCCAGGGTTCCACCAAGACCGCCGAACGCGAGGCACTGTTCGATGCGTTCCGCCGCAAGGAGATTCGCACCTTGGTGGTCTCCAAAGTGGCCAACTTCAGCATCGATCTCCCCGAAGCGGCTGTGGCCGTTCAGGTTTCGGGGACGTTCGGGTCACGCCAGGAGGAGGCACAGCGGTTGGGGCGGCTGCTGCGACCCAAGGCCGACGGCGGAGGAGCGGTGTTCTATTCGGTGGTGTCGCGGGACACGCTGGACGCCGAGTATGCCGCGCACCGGCAGCGCTTCCTCGCCGAGCAGGGCTACGGGTACGTCATCCAGGACGCGGACGACCTGCTGGGTCCGGCGCTGTGAATGTCCGCCGGGTGGTACCCATCGTCACGGTGGCCGACATCGCCACGGCCGCCGCGCAGTACGAGGCGGTCCTGGGCCTGAAGGTCGTGATGGACCACGGGTGGATCATGACGCTGGCCGATGCCGACAACCGCCACCAGCTCAGCCTGATGACCAATGATGCGACCGCACAGATCAATCCGAGTGTGTCAGTAGAGGTCGACGACGTCGACGCCGCGTTTCGGGCGGCGGTCGACGCGGGCCTGGACATCGTTCATCCGCTGTCCGACGAAGAGTGGGGTGTGCGTAGGTTCTTCTTCATCGACGCCGCAGGCAATGTCGTCAATGTGCTGACACACCGCTGACCGCGGCCTCCAGTTCGGCCACCACGATCTTGCGCATCCCGAGCATCGCCGTCGTGGCCGCCGCGGCGCGGGCCTGGTCGGAATCCTCGATGAGCTCGTACAACCGCTCCGGCACGATCTGCCAGCTCAACCCGAAACGGTCCTTGAGCCAGCCGCAATGCGATTCCTCGCCACCGTCGGTCAGCTTCGACCAGTAGTAGTCGACTTCGTCCTGATCGCTGCACCGCACCTCGAACGACACGGCTTCGGAGAACGTGAACTCGGGTCCGCCGTTGATGCCGAGGAACCGGTTCCCGTCGAGCACGAAAGTGCCGTAACAGACGTCACCCGGTTTGCCCGGCCCGGCCTCGGTGTACCGGACCAGGCCCTCGAGCGAGGAATTCGGGAAGATCCCCGCGTAGAACTCAGCGGCTTCTTCCAGGTTGTTGTCGAACCAGAGGCAGGGCGTGATGGTGGTCTTCATACCGGTACTGACCCGACCTGCCCGCCAGACTCATCGCACATCGAGGCCCTGGTCGACGACATCGTCGAGGTTGGTGTCCTTGGTCTCGCGCATGACCAGCAGCGCGATGAATGTGAGCACCGCGGCCGACAGCAGGTACACGCCCACCCACTCGACGCCGTAGGTGGTGGCGAGCCAGGTGGCGATGAACGGCGCCACGGCGGCGCCCAGGATGCTGGACACGTTGTAGGAGATTCCCGAACCGGTGTAGCGGACATTGGTCGGAAACAGCTCCGGCAGTACTGCGCTCATCGGCGCGAACGTCAGGCCCATCAACGTCATCCCGATGACCAGGAACAGCAGTGTGGAGCCTTGGGTGCCGGAGCCGAGCAGCAACCCAAATGCGGCGCCGTACACGATGATCGCGGCCGTCACCACCAGCAGAGTCCGGCGGCGTCCGAACCGGTCGGCCAACAGGCCCGACACCGGCAGCGCGGCCGCAAAGAACAACACGGCGATCAGCTGCAGTTTGAGGAAGTCGACGTAACCGAAGCCCAGTCCGGTCCCGTCGGGCGGGCGCTTGCCGGTGCCGTAGCTCAATGCCCAGGTGGTCACGGTGTAGAACAGCGTGTAGGTCGCCAGCATGACGAAGGTGCCGATGATGAGCTGCTGCCAGTTGTTGCGCACCACCTCGGCCAGCGGCGCCTTCACCCGCTCGCCACGCTCGACGGCACGTGCGAACACCGGCGTCTCGGTCAGCCTCAGCCGGACATAGAGCCCGATCGCGACCATGATCGCGCTCAGCAGGAACGGGACCCGCCAGCCCCAGGTGAGAAAGGCGCCGTCGAGATCGGGCTTGATGTTGCTGTGGCCCAGGCTGACGATCAGGATCAGGAACATCGAGTTGGCCAGCAGGAAACCGAACGGGGCCCCGAGCTGTGGCCACATCGCGGCCCAGGCCCGCTTGCCCGCCTTCGCCGTCTCGGTGGCCAGCAGGGCCGCTCCGCTCCATTCGCCGCCCAGCGCCAACCCCTGCGCGAACCGCATCACCGCCAGCAGCGCCGGTGCGAGCACACCGACCTGGGCGTAGGTGGGCAGCAGCCCGATCGCGAACGTGGCGATACCCATCGTGAGCAGCGAGCCGACGAGCGTCGCCTTGCGGCCCACGCGGTCACCGAAATGCCCAAACAGAATCGACCCGACCGGTCGCGCGACGAACGCCAGGCCGAACGTCGCGAGCGACGCCAGCAGGGCCGCGGTCGAATTGCCCTTCGGGAAGAACAGATGCGGAAACACCGACACGGCTGCGGTGGCGTAGATGTAGAAGTCGAAGAACTCGATGGTGGTACCCACCATCGACGCCACCACGATGCGGCTGCGTGGAACCCCGTTGACCAGGTTCGTGTCGGTCGTGCTCATGCGCCCTCGTTCCAATCCGATCACTTTCCAACCACAGCATCCTGGCAGGTGGTGACGCGGCGGCGCATGGGGACGCGCTCAAGGGCGCCGCACTTGGCGGCTGGGTTCAGAGGCTGAGGATGGTCGCTGACGCCGTTCCGGGAGCGCCGTACACCTGCGCCAGGCCCACCCGCGGACCGCCGGGCACCTGCCGCTCACCGGCCTCGCCGCGCAGTTGGCGGACCAGTTCGTGCACCTGACGCAGGCCCGACGCCCCGATCGGTTCACCGTTGGCGATCAGCCCGCCGTCGGTGTTGACCGGTATCGATCCGTGGATCTCGGTGGCCCCGTCGGCCAGCAGCTTCTCCTGCTCGCCGTCGGCACACAGTCCGGTCTCGGCCATGTGGATCACCTCGGCTCCGGCGTCGGTGTCCTGCAGCTGCGCGATGTCGACGTCTTCGGGACCGATCCCGGCCGCCTCATAGGCAGCCCTGGCGGCGTAGACGGTGGGCGAGGGATCCTCGTCGAGCGGGGCCGACGTGGCGTGCACCTCGTAGGCGCCGAACGTCCTGGTGCGGATCTCGGAGGCGCGGACGTAGACCGGCTTGTCGGTGTACTGGTGCGCCACGTCGCCTCGGCACATGATGACCGCCGCCGCGCCTTCGTCGGGCGCGCAGAACATGTACTGCGTCAGCGGGTAGTTCAGCACCGCCGAGTTGAGGATCTCATCGACCGAGATCTCCTTGCGCCGGAACGCATTCGGGTTCAGCGCACCGTTACGGAAGTTCTTGTTGGCCACCCGCGCCAGGGTTTCCTGGCTGATGTTGTGGTCGTGGATGTATTTGTTGGCCTTGATGCCGAAGAACTTGGTGGTGACGAACTGACCGTTCTCGGCGTACCACTGCGGCAGCGCCAGTTTGGCGGGGTCGTCGGTGAACGCGCCGCGCGGATGCTTGTCCAGACCGATCGCGATACCGATGTCGTACTTGCCCAACCGGATGGTGTCTGCGGTCTGCTGGATGGCGCTGGCCGCGGTGGCGCACGCGTTGAACACGTTGGTGAACGTGATGCCCGTCAGGCCGACCAGACGTGTGACGGCGTCCGGATTGGAGACCTCGTAGCTGCCGCCGAAGCCGAACTGGATGTCCTTCCATTCCAGGCCTGCGTCGCGCAGGGCCGAATGGATCGCCTCGGCGCCCATCTGCATGGCGGTCTTGTCGAACCGGCCGAAGGGGTGGATGCCCACGCCGATGATCGCGACATCATGAGTCATGGCCGGCTCCTCAGATCGCCTGGAAGGCGAAGGTGACCACCTCGTTGCCCTCGGCATCGGTGGTGAACGGGATCATGGTCAGCTCGACCTCCTGGCCGAACTGCAGCTTGGCGGGGTCGTTCTCGGTGAGGCGGCCTTCGACGCGGACGACGGCTTGGTCGCCAAGGCCGAGTTGCACCAGGCCGACACCGAACGGGACAAAATCTTTGCCGGTGGGTCCGGCATACGGCGCTCCGGGCGGGAAACCCTGTGTGGTCCAAGCGATGAGCGTTCCCTGCCGCGGCAGCAACAGATCCGACATCTCGGCACTGCTGCATCGGGGGCAATGATCCTGCACCGGAAACGCGGCGGCCCCGCATCGGCCGCACCGGCTGCCGATCAGCTGCGGGTTGTCGTCGGGCCAGGTCGAGATCTCGGGCGCGAGCGCCTTCTGCATGGACGATCCTCCCCAGTCTCTCGAGGTCAGAAATGCACTTCCGGAATCGTACAATACTGTTCACTCAAAGTGGAAACCTGATTCTCGTACGGCCGTGCTGACGGCCGCCGCCTCCCACGTGGAGTTCAGCGCAACGCCGGGATGACCTCACGCTCGAAGAGTTCGATACCCGAGCGGTCGTAGGCCGCCTCCGGGAAATAGCAGATGACGTATTCGCAGCCCAGGCTGCGCAGGTGCTGCAGTGTCTCGACGAGTTGCTCGGTGGTACCGGCACCTGACTGCGGCGAGCTCATCGAGTTGATCATCGCGTCGGCGGCGGCCTCGCCGGTGAGGCCGCTGATGCGTGTGCGCACCCGGTCGAGTCGCGCCTTGACGTCGGCCTCCGAGGTACCCACCACGGTGTTGAGGTTCGCCGAGCGCACGATGGCGTCGAAGTCGGTGCCGACATCGCGGCAGTGCTCGGCGAGCACCTGCGACTTGTGCGCGAAGCCCTCCGGCTCCGAGGTGAAGTTGGTGTACTGGGCGTACTTGGCAGCGATCTTGAGGGTCACCTTCTCGCCGCCGCCGGCGATCCAGAGTGGAATTCCGTTGTCCTGCAACGGTTTGGGCTGCACTATCGCGCCGTCCACCTGGTATTCCTTGCCGCTGAACGACACCTTCCCGTCACGCCAGGCGTCGCGCATGATTTGCACTCCCTCATCGAGGCGGCGCAGCCGAACGCCGGCCGACGGGAATCCGTAACCGTATGCGCGCCATTCGTGTTCGTACCATCCGCCACCGATCCCCATCTGGATCCGGCCGCCCGAGATGATGTCGGCCGTTGCCGCGACCTTGGCCAGGTACACCGGGTTGCGATAACTCATCGCGGTGCACATCTGCCCGAGCTTGATCCGTGTGGTCGTGGCGGCATACGCCGACATCAGGGACCAGGCCTCGTGGGTCGCCTCGGCCGTCGGCATGGGCACGGTGTGGAAGTGGTCGTAGACCCACAGGGAATCCCAGGCAGATTGGGAGTCGGCATAGGTGGCGAGATCGCGCATCACCTCCCACTGCTTCGCGGGGTCGATACCCGCCAGATCGAGACGCCAGCCTTGGGGGATGAACAGTCCGAAGCGCATGAACCCGACTTTAGTCCGGCGACGCAGCGGCGCGAGGAACGAGCGCGGCGCAGGAGCCGGA
>CAMFLL010000432.1 GCA_945957405.1 uncultured Mycolicibacterium sp. | reverse complement strand
GTCCCGCAGCGCCTCGATCACCACGACGTTCGAGCTGTTACGCCCGATCGTGCCGCCGGCCTTACCGAGGAAGGCCTTTTTCAGCGATCGCGATTTCGCATCGAAGATCGGAAACTCGACCCAAGCTTCACGGGTCTCGATGTGCGGGGCGCTCACGGGACTCTGCTTACAGGTACTGCCCGGTGCCGGGCTGCTGGGGACCACCGCGCGGGCCGGGTCCGGTGACGCCGGGCGGCAGGGCTCCCTGACGCATCTGCTCCAGCTGTTGACGGGCCGCCATCTGCTGGGCGAACAGCGCCGTCTGGATGCCGTGGAACAGTCCTTCGAGCCAGCCCACCAGCTGCGCCTGCGCTATCCGCAACTCGGCGTCCGAGGGCACCGTGTCGTCGCTGAACGGCAGCGCGAGGCGCTCCAGCTCGTCGCGGAGCTCCGGGGCCAGTCCGTCTTCCAGCTCACGCACCGATGTCTTGTGGATCTCGCGCAGCCGGTTGCGGCTGGCGTCGTCGAGCGGTGCCGCCTTCACCTCTTCGAGCAACTGCTTGATCATGGTTCCGATGCGCATGACCTTGGCTGGCTGCTGAACCAGATCGGTGACCGACTTGTCGTCGCCCTCGTCACTGTCGCTGCCGGCCAGCATCTGCTGGGGGGCACCGATGATCTCGATACCGTCGTCGTCCGTGCTCACGGTGTGTCTGCTCCTCCGCGCCACTCGTAGATGCGAGTTTCGCCGTTGTCGTAGATCTTGGCCCACGACTTCGACTCATCTAGTGACACTAGTCCGTCCGGCATTTTGAACCCGCGCACCACCGGCCCACTGGTCACCACGTAGCGGATGTTCAGTGCCTTGACCGCCTCGGCGACGCGTGGATCGTGGTCGGCGTCATCGGCGTAGGCCCAGAAGATGAACCGGTTGTACCCGGGGCCCTGCTGCACCGGGTAGTCGTAGTGCGTCCAGAGCGGGTGCAGGCCGGACACCGCGTACATCCACGCCGTGCCGTCGGTGTTTGCGTTGCCGATCAAGGTGTCCTTGGCTCCCGGCAGTGTGGCCAGGTAGGCGAACGCGTCGAGATCCTTCTGGTCGACCATCACGCGGTCGTACTTTTCGCCGATGAGGTAGCGGTGCCGCGGGAAATAGTGCCAGGCCAAGCTCACCGAGCTGATCAGCAGCAGCGCCGCCGTTGTCACCACCCAGACCGGCCGCCCCGGCTCTCGGTCGCTCAACCGGCGCGTCACGGCGCGGATCCCGGTGACGACGAACAGCACGGCGATGAACAGCGCCAACCCCGCCATCGGTGTGATGAGCATGGTCAGCACGGCCGACAGGCGGCGTGGGTCGCTGTAGAACAGGTCGCTGTACACGGCGATGACGCTGCCGACCGGCCCCCCGAACGGCGCCGAGGAATGCACTATCGACACCACCAGCACCAACCAGGCGACGATGGGCCACCAGATGCGCTTGACCAGGAAGATCAGGCCCCCGATGGCGCCGAGGGCGATGAGGATGTTCTGGATCGGATAGTCGTTGAGGTGCCGGGTGTGCTGGACGATCGCGTCGAACAGGGCCTTCTTCTTGCCCTCGTGGGTGACGAATTCGTGCCCGGCGATGATCTCCGCCTGCTGCAACACGGCGACGAACTGCGGAAGCAGGAGCAGCAGGCCCGGCGCGCCCACCGCGAGCAGGGTCAGGAAGTCGCCGAGCCGGCTTCGGACCGGATGCCACAGCGCTTCGACCAGCCACCAGATGGTGACCAGGGTGACCACGACGACCCCGCCGGTGATGTGCACGGAGAACACCCCCAGCAGCGCCAGCACCGCCAGTGGCACACGCTCGCGGTGCCGCAGGCAGGACATGATCAGCACCGCGGCCGGGACGGCGACGCCGTAGGCGGCCAGGTTGGGCATCGAAGCGGTGTCGAATTCGACATAGGGGACCGCGGTGAACGACGCCGACAGCGCAGCGGCACTGGCCGCCGCTCCCGCACTGCGCCACACGGTGGTGCGGGGGCGCAGCAGGTTCCAGCTCAACACCGCCGCGCTGACGGGAAACAGCCAGACGGAGGCCGCCACCGAGTGCAGTGTGTACGCGGTGGTGGGCGCCGCACCGGTCAATTGGCACTGCAGTGCGGCCAAGGCGTGGAACACCGACGGGTAGTACAGCTCGGCGTGCGTCTCGACGTTGCGCAGCTCGCCCATGTGGGTCGACGACGCCTGCCCCGTCTCGAGGATCCAGCGGATGGTGTTTGCATGCCACACCGAGTCCCAGGTGCTGGGCACCGACTGCCAGTTCGGCATCCCGCGGTAGGCGGCCCAGAAGATCAGGACCGCACCGACGATCACACCTACGGCAACGACAATTGTTGGGCCCCCCGACGGCGCCTCCGCTTCGCCATCCTCGCTGAGCGTCGAGGGAAGGTAGCGGGCCGCCAACACTGGCAAACTCGCCGCAATGGCAATTACCACCACCAGACATATGGCCGCAGTGGCTGTGTTCCAAGGGATTCCGACCGCGCCGAACGGAATGATGGCCAATCCGACGACGCCGTAGGTGAGTGCAGGGCCAACTGCCACCGCGGTGGGCCACGTTAGCCGGGCAGCCTTGGCGACGAGTGCGCCGGGGACCACCAGCAACAGTACTGCGAACAGCACTCCGAACCCCAAGCTCACTGGACTAGTATGGCTGGCCAAGTGACCCGGTTCGGCACGGCGGGGGCTCCAGAGGAGTTCCGCGGCCGCGGAGGTCAGCAGATTACTTGTCGTTTTCCACGATGTGATAGGGACGGCCGCATGGCATTCGACGTTGCCCGGGTGCGAGGGCTGCACCCGACTCTGGGCGACGGCTGGGCCCATCTCGATGCCCAGAACGGGATGCTGGTGCCCGATTCCGTGGCCACCACGGTGTCGACGGCGTTCCGGACGTCTGCGCCGAGCGCTTCGGGGCCGCACCCGTACGCACGCCGCAGCGCGGCGCTCCTGGAGGCGGCGCGCCAGGCGGTCGCCGATCTGGTGGGTGGTGACCCGCGGGGTGTGGTGTTCGGGGCCGACCGCGCGGTCCTGTTGACGGCCCTGGCCGACGCATCGTCCTCACGGGCCGGCCTCGGCTATGAGGTCATAGTGACCAGACTCGACGATGAGGCCAATATCGCGCCGTGGCTGCGCGCCGCCAACCGGTACGGCGCCAAGGTCAAGTGGGGCGAAGTCGACATCGAGACCGGTGAACTGCCCGGCTGGCAGTGGGAGGGCCTGATCACGCAGCCGGCCCGGTTGATCGCGCTGACCACGGCGTCGGCGACGCTGGGCACGCTCGTCGACGTACGGCCGGTCAGCAAGCTGATGCACGACGTCGGCGGCCTGGTGATCGTGGACCACACCGCGGCCGCGCCCTATCAGCAGGTCGACATCGAGGATCTCGGCGCGGACGTCATCGCGCTCAACGCGTTGAGCTGGGGCGGGCCCCCGATCGGCGCGCTGGTGTTCCGCGACCCCGGTCTGATCGACTCGTTCGGGTCGGTGTCGATGAACCCCTACGCATCGGGTGCCGCCCGCCTGGAGATGGGCGCCCACCAGTACGGGCTGCTCGGCGGTGTGGTCGCCAGCATCGAGTACCTCGCTGGGCTCGACGAGTCCGCGGCGGGCAGCCGCCGCGAACGGCTGGCGTTCTCGATGCAATCGGCGTCCGCGTACCTGGACCGCCTGTTCGATTACCTGCTGACCTCGTTGCGGTCGCTGCCGGGCGTCATGGTCATCGGTTCTCCGGAAGTGCGGATCCCGGTCTTGAGTTTCGCGGTGGCCAATGTCGAGGCCGAACGCGTGGTGCAGCGCCTGGCCGACAACGGCATCCTCGCCATCGCCAACGCCAGCTCCCGGGTGCTCGACGTCATCGGTGTCAACGACGTCGGTGGTGCCGTCACGATCGGGCTGGCCCACTACTCGACGATGTTCGAGGTGGACCAGCTGGTCCGCGCGCTGGCGTCACTTGGCTGAACGACGATGCGGTGAGGGACGAGCCGTTGAGGAGTGAAGCAATTCAGGACGGGCTGAGCGGGCTGAACCGGCTGAATGCATTCAGCGCCAAGGTGATTCAGCCGACAGTCAGCAGTACCTTCCCGGTGACGTCACCCGAGGACAGCAGTCGGTGGGCGTCGGCGGCGCGCTCGATGGGCAGCGTCGCTCCGATGACCGGTTTGACACGACCGTCTTCGACCATCGGCCAGACGGAGTCGACGACCGCTGAGACAACGGCACCCTTGCCGGTCGGTCCGTCGACCGGGCGGCCGCGCAGCGCCGTCCCGATCACCCTGGCGCGCTTGTAGATCAACTTCGCGATGTTGAGTTCACCCTTGATGCCGCCCTGCATTCCGATCACCACGAGCTGGCCGTCGGGGGCGAGCGCGTCGATGTTGCGGTCCAGATACGACGCACCCATGATGTCGAAAATGACGTCGGCGCCAAGGCCGTCAGACTCGTCGCGGACGCGGGTGACGAAGTCCTCGTCGTGGTAGTTGATCGTGATGTCGGCGCCGAGCTCCCGGCACAGGTCGAGTTTGCGGGGCGAACCCGCGGTGACGGCGACGCGTGCACCAAGGGCCTTGGCGACCTGGATGGCATGGGTGCCGACGCCACTGGCCCCGCCGTGCAGGAGCACCAGCTGACCTTCGGACAAGTGGGCCGTCATGGCCAGGTTGGACCACACCGTGCAGGCCACCTCGGGCAGTGCAGCGGCATCGTGTCGACTCAGTCCCTGTGGAACTGGCATGATTTGAGCTGCGGGTACCGCAGCGAATTCGGCGTAGCCGCCGCCGGCCAGCAAAGCGCATACTTCTTGCCCTGGTGACCACCCGGCGACGCCGTCACCGACTGCTGCCACCACCCCGGACACCTCCATGCCGATGATGTCGCTGGCGCCCGGTGGCGGGGGGTACTTACCCGCGGCCTGCAGCAAGTCGGCCCGATTGACGCCTGCGACAGTAACTTTGATCAGTACCTCACCCTGATCTGGAACAACGTCCGGAACCTCGCGCCACGACATCTCGTCGGGCGAATCTGCAACGATCGCGTACATAACGAGGAGACTACTACCGGCCTGTTTGCTCCCCACTTGTTGCCACGGTCACTTAGCATGGGTATATGGAGGGGATGATCGCCGGTCGCACGGCAAGTGATATGCCTGGTCTGGATATCGCGGAACAGAGGTCGTGGCAAAATTATCTGGACTCCGCTTTGCGGATCTATGCGACATTGAACCGGGGCCTGACCGACGCCCATGACCTCACCCTCGTCGACGTTCGACTGCTGGATCTGTTGGACAAGTCGCCCAACGGGTCGGCGCGGATGGGTGATCTCGCCGAAGCGCTGATGTCGCTGCCGAGTCGGGTGACCAGACAGATCCGGCGCCTGGAGAGTCAGGGGCTCGTCAAGCGTGCGGCCAGCCCCGACGACGGCCGCGGTGTTCTCGCCACCATCACCGACGACGGTCGCGATGTCATCGAGAAGGCCATGCTCACCTACTGCCAGGGTGTGCGGACGCATTTCCTGGGCCAGCTGTCGCGGCCGCAGATCGCGGCCATGGGGGAGAACTGCCGGCGGATCAGTACCGCCCTCAAAGGCACAGGCGTCACGCCACGATACGGCCGCTGAGGCTCGCACCCGCTACTCTTATCGGCGGTGGCGTGGCAGAGCGGCCTAATGCACTCGCCTTGAAAGCGAGAGTCGGCTAACACCGACCGGGGGTTCAAATCCCTCCGCCACCG
>CAMFLL010000431.1 GCA_945957405.1 uncultured Mycolicibacterium sp. | reverse complement strand
CGGCGCCGACAGCAGCCTGAAACACCGCAGAAACCGGGCCGAAAATGTGGCGTACGACAACCTTGACTCCGGTTGAGTCGCATGGCACAATTTTGATCATTACGTTCAATAAATGAACGACGAGCAATTCACCAGTCGCCGACCCCACCGCGCCCGTCTACGAAGGACATTCCCCATGAGCATCGCGCCCACCACTCCAGATCTGGACATGATGAAGCAGGTCAACCGGCAGTTCATCAGTGGCGTCACGGTGGTGACCGCGATGGACGGCGAGAAGCCGCGCGGCCTTGCCGTGAACGCGTTCTCGAGTGTCTCGCTCGAGCCGCCCACCGTCATGGTGGCGGTCCAGCGCACCTCCTCGACGCATGAATGCCTTTTCCGCGCAAACCATCTGGCGATCAACATCCTGTCCGCCGACCAGCTCGACGTGGTCGGGGTTTTCGCCACCAAGTCCGAGGACAAATTTGCCGCCGTCGACTGGGAACCGGGCCCGTTCGGCAGCCCGCTACTGCGGCGCAGTGCGGCCCAAATGGAGGTCCAGATCCGCGAGCGTCTGCAGGCCAGCACCCACACACTGTTCTTCTGCCGGGTGGTCCACGCGACAGTCGAGGACCGACACGCAATGGTGTACAGTGCCGGAAAGTTCTATGACGGTGGAGCTCTCACGCCGTTGACCTGAACTTTCACGTGATTTGCGTCCGGTGAACATCCGGGCGGTGCGCTGCGCGCTATCGCAGCGACACAGGATCAGCTTGCTCGGCGTCGCGCTGCGGGATCCAACAGTGCCACCTCAGTGGCATAGGCACCACACCCGCAACAAACCGATGCGCAGGTCATTCGTGACGTGCGGCGCATTCACGCAAGGAGAGATCCATGTTCGCGTTGGGTCGACTGGCCTGTTTCATAGCAGTCGCGGAGGAGTTGCACTTCGGCCGCGCCGCCGAGCGGCTGCACATGACACAGCCTCCGCTATCGCGCCAGATCCAGCAACTCGAGTCCGAACTGGGCGTAACCCTGATCGACCGGACGACCCGCGTCGTGACGTTGACACCGGCCGGAGTGGCGCTGCTGCCCGACGCGCGGCGCATCATGAAGCTCGCAGAACGAGCCGCCCTCAACGTCAAACGCGCGCCGTCCGGCGAGCTGGGCGTGATCGTCGTCGGATTCACGGCCGTCGCGGCGTGCTCGGCGTTGCCGAGACTGCTCGACAAGGCACGGCAGAAATTGCCCGACGTCACTTTTGACCTGCGTGAAATGACGACCGGCGCACAGATCGAGGCGTTGCACGCCGGCGAGCTCGACCTGGGCCTGGCACGACCGCCCCTGAACCGGCCCGGGTTGGTGTCCAAACCGCTACTGCATGAACAACTCATCGCGGCCCTGCCGGCCGGCCACAAGTTGGCCCGTACCCACTTGCCACTGTCCCTCAGTGACTTCGACGGCCACGATGTCGTCATGTATTCACCGGTCGAGTCCCGGTACTTTCACGAACTCCTGATCAGCGCATTCAACGTCGCGAGCGCGAGGCCGCGTTACGTCCAGTACGTGAGTCAACTGCACACCATGCTTGCCCTGGTCGGCTCCGGCACAGGTGTTGCGCTGGTGCCCGCGTCGGCAGCCACCCTGCACCCCAACAATGTCGTCTTTCGGAATCTCGATCCATTTCGGTCGTATCCGGTGAAACTCGACGCGGTCTGGCGGGCCGACCACACCCCACCGGCACTGATGCGACTGATACGCGACGTGCTCCCGCGCCGAGAGTGGGTCAACGACGAACGCGCCATGAGAGCCATCGGGTAACTGTCGGCTACCGTTCGCGTTCGGTTGCAGTGTCTTTGGCGACCGGGAATGCCGCCGTCCACGCCGACATCATCTGTGCGAACACTTCAGTTGGCGCCCCCCACGACGACGCCGTCATGAGAGCCTTCGCGATCTCCAATTGGCCGTCGCCGGCCGTCTTGAGGTCATCGACGGAGTTGCGCACCAACTGCGCTGCCCGATCCTGCGCAGTCGCGTACCGGTCCACGATCTGTCGGTAACTCTGCAGACTCAGTCGCAGGGCGCGGTTGGTCTCTTCCTGGCTGCTCAGTACGCGTTCCACCGCTTCGATCGATGCGGCCACAGCGGACAACGTGTTTCGCGCATCGTCCGACTGGTCGGCGTATGCCGCCAGCACTGTGTCCGACCATTGGCGCGCGAGCGTGACGTTGTGCTCAGTGGTGGCAAAGATCAATTGGGCCAAGTCGGCGAACGGGTTGGGCGTTGGCCCGGGAGGGGTCGACGTCGTGCCGGACATATGTTCTTCCTCCTCGCATCCAGCGGCCGCGTTGCAAACCGATACGGCGTCGCCGGGGATGCTGTGTCTTCGGGCGCACTCACCATAACCCGCGGTACAGGTGTTCATGCCAAAGATGGCCCGCCCGTCCGCGTCTTCCTGGGGCGGGAGCGATCCGGCGGGCCCGCCGACGGTCGGGGCGGTCCGGTTTTCGTGATTCGCCCGTGCAGACGTCCGTAGATCTCAAAACTGGTCAAACCAAGCGTATTTGGAGCTGTACGGCTGACCGACCGTTGCCTGGCGCCCGGTGATGTGGCCGTCGCGCGTCAAGGGCGAACTCTCGTGGGCGACGGGAGCGGTGACCGTATTGCGGTTGCTGTCGATACCGAATCTGTTGCAATGGGGCGAGGACTCGATCACCGCCTGAATCGGCCTTCTGAGGCATGAATCAATGTTCGATCATTGATCCAGTGGTTGACCGGATCGGCTCATGGGGCCGGCCGGCGTTGTTACGCTGAGATCTACCGAACTCGTCGTCGACGCAGCGACTCTCTCCGTCGAGTCCGAGTCCGAAACGCCTGTTCATCAGAAAGGCAATGACCATGGACGGTTCCGCGCCACAGATCCCGGTCGCTCTGACCTCGCCCAGCGTCAACCGTGGTGTTGGCTTCACCCGAGAGCAGCGGCGCGAACTCGGGTTGACCGGCCGTCTTCCTTCCGGTGTGCTGACGCTGGATCAACAAGCGGACCGCGTCTGGCGCCAACTACAGGGTATGACAACAGATCTGGCGCGGAACCTGTTGCTCGATCAACTTCGTAACCGCCATGAGATCTTGTTCTTCAAGGTGCTTACCGACCACCTCGCTGAGTTGACGCCTGTCGTGTACACCCCGACGGTCGCGGAAGCGATTCAGCGCTTCTCTGATGAGTACCGGGGACAGCGTGGGCTCTACCTCTCGATCAACGAGCCCGGCGAGATCGAGGACGCGTTCCGAACGCTCGGACAGGGCTCCGAAGACATCGATCTCATCGTGTGCACGGATGCGGAGTCGATCCTGGGAATCGGCGACTGGGGTGTCGGCGGGATCCAGATCGTCGCCGGGAAGCTGGCCCTCTACACCGCCGGCGGCGGTATCGACCCCCGCCGGACCATTGCGGTGTCCCTGGACACCGGCACGGACAACGAGCAGCTGCTCAACGACCCCCTGTATGTCGGGAATCGCCACCCGCGCCGCCGGGGCGACGAGTACGACCAGTTCATCCGGCACTACGTCGAGACCACACACCGCCTGTTCCCACATGCAATGCTGCATTTCGAGGATTTCGGGCCGGCGAACGCGCGCGCCATCCTGGACACCTACGCGCAGGACTACTGCGTGTTCAATGACGACGTCCAAGGCACCGGTGCGGTGATCATGGCGGCGCTCTACGCCGGGCTCAAGGTCACCGGGAGCCGGATGCGGGATCAGAAGGTCGTCGTCTTCGGCGCAGGCAGCGCGGGCATCGGGATCGCCGATCAGATCCGTGACGGGATGGTCGCCGATGGCGCGACGAACGACGAGGCCGTCGCGCAGATCTGGGCCATCGACAGATCCGGATTGTTGTTCGACGACATGGCGGATCTGCACCCTTTTCAACAGCCCTACGCGAAGTCGCGTGAAGCACTCGGAATAGCAGCCGGACAGTCGATGGATCTCCAGCAGACCATCAGCATGGCCGCACCGAGCATTCTTCTCGGATGTTCCACGGTTGCCGGGGCCTTCACGCGGGACATCGTCGAATCGATGGCAGCCGCCACCGAACGCCCCTTCATCTTCCCGATCTCCAATCCGACGTCTCGCATGGAGATCGATCCGGCACATGCGATCGCATGGTCGAACGGAAAAGCACTGGTGGCGACGGGATCACCCACGCCGCCGGTCATCTTCGACGACACCGCGTACACCATCGGGCAGGCCAACAACATGCTCGTGTTCCCCGGACTCGGGTTGGGCGTCATCACGGCGGGGGCGTCCCGCGTGACGAAGAACATGCTCGCCGCTGCCGCTAAAGCTGTTGCGCGCCAAGTTGATCCAACGAAACCGGGGGCGGCGATCCTGCCCGGCGTCACCAATCTTCCCGACATCTCCGTCCAGGTCGCCGAGGCGGTGTGCCAGGCTGCCATCGCCGACGGAATCGCCACCAAATCGCACGGCGACGTCTTGAGTGCGGTCAAGAGTGCGGTGTGGCGGGCCAGTTACGGCGCATGACAGGCGGCCAAGCGTGTTTGGCACGGTCCTGACCGACGCCTGCGGGGGAACCGGCACAATGGGGATATGACCACAGAGGGTGACGCGGCTTCCCATCCGAGCTCAGCTTGGCAGCATCAGCCGTACAGCCTCGGCGGCTTCATCCGGATGCAGCGTAACCTTGCCCAGCTCTCCCTACGTGAGATGGCGGCGATGACGGCGGTCTCCAACGCCTACCTCAGCCAGATCGAGCGCGACCTGCATCAGCCGTCCTTGAAGGTGATGCAGTCGATCGCCGATGCACTCGGGATCCCCGCCACCGATCTGCTGCGCCAGGCGGGCATGGCGTCGACAGACGCCGAGACGGACGTGGAAGCTCCCGAAGGGCTCGATACCGAGCGGGCCATCAAGACCGACCCCCGACTGAGCCAAGCGCAACGAGAAGCGTTGCTCGGCGTCTACCGCAGCTTCCTCGCGGAGGACTGATTGGCGTTGTTAGACATTGGTATTCGCTGATTCCGGACTGTCTGCACTTTCGCCAACAAAGGTTGCCGCGGATAGTGCCCCGCCACCATGGCACACATCACAGCCGTGGTGCGCTTGACATCAAAAGCAAGCGTTAACTATAGTTATCAACGTTCCGCCGGACGGACCTGAACAAGACCAACACAAACATCTGGAGTTACACACATGACCACTGCACAGGAATTCACCGAGAACCTGCAGAGCCAGACCCTGGACGCCGTCGTCAAGGCCCAGGACATCGTCGTCGAGACCGTCACCGCATGGGCCGAGTCCGCCCAGCGCGTCGCCGCCAAGGTGCCGGACTTCACCGAAGGCAACCCGTTCCTCGGATACGCCGACTTCGCCAAGCAGTTCCCGACTGCCTCGCAGGTCATCGACGTCAACTTCGACTTCGCGCAGCAGATCCTGACCAACCAGCGCGATTTCGCCCACCGTCTGTTCCAGGCCACCAAGGTCAACTGAACAACGCACTAGGCGTTCGACGCCTCAGAGCGGGCGGCGCACCACTGCGGTGTGCCGCCCGTTCGGCATTTCTGGCGGCGTTGTTCGCGTTAGGTGCCATCAGACGGTCCGCGATCTCAATACTGCGGCGCCACAACGCATTATCGCGGTCAGCAGCCCGCAGCCGCACTGCCGGGACGCGCCAACACGGTGTCCGGACGCATTCGTGTGGCGGTGGCGGAGGGATTTGAACCCCCGGTCGGTGTTAGCCGACTCTCGCTTTCAAG
>CAMFLL010000430.1 GCA_945957405.1 uncultured Mycolicibacterium sp. | reverse complement strand
GGGCCGGCGATGCCGAAGATCTGGCCTTCCGAGACGCGCATCGAGACCTGGTCGACGGCGGTCAGTCCGCCGAAACGCTTCGTGACGGCCTCGGTTTCGAAGACAGGCGCAGCCGCTGACGTCATCGGCCCGCCATCCACGGTGGGAGCGTGAAGGTGCCCTGCGTGTATGGGTCCGGCGACAGCAGCACCTGCTTGCCGTTCTGGATCTGGTAGGTCAGGTGCGGCATCGCCAGGCTGGGATCGTTGACCTTGTCGGGGTAGGGCACCGCGGTCAGTTCCTTCTGGTCGAAGGCGTAAGTCCCGACGACGCCGCGGAACAGCGTGGCCTTGAGGAACTGGTTGACCTTCTCGAAGTCGTCGGGGTTGCCGGCTTGAGCGGCGGAGCGCGCCCACAGTCGCACCGCGTCGTACTGGGCGCCGGACTGGCTCAGCCCGGCCGGCGCACCGTACTTCTTCTGGTAGCGGTCCCGGAACCCGTTGCCGATCTCGTCGGGCAGGGTGCCGATGGTGGTCGACCACAGCACGCCGTTGGCGGCGTCCTTGGCGAGGTCGAGGTACTCCGGCACACTCGGACCGTACTGCTGGTACAGCAGAGAAGGTGTTGGCGCACTGGCGAATTGAGTTGCAAAACTGGCCAGGTCGCCCGCCAGGTAGTCGGTCATGAAGATCAGTCCCGGCGGGTTGGCCCTGATGCGCGCCAGCTGCGGGCCCCAGTCGGCGTTGGGGGCGGTCACCTCATCGTAGAACGTGATGTCCCAGCCCATCTTTCGCAGGCCCTCCCGGAAGACCGTGGCGATCGAGATGCTGTAGGAGTCATTGCTGGCGATGACGGCAGCGGTGTTGCCCCGCGGAGTCCAGGCCTTGCTGTCGATCCACTGTTTCATCAGCTGGATGAAGCCGTTGGCGTACCAGATCTCGGTCGGGCAGATCTGGTAGATGTTCTTGATGCCGTGGTCCACCACAAAATCGGTGTTGGCCTGCAACGTGTTGGCGTGCAGCGTCGGAACGCCGGCGTCGCCGTAGATCGGGAACTCGGCCGAGGTGGTGGTGGTGTAGCCGCTGAAGATCGCCGAGACCTTCTCCTGGGAGACCAGCCGTTGTGCGGCCTGGATGAAGTTCTCCGGCGCCTGGTCGGAGATGTCGGCGGTGACCAGCTGCACCGGCCGCCCGGCCACGCCGCCCGCGCCGTTGATGTCGTCGATGGCCATCTCGGCGCCGCGCACCATTTCCTGGCCGTCGCCCGAGTAGGGCCCGGTGATGGGAGCGACGGTGCCGATCTTGATGGGTTCACCGGAGGCGCCGCCGCCGCCGCTGCCGGCACCCGACGGTTTGACGGCCCACGCCGCGGCGCCGCCGACGACGACGCCACCGAGCCCCGCGATCCCGAGCCCGTTGACGAACGTGCGGCGGGGAACACCGCGTGGTCTGACGGGGGGTGGGGTTTCCGGCATGTATCCGCTCCTCGGTTACGGGCGTGCTGGTCCAGCGTGAGAAGCAGTACAGCCAATCAACCGGTGTGACACATCCGTCATCTGACGGATCGCCCCCGAACCCGGGCCTGATTCAGGCGGGTACCGGCGGACACCACGACGGCATCCGGAACCGCGAACAGGAGCCGAAGGGTTCCGGTGCCAGCGCCCGGTGCGTGCCGCCCTGGATCTGGTAGACCATGTGCGCCTGCCCCATCGAGGCGTCGGGCGTCAGGTCGGGATACGACAACGTGGACTGGTTGGTCTCGCCGAAGTAGTAGACGCCGTTGACGCCACGGTGCGGCCACCGCCTCAGATACCGCACGACGTCGCCGGTGTCTCGGGTCGCCGTGGCGCACCACGCCGCGGCCAGCAGATTCACCTGATCGTAGGCAGCACCGGCCTGCGACCACCCCGGCGCCCGGCCGAACCGCGCCGCGTACTGGCTGCGGAAGCGGCGGCCGAGGACGTCGTCGTAGGTTCCCGTCGTGGTCGACCAGATGATGCCGTCGGCGGCCCCGCCGACGGAGTCCTGGAACCGGGGGATCGACGGCCCGTACACGCAGTACACCAGTGACTGCAGCCCGGCCGCGACGAAGGCCTGCTGGAACGCGGCGACCTCCTGGTCCAGGAAGTGCGTCACCATCACGACTTCCGGGTCGGCCGCGGCGATCCGCTGCGCGACCCGTGCCCAGTCGGTGGTGGGCACGGGGACGCGGATCAGGTCGGCCAGCGACCAGTTGGCCTGTGCCGCAGTGGCCAGGAAGTGCTCGTTGGTCACGCGCGTGCTTGACGTGGCTGCCTCGATGCTGACGATGCGCCGCGACCGCGGGCGCCACACCCCGCCGGCCTCCAGTTCGGTGAGCAACCGGATCAGGCCCACCCCGTAGAAGGTTTCCGAGGCACAGGTCTGGAACACCGCGCCGTACCGGCTGGGATCTGCCTCGGCCTGTTCGACCTGCGCGGCGAATGTGGCGGTGTGCAGGAACGGCTTGCCGTAATCGGCGACCGCGTCGATCACCGACGAGTTCTCGGCGCTGGCGTAGCTGGTGGTGATGGCGTCGACCTCGAGCGCGAACAGCCGTCCAAGACCGCGTTCGACGCTGGCGACGTCGAAGAGGTCGACTTCGGCGGTGACCAGTTCGACGTGCCGGCCCGCGACGCCGCCGGTCGCGTTGATCTCCTCGACGGCCAGGGTCGCGCCGTGGCGCACCTCGACGCCGTCGGCGGCGGCGGCGCCGGTCGGGATCAGCGACCCCACCATGAGGGGCCGCTTGCGCGGGTAGGCGGGACGCAGCGGCGGCACGGGGCAGCGCGGGACCGCGGTGACGATCGACTCGAGTTCCACCACGCCGATTCCGGGAGTGCCGTCGACGCCGCCGGGGATCGGCAACCGCAGCAGCCCGGAGTCGACGGCGAGTGCGGCCAGGCCGCCGCGGGTGCCCTGGTCCAGTTTGGTCAGCAGGCGCTCGATCTGCGTCGACACCGTCCGCGCGCTGGTACCCAACCGGTCGGCGATGCCGACGTTGGTCAGGCCAAGGGCCAGCAGTGTCAGGACGTCGACCTCGCGCAGGGTGATGCCGCGCGGCATCTCGACCTCGGCGACGCGTACGGCGACGCGTTCACCGGCGCCACGGCCGTCAGGGTCATAGTGCTTGCGGATCAGATGGACGGCCAGCCACGTGTCGTCGCTGCGCCACAGGAAGCGCAGCGAGTCACGGGCAGTGGAGAAGAAGGCCTGGGCGTAGTCGAGCACCCGGGGCGGCACCGCCGGATGGCTGGGGCGTGTCCGCGCGCCCGCCTCGATGGTCAGTTCGGCTATGACCCTGGACATCGGACTCCCTTGGCGCGGTGCCGCGCGGCGCGGCAGTCATGGACTCTACGCCCACTCACCTGCGTAATCTCGCATCAGCCAGTGGCCGTCGCAGGGGTTGCCGACGGAAATGTGAGCCCGCCGCAGCGCCGGTTCGAAGATTGCCCCGGAAGCGGTGGTCCACTGGTCCAGGGCGTGGGTACCGGGATCGGGGTGACAGCAGATGCCGGCCGGGTTGCCCGCGTGGTCGGACAGGATCCGTTTCCAGTCCTCGACGCCGGCACCCGGTGTCTCGCGTGCCAGCCGCCGCACCCGCTGCAGCCGGAACAGCGAATCGGCCATCAGCATCGCGCCGACGTCCTTGACCGTGCCGGCCGGTGCCACCGAGAAGTGGTTGGCGTGCAACAGAAGTCCGTCGTCGTCCGGGACATCCCACGCGATGTCGGCGTAACCACCGGGCCGGGTCTCGGCGTCGACCACCAGGCCCTCGCCGCTGGCGATGAGATAGTTCGCCGAGGACGAGCGGTGGACCGACTGCAGCACCGTCGCGGCCTCGGTGGGGGTGGTGCAGTCCAGCAGCGCGCGCAGCATGACGTGGTAAGGCACGCCGGGTTCACCCGCGTCGGCGGTGGTGACCAGGGCGTTGGTGGCCAGGGCGAGACCGGCAGAGTTCATCCCGAACTTGGCCAGCAGTCCGGCCTCCACGACGGTCATGAACGCCGGTCCCTCGTCGGGCGTCGCTTCGACCAGCACCACGGTGTCGGCCGAGAAGGTCAGCCAGTCCCAGTTCTGGCCCACCAGCTGCTCGCCCCACGCGGTGCGTGCGGCGAACGACGTGCACTCCAGCACCGATGGCAGTTCGGCGCCTGCCGCGCGCACCTTCGCCGCGAACAGGATCTCGGTGCGCAGGTTCATGGCGAGCACGTCGTCGAAGGTCAGGCCGGCGCCCTCGGCGATACCGGTCATCTCCTCGATGGAGGCGGAATGGAACCGCCGGATCGGTTCGATGAACGGCTGCGCCTCCGCGCGCACGCGGTCCCAGTCCCATTTGGCGAAGTGGGCGTACACGCCGGCGTAGGCGTCGCGGGTCTGCCGCACCCGGTCGGCGGCCTGCCGGCCGTACTGGATGCCGCGTTCGCGGGCATTGCCCGAGACAGTGATGATCGGGAGTTCGGTGGTGGTCACGAGACGAGATATCCTCCGTCGACGGCGATTTCGACGCCGGTGATGTACGACGCGTTCGGTCCGGCCAGGAACAGGCACGCGGCAGCGACTTCTTCGGCCTTGCCGAGCCTACCCAGAGGCAGTGTGCGCAAGAATGCCGCGCACGCCTCGGCGTCGTCGACGATGGTGGTCATCGCGGTGTCGATGACCCCCGGCATGACCGCGTTGACGCGAATGCCCGCGCCGGCCCATTCCACGGCCAGCTGACGTACCAGGGCACTGACCGCGCCCTTGCTGGCCGAGTATGCGGCACTCGGTTCGACGGAATCGCCGCGTAGTGCGGCCACCGAACCGAGCAGCACGAGCGAACCACCGGCCCCGGCCCGGATCATGGCGGCCGCGACGGCGCGGGCGATCAGGAAGCTGCCGCGCGCGTTGACCGACATCGTGGCTTCCCACGCGTCGGTGTCCACGTCGGTCGCCGACCGCACCCGGTAGATCCCGGCGGCGTGCACCAGTGCGTCCGGTGCACGGCCCCAGTGGTCGGTCACGGAAGCCAAAGCCGTTGCCACGGAACTGGAGTCGGAGACGTCGACGTGGTAGCGGCCGTCACCTCCGCCCGCGTCGGGGAATTCGCGGTCCAGCCTGGCCACCGTCCAGCCCTCGGCGGCGGCGCGGGAGGCAACGGCGGCGCCGATACCCGATGCCGCGCCCGTCACGACGATGTGTGCCATCAGCTCACCAGGATCCCGCCGTTGACGCCGATGGTCTGCCCGGTGACATAGCCCGCGTCGTCGGTGAGCAGCCAGGCGACGGCTCCGGCGACGTCGTCACCGGTGCCGTGCCTACCCAGGGGCACCTCGTCGCGCAGGCGGCCCTGCATCTGGGCCGCGTCGATTCCGGCTGCGCGGGCTTGCAATTCGATCTCCTCCTCGTGCATGCGCGTCATCATGTACCCGGGTGCGACGGTGTTCACCGTGATCCCGTAACTGCCCAGTTCCAGCGCCAGACACTGCGACAGCCCGTGCATCGCGGCCTTGGACATGATGTAGGCGCTGCCACCCACGACAGGCCGCTGGGCGTACACGGAGCCGATGTTGATGATGCGCCCGCAGCGCTGCGCCTTGAGGTGGGGGATCGCCGCCTGGCACAAGCGCACCGCGCCGAGCAGGTTGACGTTCAGGGTGCGCTCGATGTCGGTCATCGCCACGTCGTCGAGATCACCACCCGGGCCACCGATTCCGGCGTTGTTCACCACGGCGTCGATGCGGCCGAACGACGCCATGGCCGCCCGCACCAACGCTTCGGCGGTATCCGGGTGAGC
>CAMFLL010000429.1 GCA_945957405.1 uncultured Mycolicibacterium sp. | reverse complement strand
CTGCGCACCAGTGGTTTCCACTGGCGCGAACACAGCCACGGCCAGGGACAGTCGAGTTGTGGATTCTGGAGCGGGGAGGTCGACTCCGATAGACCGTGTCGCGGTGATCACCGGGGCCAGCCGTGGTATCGGTGCGGCAACCGCGCGGGTGCTCGCACGGCAGGGGTTCCGGGTGGTCGTCAACTACCGGGCGAGCGCCGAGCAGGCCGCGCAGGTGGTCGAGGAGGTGGCCGCGGCAGGCGGCGAGGCTGTGGCGATCCGGGCCGACGTCACCCAGGCCGATGAGGTGTCGGAGATGATCGCCGAGACCGAGCAGCGGTGGGGCCGGATCGACGTCCTGGTGCACAACGCCCTGATTCCCTTCGACGTGACGTCGTTCGCGGACCTGACCTGGCAACAGCTCGGCGGCAAAGTCGACCGCGAACTGCGCGCCGCCTTCCTGATCACCAAAGCTGTGGTGCCAGGCATGATCTCCCGCGATTACGGCAGGTTGGTGTACCTCAGTACGGGGCTGTCCCGCCGTCCGCGCGAAGGCATGATCACGTTGGGGACCGCCAAGGCAGCGCTGGACCAGTTCGTCCGGTACGTCGCGCTCGAGGTGGCACCCCACGGCGTCACTGCCAATCTCGTTGCGCCCGCGACGGTGGACGAGACAACAGTGACCGAGCAGTTGACGGGCGCGCAGGTGCGCCAACTCGGCGCGAGCAATCCCATGGGGCGACTGGTCCGCCCCGACGAGGTGGCCAAGACCGTGGCGTTTCTCGCCAGTGCGGATTCCGGTTTCACCACCGGCCACTACCTGACGGTCAACGGTGGATTGGCCATGGACTGACCGAGGAAGGACACCTCACGGTGCACACCATCGACCTGGCGTATGTGGGGCGCGGTATTCATGAAGAACTGATCGCCCATGTGGCCGATCAGGAAGGCTTCTTCGCCGACGAAGATCTCCATGTCGCGGTCCGCGACGGAACCGGCTGGGACATCGAACGGCTGCGCTCCTGCGCCACGATCGGCCTCGGTCGGGCTGTGCTGTCGCGGATGACGGACGGCATCGAGTGGACCGCGTTGTGCGCCAACACCGACCGTCCGCTGTTCTGGTTTGTCGGCGACAGCGGTATCGACTCCATGGCCGATCTGCGCGGGAAGCGACTCGCCGTCCACGCCGCGCACACCGCACCCGGTTGCTTCGCGCGAATTGTGCTGCGCCGGCACGGACTCGACCCCGACCACGATCTGCACTGCGTCGTCCGCAACCCCGGTGATTACCAGATGGATCTGCGTCAGCTGCGGGAAAAGTCCATCGACGCGGCGTACGTCGGGAGCACGCTGGGGCCCGAACAGGTCGCCGCGGAAGAAGGCTTCCACGTGCTCGCCTGGGTGGGGGACCATTTCCAGATCCCCACCGTCGGAGTCGCCGTCGACTCGACCCGTATCCCGATCGACAGCCCGGCGCTGCAGGCGTTGGTGCGGGCCAACCGGCGCGCACTCAAGACCATTGCGGACAAACCCGATCTCGCCGTCGATTACATGGCGTCGTTTCTCACTCGCATGACCCGCGATGAGGTGAGACGCCACCACGAGCGCTACATCGGGCCGTACTACACCGCCGATGGACTGGTCGACAGCGACGTCGCGCATCAGGCGGTCGAGGCAGTCGCGGCCGAACTCGGTGTCGAATCGGCTGGGGTCGGCGATGATTTCTATCGGCACGCACGATAGCGAAGCCGGAACAGGGGACCGCCATGGCCGAGGCATTCATTCTGGGTGGGGTGCGGACGCCGTTCGCCCGCTACGGCGGATCGCTGTCGCACATTCGGCTCGATGACCTGCTCGGGATGACGATGCGCGGCGCGTGTGAACGTGTCGGCGTGCCGCTGGAACAGATCGAGGACATCGTGGCCGGTTGTGTGAACACCGCCCATGAGGGCATGGGTGACGTCGCGCGCTGGGCTGCCCTGGCCGCCGGGTTCCCCGACAGTGTGGCCGGCGCGACAGTCAACCGGTTCTGCGGCTCGTCGGTGAGCGCGACGGTCACCATCAGCCACGCCATCATGGCCGGCGACCTGAACATCGGGATCGCCTGTGGGGTGGAATCGATGTCGCGGTCCGGCTGGGCGTGGATGAAAGGCGATGCGCCGTTCGCGCCTCGGGGTCCGCTGTTCCTGCTCGATACGATGTGGGCCGGGGCTGGTGGGCCGCCGAATCCGGTCCTGCTGAGTCGCAATGCCTATATCGCGATGATCGAGACGGCGCAGAACGTCGCGGACCGTTACGGGTTGACGCGCACCGAGATCGACGCGTTCGCGTTGCGTTCTCAGCAGCGCGCCGCAGCGGCCCGCGACTCGGGCCGGCTGGCCAAGGAGATCATGCCGGTGAGTCTTCCGGCGACCAAGATTGCGCCTGCACGCGTGTTCGAACACGACGAGTTCATTCGCGACGACACCAGTGCCGAACGCCTGGCCGCCCTACCCGCCCAGTCCGGCACCACGCAGATGACCGCGGGCAACTCGTCGCCGTTGACCGACGGAGCCAGCGCCATCGTGATCTCATCGGGTGAGAAGGCTGCCGAACTCGGTCTGACACCGATGGCGCGGGTGGTGTCCTCTGCGGTCTACGCACTGGATCCGCTGCTCATGGGACTGGGGCCCGCATGGGCGATGCCGTTGGCGCTCAAGCGTGCCGGCCTCACTCCCGACCAGATCGACGTCTGGGAGGTGCACGAAGCGTTCAGTGCCCAGGCGCTGGGGGTGCTGCGTGAGTTGTCCACTCAGCTTGACGGTTTCACGATCCCTGACGACAAGCTCACCCCGAACGGTGGGGCGGTCGCCACCGGACATCCGTTCGGCGCCTCGGGGGCCAGGTACGTGTTGACCCTGGCCACCGAACTGCGCGAGCGCAATGCGCGTTACGGAATCACGGGCGTCTGCATCGGCTCGGGGCAGGGTATCGCGCTGGTCATCGAGAACCCGGACGCGCGATGACCCCGGCTCCACTCAACTACCGTGGGGTACTTCGATGAACCCCGGCTCGCCGGCATCGACGACGGAGTTGAACCGGTAGCGGGTCTGCACGCGGTCGTTGATCTCGCGGACGGCGCTGTCGGGAAGCGCGGGCACGTCGACATTCTCCTTGATGCGTTCCGGGCGCACCGACGACGTCAGGACCGCGCTGCCGCGCCGGACGCCCCACGCCAGAAGCACCTGCGCGGGCGTACTTTCGAAGCGCTTTGCCATCGACACGATGACGGGGTCGTCGAGCAGTCGAGGCTCAAGCGCATGACCCAGCGGCGCGAATGCCAGCAGGATGATGCCTTCTGCCGTGCAGTATTCGTGCAAGTCCCACTGCGGGTGATAGGGATGGGACTCGACCTCGACGACGGCCGGTTTGATACGCGCGCCCTCGACAATCCGTCGCGTGCCCTCGACGTCGATGTCGGACAGGCCGATCGCCTTGGTCAGTCCGTCGTCGACCAAGGCCTCCATCGCCGCCCACGTCTCCTCCAGGGTGACGCCGTCGTCGTAGACGACATCGCCGTGTGCGTCGCGGGGATCCTGGTCTTCACCGGGGTGAAAGGCGAACGGCGTGTGCATGAGGTAGAGGTCTACCGTGTCCAGCCCGAGCCGTTTCAGGCTGGCCTGTAACGCCTTTCGGACCCGGTCGGGTCGATGATTGTTGTTCCAGAGCTTGGTCGTCACGAAGAGGTCCTCCCGGCGGACCGTCCCGTCGGCGAACAATTCCTGCAGTGCCGCTCCTACCTCATCCTCGTTGCGGTACCGCTCGGCGCAGTCCAGGTGGCGGAATCCGGCTTCCACGGCGGCCTTGGTGGCACCGCGCGTCTGGGCTTGATCCGATACCAGGGTGCCGAACCCGAGCGCCGGAATCTCACCGGCCCCGTGGTTCAAGGGAAACCTCAGTGCAGTGGGACTCACGGTTGATGTCATGGTGTTCGATCTCCTTCTTCAGTGGTGCTGCTCTGCGGCAACGGGTTTGGCCACGGGGCGGGCGAGGTGGCTGACGGCCTGGGCCGTGGTCCACACTGCGCCGGCCAGAAAGCGGTAGTTCACGAGTGCGGCGAGGTAGCCGTCGCCCTCGGGTAGGCGCGGGCCCGCGGTGGCGTCTTTGACGACGGCTACTTCGAAGCCCTGCTCGACCAGCTCACGCAGGTGCCCCTCCACGCACAGGTTGGCGGCCATTCCCGCGAGGATGACCTGGTGCACGCCGCGTTTGCGCAATTGCAGCACAAGGTCGTTGGATTCCGGGCCGACGATCTTGTGCGGTGAGGTGATCACTGTGCGCCCGTCGTGGATGTGGTGCTGGTAGGCGGGTCGGAAGTCGGCGCCCGAGCCGGCGAAACCTTCGGTGGTGTAGGCGCCGCGCCGGGCGAACATGTCGACGGCGCTCATGAACTGCTCGAGCGGATCGCCGAACTGCCATTGTTTGTCCGTCGGATAGAAGTGATGCGGCGAGACCGCGACGGTGATGCCTGCGGCCTTCGCGGCGTCGAGCAGTTGACCGATGTGGGCGACGGTGTCATTTTCCTGGATGCTGTCGCCGAACACCGGCCACGAGACCCCGTCCGGGCTGAGGAAGTCGATCTGAGGGTCGGTGATCACCAGTGCGGCGTGTTGGTGGTCGAGCACGAAACCCGACGGGGGGAGGGCGGGTTCAGCGGGTTCGGCGTAGAGCGCCGGATCGGTGGTTGGTGTCATGACGTCAGAATAAATGACCGGTCGTCTATAAATCAACGCCGCCTGGTGTGATGTTCGCGGCTCGTGTGGATCAGCGCAGCAGGGCCGGAACCGTGACCGCCTCGAAGCGGTCATACGGGATACGGCTACGGGTGACCTTGCCGCGCAGTGCGGCGCCCTCCCAGGCCTCGATCAACAGCGCGGCGAGTTCATCGGCATCGACATCGTCACGGATACCCTCGGAGCCGCCCTGGCCCGCGCGCACACACGCCGCCAGTGCCTCATCCCACCGCTCGAGGATGCGGTGCAACGTGGCGCGTACCGGTTCGCTCGAGCCGCCCAGTTCGAGTGAGAGGTTGCCGACGAGGCAGCCCAGCAGGAACTCGCCGGCCTCGTGCTCGTCGGCGAGTGCGCTGAAGAACTGCCCGATGCGCTCTTGCGCCATACCGTCTGCCTCGAGGATGGGCAGCAGTCGCGCTTCGATATCGGACCAGTAGTACTCGAGGATCGCTGCGCCGAAAGCTTCTTTGCTCGAAAAGTAGGCGTAGAACGAACCTTTGGGAACGCCTGCGGCGTCCGTGATGTCCTTGACGCCGCTGGCGGCGAACCCATGGGAATGGACCAATCTCAGCCCCGACTCGAGCAGTCGGCGGCGGACTTCGGGGTTGGGTGGGCGCGGCATATTACTATAATAGCCGACCGGTCATTTATCATGCTGTTCCTCTGTTGGACCACAGCGTGTCCACATAAAATGCGATCGCTCCAGCCCGGGGCGACGACGTCAGGAGGGTCATGGACTTCCCTGGTCTGCGAACCTCGTCGCCACCGATCCAGGGGCGGGATCACGAGTGCGCGATCCTGGACGGTCTGCTCAAGCAGGTGCGTGACGGCCGCAGCGGCGTGCTGCTGCTTCGCGGCGAACCGGGAATCGGCAAGACGGCGTTGCTGCAGTACCTGATGGCCACGGGCAGTGATCTGACCCTGGTGCGATTCACGGGCGTCGAGTCCGAGATGGAACTGCCGTATGCGGCATTGCACGACCTGTGCTCGCCGATTCTGGACGGATTGGGCGCGCTGCCGGAGCCGCAGCAGCGT
>CAMFLL010000428.1 GCA_945957405.1 uncultured Mycolicibacterium sp. | reverse complement strand
ATGACCGGACCTGACGGACGGCCCGAACCGGGGCCCGACGCAAGCATCGACGACCTGCAGGCCGATATCGAGCAAACCCGCCGCGAACTCGGCGACACCGTCGGTGCATTGACGAACAAACTCGACGTCAAGGGGCGGGCTCAACAGAAGGTGGCCGACACCAGGGAAGAGGTGGCGCACAAGGCCGCCGAGGTCGGTGCCACCGCGCGCGACAAACCGGTCATCCCGATCGGCGCCGTGCTCGCCGTCCTCGCCGCTGCGGGGCTGGTGATCTGGTGGCGTCGCCGCTAAGCCGTCCGCACCAGACCCAACCGCTCGACCAGCACCATGAACGCCACCGCGAAATCGTTGTCGGCCGTGGCAGCGGCGATGTCGTCCCAGGCGAGCTGTTCCCGCACCGCCCGGACCGTCGGCAGCAGCAGCGTGAAATCGCAGTAGTGCTCGTCGAATGCGCGCAGCTTCTGGATGACGACCATGGTGGGCGGCAGCACCGGAATCGACAGTGCCAGTACGGGCCGTTGCACCGCGGCCCCGAGCAGTTCGGCGCCCACCGGGGCGCCATTGACGCGGTGCAGGACATCGACCACCACACCATCGTCGCTGTGCCCCTTGAACAACCAGTCCTCCGGCGTGCGTTCGATGGTGAAACCGGCTTTGGCCAGGGTGTCGGCGGCGGTCTCGGCGTCGTCTTCGGACACGATGAAGTCGACGTCGTTGGTGGGTTCGGGACCGCCGTACGCCCACAGTGCATAGCTGCCTGCGAGCGCGAATCGCGGGCCGTGTTCTTTGAGTGCCGACGCCGCGGTGCGCAGCGCGTCACGCAATTGCCAGGATCGGTCCATGTCCATCGTGGGTAAGTGATACCCATGAGCGACAAACCCATGCGGGTCGTGACGTTCAACATCTTGCACGGCCGGACGGTCGGCGACGGTGTGGACCCCGGCCGGTTACGTGCCTGCATCGAGGAACTCGATCCCGATGTGCTGGCTCTGCAGGAAGTGGACCTGGAGCAGGAGCGCTCTGGTCGGGCCGATCTGACGGCCGTGGCGGCCGACGCGATGGGCGCCGTGGCTCACCGTTTCGTGGCCGCGATATCGGGTACGCCCGGCGCCACCTGGATGGCCGCCACCGGCGCCGAACAACCCGGTACGGCCGCGTACGGTATTGCGCTGCTGTCGCGCTACCCGGCGACGTCGTGGCAGGTGTTGCGGCTACCGCGGGTTCCGATGCGCTTCCCGATGTACCTGCCCGGCCCGCGCAAGGTGTTGATCGTCGACGAAGAACCGCGGGCTGCGGTCGCGGCGCGCCTGCAGACGCCGCTCGGCGGGCTCACCGTCGCCAACACCCACCTGTCGTTCGTGCCGGGCTGGAACCGCAGGCAGTTGCGTCGCCTGGTCAAGGACCTCAAGGGGTTCGACGGGCCCCGGATACTCACCGGTGATCTGAACCTGACACCCGCGACGGTGCGCCGGTGGTCGGGCATGCATCCACTCGCCCACGGGTTGACCTTCCCGGCCGAGGCGCCGGACCGCCAGCTGGACCACATCCTGACCGATGATCCGCGGCTGCGTGGGCGGGAGTTCAGGACTCCGCTCATGTCGATCTCCGATCACCGACCGCTGGCAGTGGAGCTGCACCGGCGCTGAGGCTGTCCCCTGATCGGGGGACAGATCATTCATCCCGTTGACGAGCCGATTGGAGGACACCGCGTCGCGCTTCGGTGCCCGACAGTGGATGGACACGAAACTCGCTGTCTAGCAAAAGGATCACCTGAGGTGCCGTTGTCAACTCATCTGCTGCTGATCGCCGGTTTGACCCAGGCGTTCATCGCGGCGGCGTTCATCCTGTCGCAGGTGCATCTGGAGGACGCTCTCGACCGGCCCGTGCCTGCCGACGGCGACCGCACCGCACACGTCAACGCCGTCCGGGACGCCCTGATGCGGACGGTCCCGCTGACCCTGGTCGCCGTGGTGGTGGCCGGAATCCTCGCCCAGCCCGCGCTGTCGGCATTCGCGCCCGACATGACGGGCAACCCGGTCGACGTCGGCGACGTGGTGCGTGGCATGTTCGGTGCCCTGTGGGTGTTCGGTACGTGCGTGGCCGCCGCCCTGATCGTGATCACCGCCGGGCTCTGGTCGCGTCTTTCTCAGCTGCGCTCGGCGCGCCGATAGGCCGTCACGACGGCGGCGCCGCCCAGCCCGATGTTGTGCTGCAGGGCGGCGTCGACGCCCGGCACCTGACGCTTGTCGGCGGTGCCGCGCAGCTGCCAGGTCAGTTCCGAGCACTGTGCCAGGCCTGTCGCGCCCAGTGGATGACCCTTCGAGATCAGGCCGCCCGACGGGTTGATCACCCACCGTCCGCCGTATGTGGTCTGATTTCCGTCGATCAGTTCGCCGGCCTCACCCTCACCGCACAACCCGAGCGCCTCGTAGAGCAACAGTTCGTTGGCCGAGAAGCAGTCATGGAGTTCGATGACCTGGAAATCCTGCGGGCCCAGCCCGGACTGGTCGTAAACCTGTTGTGCAGCTTGAACATTCATGTCATAGCCGATGATGTTGCGGGCGGTGCCGTCGAAGGTCGAGGCGAAGTCGGTGGTCATCGCCTGCCCGACGATCTCGACAGCCTGACCGGCAAGATCGTGTTCGGCCACGAAGTCCTCGCCGGCCAGCACCACCGCGGCCGAGCCGTCGGAGGTCGGCGAGCACTGCAGCTTGGTCAGCGGATCGGAGATCATCCGGGCGCCCATGATGTCGTCGAGGGTGTACTCGTCCTGGAACTGCGCGTACGGGTTGTTCACCGAGTGCTTGTGGTTCTTCCACCCGATCTTCGCGAAGTGCTCGGCGGTGGTGCCGTACTTCTTCATGTGTTCGCGGCCCGCTGCCCCGAACATCCACGGCGCGACGGGAAACGCCATCTCGTCGACCTCGTTGAGCGCCAGGATGTGTCGCTTCAGCGGGGACTCGCGGTCCTCGGCGCCACCGCCGAGAGACCCCGGCTGCATCTTCTCGAAACCCAGTGCCAGCACGCAGTCCGCGACGCCACCCCGGATGGCCTGCGCGGCCAGGAACAGTGCGGTGGAACCCGTCGAACAGTTGTTGTTGACGTTCACGATCGGAATGCCGGTCATCCCGAGTTCGTAGAGCGCACGCTGGCCTGAGGTCGAGTCGCCCGAGCAGTAGCCGACGTAACCCTGTTCGATCTCGCTGTAGTCGATGCCGGCATCGGTGAGCGCCTTGGTGCCGGATTCGTCGGCCATCGCCGGGTAGTCCCAGCCTTCGCGGCGGCCCGGCTTCTCGAACTTCGTCATGCCCACACCGATGACGTAGACCTTGTTGGCCGCCTTATTTCCCACTGAGAATCCCCTTTGATCTCCGGATGGTCGATCACTCGAATGTAGGCGATTGCTAATGTCCCGTCCCGATGACCCTGCGCCTGCAGTGCTGGCTGTTCGTGGTCGGTTCGGCGTGCTTCGCCGTCGGCACCGCGCCTGGCTTCGCCGCGGCCGCGAACGCGACAGCCACCAACGTGCTGTGCTTTGTCGGGTCGTGGTTCTTCACCAGTGCGGCGTTCATCGAGTTCCGCTTGCTGCCACCGCATGCCGACCACGCCGACTATTTCTCGGCGCTGACGCAACTGGTCGGCACAGTGCTGTTCAACGTGAGCACCGGCACGGCCGTATGGGCGCACCGGATCCCGACCGAGCGGCGGTTCGTCTGGAGCCCCGACGCGTTCGGGTCGATCCTGTTCCTGGTCAGCAGCGTGCTGGCGATCGCCGCGATCGTGGTGCGGGTCGGATTCTTCAAACCCGACTCGCGGGACTGGCAGGACGCGTGGATCAACATGGCGGGGTCGGTGGCCTTCGGGGTGTCCGCCGTAGGCGCCTTCGTCAGCAAGTCGGGATTGACCGCCGACGAATGGCTCGCGAACACGGGCACGTTCGTCGGGGCGCTGTGTTTCATGGCTGCCGCACTGGTGGCGCTGCCCCCGCGGGACGAATCGGGCCATGTCCCGGACAAGGGCCGCTCGGGCACGCAACAATGAACACTAGAACGTGTTCTAGTTTCTGGGACGGAGTGGGCAGATGGCGTTGAAGGTCGTGCAGTGGGCAACCGGCGGTGTGGGCGTCGCGGCGATCAACGGCGTACTCGAACACCCCGACCTGCAACTCGTCGGCTGCTGGGTGCATTCGGATGCCAAGAACGGCAAGGACGTCGGTGAGATCATCGGCGCGGCGCCGCTGGGCGTGACGGCCACCAACAGCCTCGACGACATCGTGGCCCTCGACGCGGACGCCGTCATATACGCCCCGTTGATGTTCAACCTCGATGAGGTGGCGGCGCTGCTGCGTTCCGGCAAGAACGTCGTCAGCCCGATCAGCTGGATCTACCCCAGTGAGCGGCAGTCGGCGTCGGTACGTGAGGCCGCGCTGGCCGGTAACGCCACACTGCACGGCACCGGCATCGCCCCGGGCGGTATCACCGAGAAGTTTCCGCTGGTGATGTCGGCGATGTCGACCGGTGTGACATTTGTTCGCGCCGAGGAGTTCTCGGATATGTGTACCTATGACGCACCCGATGTGCTGCGGCACGTGATGGGGTTCGGCGGTACCCCGGAGAACGCCCTGAGCGGCCCGATGCAGAAGATGCTGGACTCCGGTTTCGTGCAGGCGATCAAAATGGTGGTGGACACCATGGGTTTCGACGCCGAGTCCAGGATCCGCGCCACCCAGGAGGTCGCGGTGGCCACCGCACCGATCGACTCGCCGATGGGTGTCCTTTCCCCCGGTGAGGTCGCCGCACGCAAGTTCGGATGGGAGGCCCTGGTCGCAGGCGAACCCGTGATGCGCGTGACGGTCAACTGGTTCATGGGTCATGAGAACTTCGACCCGGCATGGAGTTTCGGGCCGGAGGGAGAGCGCTATGAGATGGAGGTCCGTGGCAACCCGGACTTCACCGTCACCATCAAGGGATTCCAGCCCGAGAGTGTCGAGGCCGGCCTCAAGAGCAATCCCGGCATCGTCGGAACGGCCGCGCACTGCGTGAACTCCGTACCTGCGGTGTGCGCCGCTGCGCCCGGTATCGCCACCTATCTGGACCTGCCGCTGCTCAGCGGAAAGGCGGCACCGCGACTGTCCCGGCAGAACTGAGCGCCCTGATGTGCCGGCTCTTCGGGTTGCACGCGGGACACCGTGCCGTCACCGCCACGTTCTGGTTGCTGGATGCACCCGACAACCTGGCCGCGCCGAGCCGGAAGAATCCCGACGGCACCGGGCTGGGCGTCTTCGACGCCGACGGCATGCCGCTGGTGCGCAAGCAACCCGTCGCGGCATGGCAGGACGCCGACTTCGCCACCGAGGCCCAGCACTTCACCGGCACCACGTTCATCGCGCATGTCCGCTATGCGACCACCGGTGCCCTCGACATCGTCAACACCCATCCGTTCCTGCAGGACGGCCGGTTGTTCGCGCACAACGGCGTGGTGGGCGGGCTCGACGAGCTCGACCGTCGGCTGATCGAGCTCGGAATCGATGATCTTGTTGTGGGGCAATCAGATTCAGAGCGGGTGTTCGCGTCGATCACCGGTGCGATCCGCGCCCGCGACGGCGCCGTCGAAGCAGGACTACTGGATGCGCTCGGCTGGCTGGCGGAGCACGTGCCGATCTACGCACTCAACGTGTTGCTGTGTACCGCAACCGATATGTGGGCGCTGCGCTACCCGGAGCCGCACGATCTGTTCGTCCTCGACCGCCACGCCCCTGCGGCCCATGCGCCGTTCGAGCTGCGCACCGACCGGATCCACGCTCGTTCCGATCATCTCGCGCGATGTCCGTCGG
>CAMFLL010000427.1 GCA_945957405.1 uncultured Mycolicibacterium sp. | reverse complement strand
GCGGCCGTCACCGTCGGCGGCCTGTCGGGCGCCTTCGAGCTCAACGTGTACATCCCGATGATGGCCCGCAATGTGCTGGAGTCCTTCACGCTGCTGGCCAATGTGTCGAAGTTGTTCGCCACCAAGTGCATTGACGGTCTGATCGCTCACGAGGAACACCTGCGCGAACTCGCCGAATCCTCGCCGTCCATCGTGACGCCGCTGAACTCGGCGATCGGCTATGAGGAAGCCGCCAAGGTGGCCAAGCAGGCGCTCAAGGAGAAGAAGACGATCCGGCAGACGGTGATCGACCGCGGCCTGATCGGCGACAAGCTCTCCGAGGAAGAACTCGACAAGCGACTCGATGTGCTCGCGATGGCGAAGGTTCGCGACGGCGAGTGAGCGCTTGCGCGAACGAGTCCGGAGCATAGAGCCGCAGCCGGCGAAGTGAGCGCTTGCGCTTGAACCCTCTTCGCCGAGACTGCGGTCATTGCGGGTGTCACTCGCATGTTCCCGCAATCACCGCAGTCTCGGCGTGGGTGCCGCAGGCTCGGCGCGGGTGAGGCGGGCCGGCGTAAGAGGGTCGGGTCAGGCGGGACGGTAGCCCGCGGCCGACTGCCGCAGCTGCCAGGTCTGGCCGGGGCACAGTTCCTGGGCGGCCTGACTGAGCAGATAGGACACCGTCAGCTCGTCATTGGTGTTGAAGTCGGTTTTGATCTGCTGGGCCATGTCGGTGTAGGACGTCTTGGCCTCGATGCGTCCACACAGCCCGTAGCCATAGTCGAGTGCAGCCTGCGCGTTCGGGAAGTTATAGGTGGGGCGCACGGTGACGTTGATCAGGTAGCCGATCTGGTCCGCGTGGGCGGCGGGCGCCAGCCCGACGGCACCGACGCCGGCCACCGCCAGTGCCGTTGCCAGCAAGCCCCCGAGGCGCACCACAGCTGATCGCATAACCGGTGAGCATAGTGGAGCCCTGCCAGCGCGTTCGTCCTTCCGGACAAGTCCCGGACCAGCGGCGCGAGGAACCGGGTGGCAATGCTCAGTTGCTGTTAACCAACCTGTCCGCATTTCGGCAGCCGCAAGCCCTTCCTTTTCGGGCTCGGCAGTTCCAAGATGGGAAGGGTCGAGAGGGTCATCGATGACCACTGCGCAGCAGCCCAGGCCAAAATTCGAACTCAACGAACGCGCATTGGCTTTTCTGCGCTCAGAGTTCGCCGGGGAGAGTTACGCCGGCAGACACATCGAGCGTCGCCTCGAGGTCTATCTGCGTCATCAAGGCCTGGACCGGGTCGCCGACGACGGCGAGACCTTCGAAGACCTGTTGCAGCGCGTCATGGAGAACTTCGCCTTCGCTCGCCGGGAAGGCCTGCTGCGACAGAAGAGCTACTTTCCGAAGCTCTGATCACGCCCCGTTGTTCGACCCACCCGAGTTCGCGTCCGGGATGTCGGTGATGGGGAAGTTCGGCATCGGCGCCGGCGACGGCGTGTTCGGCAACGACGGAATCTGGTCGGCCGGAATGTCTTGCAGCCCATTGACCGGCGGGCCGTTGTCCCGGCTGCCATAGGACGAACCGGGCGCCCGCGACCCGAGCATCTGCGACACCGTCACCAGGTGGTAGCCGTTGGCCTTGAGGACGGGGATGAACTGGTACACCAGGTCGACCGTCGAGGAGTAGGTGTCGTGGAACAGCACCACGTTGTTCGGTTGGATCTGGGTCATCAACATGTAGCGCGTCGCCGCGGTGTTGGCGTCATTGGCCCAGTCGAACGGGATGACGTCCCAGTTGATGTCGGCCAGCCCCTGCTTCTTGGCCTCGGCGAGCACGGCATCGTTGATCAAGCCGCCCGCGGTGCGCACCAGCACGGGCCGTTGACCGGTGGCGGCCTCGATGGCATCCGAGGCACGGCTGAACTGGGCCGGGATGTCCTCGACCGGGATGGTCGTCATGTTGGGGTGCTCCCAGGTATGACTCCCGATCTCCATCCCGGCCTCGGCGATGCGTTTGGCGCCGTCGGGGTTGGCCGCGACTTTGTTGCCGATCAGGAAGAACGTCGCCTTGGCATCGTTGTCCTGCAGGATCTTCAGCAGCCGGTCGGTGTACGGGCTGGGCCCGTCGTCGAACGTCAGCGCGATGCACTTGACCACCGCGCAGTCGACGTCGGTGGCGGCCTGGGCCGTCGAGTCCACCTTCACGTGACCCGTGCACGCTCCGACCACCACGACCACGACGGCCGCGCACACGCCCAGGACGGTGCGCCAGTACGACGAGGTCGGGGTGTCGGAGCGTCGCCGAACGGCTGTCAGCACGTGGGCAGCCTACCGGCCGCCGCTGTCAGTACCCCGGGCACGCCGGGTCAGGGCAGCGCGCCGGGGCTGATCTCCTCGAGCATCTCGGTCACCAGCGCGGCGATCGGCGAGCGTTCACTGCGCAACAGCGTGATGTGAGCGAAGAGCGGATGGCCCTTGAGTTTCTCGATCACCGCGGCGACACCGTCGTGCCGGCCCACGCGCAGGTTGTCGCGCTGGGCCACGTCGTGGGTGAGCACGACGCGCGACCCGGCACCCAGGCGGGACAGCACGGTGAGCAGGACGTTGCGCTCCAGCGACTGCGCCTCGTCGACGATCACGAAGGAGTCGTGCAACGAACGGCCCCGGATGTGGGTCAGCGGCAACACTTCCAGCATCCCGCGGGAGAGCACCTCTTCGAGCACTGCGGGACTGGCGAGCCCTTCCAGGGTGTCGAAGACGGCCTGCGCCCACGGCCCCATCTTCTCGCTCTCACTACCCGGCAGGTAGCCGAGGTCCTGGCCGCCGACGGCGTACAGCGGCCTGAACACCACGACCTTGCGTTGCGTGCGGCGCTCCAGAACGGCTTCCAGGCCCGCGCACAGTGCCAGCGCCGATTTGCCGGTGCCGGCCTTACCGCCCAGCGACACGATGCCAACAGATTCGTCGAGCAGCAGATCCAGTGCCACGCGTTGTTCGGCTGACCTTCCCCGGAGGCCGAACACTTCGCGGTCACCACGGACCAGTTGCACACGTTTGTCGGCGTTGACCCGGCCGAGCGCCGAACTGCCGCCGAGCAGGCGAACACCGGTGTGGCACGGCAGATCCCGTGCGGCCGCCAGGTCGATCTCGCCGTCATTGAACAGGGCGTCGATCTCTTCTGGTGCCACGTCGATCTCGGTCATACCGGTCCAGCCCGACGTGACGACGTCCTGCGCGTGGTACTCGTCGGCAGCCAGCCCGACCGCGCCCGCCTTGACGCGCAGCGGGATGTCCTTGCTGACCAGAGTGACCCGCTTGCCCTCGGCGGCCAGGTTGGCCGCGACGGTCAGGATGCGCGCATCGTTGCTGTCATTGCGGAAGCCCGCCGGCAGCACGTTGGGGTCGCTGTGATTGAGCTCCACATGCAACGTACCGCCTTGTGTCCCAACCGGAATGGGCTCATCGAGGCGACCGTGTTCCAGGCGTAGATCATCGAACATGCGCAGTGCCTGACGCGCGAACCAGCCGAGTTCGTGATGGTGACGTTTGGCCTCCAACTCGCTGATGACCACCAACGGAACGACGACCTGGTGTTCGGCGAACCTGGTGCACGCCCACGGATCGGACAACAGGACCGATGTGTCGAGCACATAAGTCCGGATGTCATCCGACTCCCGATGAGACACAGCCGACGGCGAATCAGTCACGTGGCGCTCCTCGACTTCGCGCGGCCCCGCGAAGTTTCTTCGGCGGGCGCAGCGGCATCAGGACCGGGCCGGTCCTGCCGTAGCAGCTACGGGAGATACCGCCCGGATAGCAGAGCATGTCGCTAGCCATCGACTGCGACGCTACCCCCGCCGCAGCAATCCTGCCGTGTGGCGCGCCGCCTGCTGATGGCGCGGCAACTGCGACGTCATTTGTTCACCGCGAATTAGCGCAAACGCAGTGCGAGAAGCGGTCTGCGAGGTTGCTGCGTGAACGCTGGATCAGACGAATTCGCGTAGTTCGGGTCGATCCTCCAGACCGAACGCGGCAATCTCGTCGGCAATCGCCCGGCGCAGCTGCTCGGGGCCGAAGATGCCGGCCTCGGCAACGTTGCGGACCTTGTCGCCGTACGCGTCGATATCGGCGCCGATCACCTCGAGCCCGGCGGCGCGACGTGCCACCGCGGCCACCGTCTCGACGTCGTCGTACTGGGCGCACCAGCGCACCAGATTGCGGAAGAACTCCTCGTGCCGTTCCTCGTCGAGCGCGATGCGTTCGATCAGCGACTTCAGCACCGGCTCCTCGATCTGCTCGGCCAGCCGCCGGCAGAACACGGCATGCATGCGCTCGAAGAACGCCATGTACACCAGCGTCTCGATCTGCGTGTACTGATCGGCGCGGTAGCCCTTCATGACGTGCTCGACGCGGACGTCCTCGTTGGCCGTCGGGTCGAAGTTACGTGTGACCACCAGGTAGTTGCGCAGCACGATCGCATGCAGATGCTCCTCGGCGGTCCAGCGACCCAGCCAGCGGCCCCATTTCCACTCCAGGATGAAGTGTTCGACGAGCTCACGGTGGTACCCGGCCAGGTTGTCCTTGGTGATCTGCAGGATCTCGCAGGCGTCGACAACGATCTGGGGCAACGTCTGCTGGGCAGGCTCCCAGTCGCGTCCCCCCAGGAAGGCGAAGTTCTCGCCCTGATCCCACGGCACGTAGTCATGGCCGAACCACTCGACCGCGGTGTCGAGGTGCCGCTGCAGGTTTTCGGCGACAACGGGCTCGAGTTCCAGGGTCAACGCATTGGCACGGGGGGTCTCAGCCATGAATTAACTGTAACCCGAAGACACATGTTCCTTGAAATCGCCCCGCCGGGGCGATCGTCACAAGGTCAGGCCGGGATACAACGGGTTGGCCGACAACAGCTCGGCCGACGCCGCATGTACGCGCTCGGCGACGCCGTCGGCCAGTTCGTACTTGGCCTTCGACGGTCCACTCGACGCCGCCGTCGGCTGCGTGTTCTCGAGCACCTCGACCACCAGCTCGGCGACCTTGTCGAAGTCGTCGGCACCGAACCCACGCGTGGTCAGCGCCGGGGTACCGAACCGGATGCCGCTGGAGTACCAGGCCCCGTTGGGGTCGTTCGGGATCGAGTTGCGGTTGGTCACGATGCCGGCGTCCAGCAGTGCCGACTCGGCCTGCCGCCCCGTCAGCCCGAAGGACTGCACGTCGAGCAGCACGATGTGGTTGTCGGTGCCGCCGGTGACCAGACGGGCGTCACGCTTGAGGAAACCGTCGGCCAGCGCCTTGGCGTTGTCGGCGACGTTCTGTGCGTAGGTGCGGAACGCCGGCTGCCGCGCCTCGGCGAGTGCCACGGCCTTGGCGGCCATGATGTGCGACAACGGTCCGCCGAGCACCATCGGGCAGCCCTTGTCGACGGCCGGTGCGTACTCCTCGGTGGCCAGCACCAGCCCGCCGCGCGGGCCGCGCAGCGACTTGTGCGTCGTCGTGGTGGTGACGTGGGCGTGCGGCACCGGGTCCTCGTCGCCGGTGAACACCTTGCCCGCGACCAGGCCTGCGAAGTGGGCCATATCGACCATCAGCGTCGCGCCGACCTCGTCGGCGATCTCGCGCATCTTCGCGAAGTTCACCCGGCGCGGGTAGGCCGAGTAGCCGGCCACCAGGACCAGCGGCTTGAACTCGCGCGCGGCGGCGGCGACGGCGTCGTAGTCGATGAAGCCCGTCACCGGGTCGGTGCCGTACTGGCGCTGGTGGAACATCTTGCCCGAGATGTTGGGGCGGAAGCCGTGCGTCAGGTGGCCGCCGGTGTCGAGCGACATGCCGAGCAGGCGCTGTCTCTTATACACATCTCCGAGCCCACGAGACTAAGGCGAATC
>CAMFLL010000426.1 GCA_945957405.1 uncultured Mycolicibacterium sp. | reverse complement strand
AGAAGATCCTGTCCTACATCGAGATCGGCAAGAGCGAAGGTGCCCAGGTGGTCACCGGTGGTGAGCGCGCCGAACTCGGTGGCGACCTCAACGGCGGTTACTACGTCGCGCCGACCATCTTCACCGGCAACAACAAGATGCGGATCTTCCAGGAGGAGATCTTCGGGCCCGTCGTGGCGGTGACGTCGTTCAAGGATTACGACGACGCCATCAGCATCGCCAACGACACCCTTTACGGGTTGGGCGCCGGTGTGTGGAGCCGCGACGGCAATACCGCCTACCGTGCGGGCCGCGACATCAAGGCCGGCCGGGTGTGGACAAACTGCTACCACCAGTACCCCGCGCACGCGGCGTTCGGCGGCTACAAGCAGTCCGGTATCGGGCGCGAGAACCACAAGATGATGCTCGATCACTACCAGCAGACCAAGAACCTGTTGGTGTCCTACTCGAACAAGGCGCTCGGCTTCTTCTGAGCCGATTGAAGACGACCCGGAATCCCACCGTCACACCCCCCGGACGTGCGATTCCGGGTCGTCGCATGTCCGGCGCGCCGTCGCTCACTCACTGCCACGGCGCGAAGGCGTTGCCCTGCCGCGCCAGGGCCGACGCCAATTCCGGGTAGTGCCGCACGAGCACCGAGCACATGTTGTTGTCCTCGATCCACGCCATGCCCTCCGGGGTGTAGATCCGCGGTGTGAAGTCCTTGGTGTAGAACCGGTCGCTTTCCAGCCGGCGCGCTGCCATCACCGCGAAGATACGAAACGCGGTGTCGCTGAAGCCGAATCCGTCGGGTCGTTTCTCGCCGTACATGCCGACGACGGTGTCGACCTTGCTCAGGTCGTTGTCGTAGATCCTGCGCAGGGTCGCTTCCGTCTCCTCGTTGCCGCCGCTGATCTCGCTGAAGTCCTCGATCGGCTTCAGATGCAACAGCTTCCGGAATTCGTTGTATCGCGGCACCCCTCGTTCCCGGCACCGCACGATGTCGAGGGCGTTGAGGTCGATCCGCTTGGTCGAGCCACTCGCCGTCGTCATTCTGCCCATGAACCACGGGGAGTTGTGCAACGTGATGTCGCCGGGGTGGGCGAGCCCCATCGAGAAGAGAACCTGCGCGGGCCCGATGCGCTTCAACGTCTCCCGGGTGTTGACACCGCCCACGCTCACGAAGTCCGCTCGTTCGAGCTCGGTGCCCGCGACATCATAGAAAGTGACGATGTCGGGGATCAGTGGATGCATCCGGTAGACGGCGACGAATTCCTCCGTGATGGCGTACGGCACGCCGAAGTCTTCGGTGTCGGCGCCCGCCACTCCGCTCCAGAGGTCGCTGGATCCCAACCGGCCCACCACCGCACGCAGCCGTTTACCGAGCAGGCCGTACCAGTTCGCCTCGGAGCCGAACTGGAAGCCGGCATGCTTCAAGATCGCCGGGGTCCATTCGGTGGTGTGGATCTTGGCGATCAGCGCCGTGTTGATCAGGCGAGCCTTCGCGAACAGCTCTGAGTCATCCCAGTCGGGGTGCAGCCCACGTAGTCGATCGCAGATCGAATTGTGCTCGCGCAGAAAGATTGTGGTCATCAATTCGAGGCCGAACCACCATCCGTCGCCGCTGAAGATGGGCGTCGCGCCTGGCTTCGGATCCGGATCCGGTTTCGGGTCGATGTACCCGTCCTCGTTGATGCGGATCTTGCCGTCGTGGCCGGTCCGGATCTGGCGCTGGAAGTGCTCGTCGGTGCCGTAGAGCTGGGCGCCGTCCCACCAATGGGTCTGCGTGTTGAGGAAGGTCGGGTATCCGTCGGCGGATATCGGGCCTGGCGTCGTGGCCGTCACCTTGATCGACGCGCCGTCGCGATCAGGCGACGGCACCGCGATCCTGGGGCCGCTGGTGTCGTGGCCGAACCAGTCGTGGATCTCGAACTGAATCCAGGCGGCCGCAAGAAGATTGAGATGCTCGACTGGCGTGAAGTCGTCGACCGATGTCCGCGTCAACAGCTCTCGGCTGACGGTGAAGGGATTCGGCTCGAACAATGTCGCGGTCTCGGGTCTCCCGAGGTGTTTCGGCACGTTGCGACCGAACTGGGTGTTCGCCATACCCGTTGCAGGACAGAACAAGTCGTTGTGCGAACCGTCCAGCGTCCGCCTGTCGCGGAATTCGGACTCGAACTCGTCGGGCGTCGCCGCCTGCGGTTCGTATGCAAAGAGGTTGTGCTGGCGCAACTCGTCCCGGTAACCGATCAAAGTGAGCAGGGCCAGTGGGACGGGTAGCCGCTCCCAGCCCCATCTGCGGTCCACCACCAGCGCTGTCCTGGCCAGAAGCCTGCTGAACCAGTGCGCCATCGTCATCGCCCCCGCGCGATTGCGATGCGCGACGCAGAAAAAGAATCGAACGTCATGAAATGGCCCCCCGCCCATTTGTGATCTCAGGATTGCGCACACGTGCGCCGGGTGTCAACGGCAAATAATTTGCGTCGCGTCCTCACAAGGTGCACGGTTATGCTCGGAGCACAGTTGGGGAATCGGGGTGGACCCAATGGGGACTGTGGAACGGGGTGCCTCTGTCGACGAGGTGATCGACCGTGCTCTGGCGGCGATCAATCGTGGTGATCGGGTCACGGCCAATGCGCTCGCGGGCCGGGTGCTCGCCGTCGACGGCGGAAACTCCGAAGCGGAGGATTTGCTGGCAGCCCCCGAAATGGGCGGTGAGATGCGCCGGATGAGCTTCCTGCACACCGATCTGGTCAACTCCACGGGGTTGTCGACCCTGGTCGAACCCGAGGCGTACCGGTCGATGGTGGGTAAGTACCGCGATATCGTCCGGTCGGTGGTGGACCGGTTCGAAGGTCACATCACTGATGCCAAGGGCGACGGGATGCTGGTCCTGTTCGGCTATCCGACCGCGCACGAGAACGATGTCCAGCGGGCAGTACTCGCCGGTCTCGAGATCACGGACATGGTCGCGCGCATCAGTGAGCAGGCCACGCGTCGATATGGCGTGGAACTGCAGGTGCGGGTCGGTGTCCATCGCGGGCTGGTGTACCTGGACACCGCGCAGGCCGACGTCTACGGTCTCGGCGCCAACGTGGCCGCCCGGGTCTCGGGGCTGGCTGCGCCCGGCACGCTCGTCGTCTCCGATTCGGTGGCTGGACTGATCCGTGATTCCTTTGACGTGGCGTCGTTTCCGGCGACCATCGTCAAGGGCGTGCAGGAGCCGATGGCGTATCACCGCGTGCTCGGTGCGGCCTCACCCGCGCCGAGACGCAGGCTCGGTCCGCTGGTCGGGAGGCAGCGGGAGATCGCCCGCCTGCGAAAGAGCTGGGTGCGCGCTCAAGCGGGCACGCTGTCGGTCCCAGGCCTGGTCTTCCGCGGCGAAGCCGGTATCGGCAAGAGCCGGCTGGCCTGTGCTGCAGCCGAATTGGTCACCACCGCCGAGGCGCCCGTCGTGGAACTGGCCGGGTCGTCCCTCCACGCCGAAGCCGGCCTCTACCCCGTTCGGATGCTCCTGGAAAGTCGTTGTGGTACAGCGGGTCTCACCGGTCCGGCCGAACGGCTAAGGCTGCTCGATGCCGAGGTCAGGCGCATCGGGCTCGATGCCACGGCCATCACGCCTGCACTGGCGCCCGTACTCGGCATCGGTCCTGAGGTCGGTTACGAACCACTGCCAGCCGAGGGGCGCAAGCTGCATCAACTGATCTGCGGCGCGGTCACTCGGTACCTGCTGGCGTGTGTGGGCGCCGGGCCCGGGCTACTGATCGCCGACGACCTCCAGTGGTTCGATCCGTCCACCCTGGATGTGCTCGGCGCACTCCTGGAATCGGCGGACGGACGGCTGCTCGTGGTACTCACCGGCAGGTCGACCGACTGGTTGCCGCGGCACTGGCCCGTCAAGGTGTTCGATCTGGCGCCACTGACTGACGAACAAACCGATGCGCTGGTCAGTGCGCTGCAGCCGGATCTCACGGCGGCGGAACGGGCGGTGGTGCGAGATCGGTGCGACGGCATCCCGTTCTTCATCGAGCAGGTGGTGGCGGGACTGGGGGTCGTGCCCGACGACGCGGAGCTCGGGCCGCGCGTGGATGCGGCGTTCGGACCGCCGGTGCCCGATGCCCTCTACGAGCCCCTCTTCGCGCGGTTGCGTGCCAGCGCGGATGTGGTGCCCGTGGTGGAAGCGGCGGCAATCATCGGCCGTCACGTCGATCACACACTGTTGGCGTCGGTGTGTGCCCTCGATGAAGCCAGTCTTGACGACGCCATCGACGAACTCGAGGACGCTCAGGTGCTCGAGCCGTGGGGCAGCCACGGCTGGCGGTTCCGGCATGAGCTGCTCCGCGAAGTCGCCGCGGAGATGGCGCCGCCGAGCGTGCGCAACGCGCTGCATGCGCGGGTCGCCGACGCGCTGATCGACGGGGATCCGGACTGGTCGGTGGTGGCCGCCCATTACGAACGTGCCGAGCGCTTCGCGGATGCGGCGCAGGCCTACCAGAAAGCCTCGACCGACGCCCGCCGGCGCGGCGCGCTCGCGGAGGCGCACGCCTACCTGGCCAACGCCCTGGCTCAACTGCGCTGCGAACCTGCGGGCACGGAGCGGGACGGCCGCGAGATGAGCGCGCGGTTGCGGCGCGGACTCCTCACGGCGACGGCGCGTGGTTTTCCCATCCGGGAGACCGCCGCCGACCTGGAACGGTGTCTCGAACTCGGGGGCAGCGACCTGGCTGACGACGAACTGGTTGCCACGCTGTTCGCGCTGGCGATCTACTACGGCGGCCGATCCGATCTGACCCGGGCCGACCAGGTCATCGCGTCACTGTCGAACGGGATCGGCGAAGGCAGACAGTGGTTTGCCCCCTGGATCGCCGTGCTCTCAGGCGTCATGAGCTGGGCGCGTGGCGATTTCGATGCGGCCCGGCAACTGCTCGAACAGGGTAACCGCGAGCTGCCCGCGGCCGATCAACGCGAGTTCGACGCCGTGTGGTTCATGCCGCACGATCCCATCGCAACGTCGCATATCCACGTCGCGCTCGCACGTTTCGTCGGCGGCGATCATGAGGCCGCCGAGGCGGAGATGGCGCTGGCGGTCATCCGTGCCCGCGGGCTGGCCTTCCCCCGCGGCCCCTACAGCCTGGCGAACGCGCATTTCCTCGAATGCTGGATGCGGATGGAATCCGGTGAACTCGACCGGGCGAAATCTCTGGCGATCCGGCTCACCGAGCTGGGGGAGCGGCATGGGTTCGATCAGTGGCGTGTCGTCGGCCTGGCCGAGCAGGCCACCGTCGCCGCGCTCGCCGCCCTGGACGCGGATGCCGTCGATCTCGCCGAACTACGGGACCATATCGAAGCCGTCACGCGGTTCGTCGACATCTGGCGGGCCTCGGAGGTCGGTCTCTACCTGAGCTTTTTCGACGGTGTGTTGGCGAAGCTGCTGATCGCAACCGGTGCGCCGGATGCAGCGCGGGCGCGGCTCGACCTGGCCCTCGACTATGCCCGCGCTACCGGGATGTCGTTCTATGACGCCGAGCTCCTCAGGTTGCGGGCCAAGACCCACCGCAGTGCCGACGCAGGCTCGGCGGATCTCGCGGCGGCACTCGAGCTGGCCCGGCGCCAGGGCGCGGTGCTGTTCACGTCGCGCGTGGCCGAGGACACCCGCGAGCGCGCACTGTCTCAGTAGTCCCCCGCGGTGGCCGCGTGTAAGTGCAGTGGCGCGCTACTGGTCTGACTCGCCCGCGCGCGCCCGACGATTGAGTCGGTCATCACAACGCCACGGGGGAGGCGCGACATGGTCAATCTGCTGGCGCGATCTCGCCATGCACCGACGGCCGACAAGGTCGAAGGGGCCGCAAAGGTCGATGAGGTCGCAAAGGTCGAAGAGGTCGC
>CAMFLL010000425.1 GCA_945957405.1 uncultured Mycolicibacterium sp. | reverse complement strand
ATCATCAAAAGTGTGACAGCCGATCCTGGGGCCGTCAAGAGTGGTCCAGGCCACAGTTGAAAGAGTGCGGGCTCCGCAAGTGTCAGCTGAGTTTGCCTATCAATGCACTTCCAAGCCACATCGAGGCTGCGACCGGCCGAAATACCTTCATTCGAGGTTGTTTTTCGATCGTCGACGAACTAAACGTGACGTTCAATTTACGACCACACACCGCGGTGCAGACGTGAAGTAAGGGGCTGGGGTGAATCTTGGCCGGCGCCGGGATCGTCGCGTCGACGGGTGGAGCTCCGCTCGCAGCGTCATGTCCCGATCAGGCGGGCGGCTCATGCTGCCGCGGCAACGGCGGTGGCGGCGGCCATCGACCCCAGTCTGGCCAGGACCCCGACCAGCTACGTCGTTGCAGCGCCGAACGGATCGTGTCTCAGTGGCTGCCCGCACCGACGGGCCTGTTCCGGCCTCCGCACCGGGGCATCGCGTCGCACCGCTGCGCTGCGGGGGACTTGCTCACACGGGTCAGGTTTGTGCGGTGGTGGCAAGCAAAGCGCCCCACCGTTCGCGGACGACATGCGCCGCCGTGGCGTCGACCTCGGTTGTGGCGCCCGATGCGGCGGCGACCAGCGCTTTGGCGAGTGCGAACGTCGACACGCCCGCAACGTGCGCGACGTCGATCAGTTCGCTCAAGGCGTCTTCGGGGCTGTACCGGTGCATGCCGACGAGGACGCCCTCGGCGACATGGAGCGTTCGGGCTCGGGCGAACGACTGGTCGAACGCTGCCGGATTGCGTGAATGAAAACGGCCGACGATCACGAGCACCCCCTGGAACTCACTCCCTGCCGCCCAGCGTACGCCCGCAAATGCCCGGCCCAGCGCAGTTGCGGCGGCGTGCCGTCAATCAGACGGAGTCGGGAGACCCGGACAGAGCTGCTCGTAGGCGACATCGGGGGACACCCACTCGCGCCACTGCTGGTGGTTCATGTTCGCGACCAACTTGCCGCACAGATCGCCTGGGCTCGCCGTCAGGGGCCATAGCCGAATCGAACCGTCTTCGGCGGCGCTCGCGATGTGGTTGCCGTCCCGACTGACCGCGACACCGAACACGTAACCTGCGTGGCCCGTGACTCCGCTGCCGAACGGGGAGCGGGAGTCCACATCCCAAACTCTTATGGTGCTGTCCCAGCTGCCGCTCACCAGCCGACGCCCGTCAGGGCTGAACGCGACGCTGAACACCGTCTGGGAGTGTCCTTGCAGAGGATCGCCGATCTGCCCGCCGTCGCCCGCGTCCCACAGGCGGACGGTCCGATCACTGCTCGCGCTGGCGATCAGGCGCCCATCGGGGCTGAAGGCGACGCTGTTCACCTGACCGGAGTGCCCTGCAAGGGGCTCGCCGATGCTCCTTCCGGTGTCGGCATCCCAGAGCCTCATCGTCGTGTCCCAACTGCCGCTGACCAGTCGGTGACCATCCGGGCTGAACGCCACACTGGTGACGGGTTGGGAATGGCCGATCATCGGCTGGCCGAGCTCACGGCCACTGCGGACGTCCCAGAGGCGCACCGACAGATCGCCACTACCGCTGGCCAGGCGCCGGCCGTCGGGACTGAAGGCGACGCTGGTGACCGAGAAGTCGTGACCCCGCAGGGGTTGTCCGACCGGCAGGCCCGTGGCGGCATCCCACAGCCGGATCGTGGTGTCACCGCTGGCGGTGGCGAGCAGCTTGCCGTCGGGACTATAGGTGACGCACCAGATTTCGTCGGTATGCCCGGTCAGGGGTTGGCCGATGGGCTTTCCCGTCTCGACATCCCACAACCGGACTGTGTGGTCTTCACCTGCGCTGGCCAATCGGTGCCCATCCGGGCTGAACGAGACAGTGGTGACCCTGCCGGTGTGCCCGGTCAGCACACTGCGCAGATCCCACAACCGCAGGGTGTGATCGTAGCTCGAGCTCACCAAACCCTCACCGTCCGGCGTGAACTCGACGTCGAAGACGGTCTGGTTGTGACCGGTCAACGGAGCCGCGAGCGGTTGGCCGGTGTCGGCGTTCCACAACCGCACGGTGTTGTCACCGCTCGAACTTGCCAGCCGGTGCCCGTCGGGACTGAACACCGCCTTGGTCACCACATCGGTATGACCGGTCAGCGGTTGCCCCAGGGGTTGGCCGGTGTTCGCGTCCCACAGTCGCAAGGTCTTGTCCTCGCCGGCAGTCAGCAGCCGATTGCCGTCGGGGCTGAAGGCCACGCTGCGCACGATCTCCGTGTGGCCGACGAGTGGATCTCCCTGCGGTGCACCGGTATCGGCGTTCCACAATCGAACGGTATGGTCTTCGCCCGCGCTGGCCAGTCGATGACCGTCGGGACTGAACGCGACGGCGGCGACGGCCTGGTCGTGTCCGGTCAGCGGGGCTCCGATGGGTTGGGCGGTGTGGACATCCCAGATGCGGATGGTGCCGTCGAGGCTTCCGCTGGCCAACCGGCGACCGTCCGGGCTGAAGACGACGCTCCATACCGTGTCGGTGTGACCGATGAGCGGATCACCCACCGGGGTACGCGTCTCGGGATCCCATAGCCGGACCTTGTGGTCGGAGCCACCGCTGGCCAAGAGCCGCCCGTCAGGGCTGAACGCGACCGTCGCCACCCCGTTCCCGTCAGTGTCGATCTGCTCACCCAGTCGTTGGCCGGTGTCGGTATCCCACAGGGTGATGCCGCCGTCGAGGCTTGCCGTGGCCAACCGATGGCCGTCCGGGCTGAGCGCAGTGCCCGACAGTGCTCCGCCACCGTCGATGATCTTGCGTGTGGTGGCGCGGACGGCCACCGCGTGGAACAGGGCGCCCGCGTCAGGATTCCGTGGAATCTGTTGGGCGGCAAGAAGTTCCTGAAAGGCACGAGTGTCGCCGCTGCCGTTGAACCCGGCGAGCATCTCAGCAGATTCGTTGACCAGGCGAGCGGCGATCGCCTGGCGCGCACTGGCTTCGGCCCGATCACGCTGCTGGATCGCGGCGCCGCGCTGCTGCCAGGCCAACAGTCCGAGCCCGGACACCACCACCAGGACCGACACCAAGATCCCGACGGTCAGTTGGAGTCGTCTGCGCTCAGTTCTGGCGATGCGCTCGGTCAGGTCGTCAGTGGTGACGCCGAGGATGCCGGCGACCAGTTGCACCCACGGTGAACCACGGCCCAATTTGTCCCGGCGGCGGGTCAGCGTCCAGGCATGGCGCAGGTCGACGGCGAGCGGTTCGCCACCGAGTGCCTGGGACAGTGCATCGGGGAACGCCCACTGCGATGGGTCGGCGCCCGCGGTGCTGTTGGGAACACCGCCGATCAGCACGGGAACAATGGCGTCACCACGCTGGATTCCGGCGAACCACTGTATTTCCTTGGCTACGTAATCCGACGCGCGTGCCGCCGGCGAACACAACACCATCAAGGTCCGCGATTGCTGGAGGTTGTGCGTCAGAGCCGCCTCCAGGCGGTTACCGGTCAGATCGCTCACATCCCGGAACACGTTGAGGTGGCGGCGACCCAAACCCTTGCGGATCTCGCGGGGTAGCGGAATGGACTCCAGATCACGATCGATCTTGTCGGCCAGCGCCTGGTCGTGCCGGGAGTAGCTGATGAACACGTCGTATCGGTGACCGGCTTGCATGGCGCGGCTCGGATCTCTGTCCACCGACACCCCCGTCGCGCCACCGATGAGCGAAACAATTCGAGGCCCAGTATGGGACAACGCCCCTGTTCGCGCGTGGACTTCGGCTCTGCAGTGTTTGCTGCAGCCACCGCGCCGTTCACGGCTGCGCCCATCTCGAGCACTTAGAGTGTCGCCATGCAGCCCGAGCCAGCGCAGACCGCCGCCCAACAGCCACGCGTCGACCCGGGCGCCCTCGCTCTCGCGACGGTAGCGGGCGCAGTCGCTTTCATATTCGGTGACGGCGAATGGGATGTGCTGGCCGTCGTGGTGGGGCTGATGCTGTTGCTCATCCTGCTCGCGCACCATCAAGCCGCACCGAGCGGTCGCACGCCGCGGTCGATGTTGTTGCGCGGAGCGTTCGGTGCGACGACAGGCCTTGCATTCTGTATCGCCATCGCCCCGGCGATCCAGCACTTCGTGGTGACGCCGTTCTTCCATCGCGAAGACGAAGAAGGGTTTTCCATCGACCCGTGGAACACGACCGTCACGTTGTCGGTGCTGTGGTTTGTCTTCACGGTGGCGCTTGCCTGCTTCGAGCCCCAGATCGCCCGCTGGTTGGACAGATCCGGTCGGGGCAAGACGGCGTGACGCCCCGTCCTTGCCGGATTACCGTGTTGGGCTCTGCCCCTGATCGGACAGCGCCGCCCTGCGGATCGCAGCCGCCGAGATTTCGACGTCGTCGTCGGTGGTCGACCAGTTGCAGAGCGAGATCCGCAGCACGTACTGATCGCGCCAGGTGGTGCCACCGAGCCAACACGTGCCGTCGCGCTGTATCGCCGCCACCGCGGCGCGGTTGGCGTCGTCGCCGCCCGGCAGTCGGACCAGAATCTGGTTCAGCACAACGTCATTGAGCACCTCGGCACCAGGAATCGATGCCACCAGGTCGGCCATTCGACGGGCCTGCGCGCAGTTGCGTTCGACCAGATCGGCGACGCCCTTGCGCCCCAGTGATCGGATGGCGGCGTAGATGGGCACCGCGCGTGCCCGGCGCGAGCTCTCTGGCACGTAGTTGGTGCTGTCGCGCTGGCCTTCTTCGGTGACAAGGTAAGGCCCGGCGAGGCTCATGGCGCCGATGTGCGCGGCGGGGTCGGCGACGATGGCCATCGCGGCGTCGTAGGGAACGTTGAGCCATTTGTGGGCATCGACGGCCCACGAATCGGCGCGCGCGACATCCCGGGTGAGGTACCGCGTTGCCGGTGCGGCGGCGGCCCACAGGCCGAATGCCCCGTCCACGTGCAACCAGGCGCCATGCGTCCGGCAGGCATCGGCGATGGCGGTGAAGTCATCGAACGCCCCGGTGGCCACATTGCCGGCCTGTGCGCACACGATGGTCGGCGCGTCATCCTGGGCGAGCAGTCGTCCCAAGGACGCGGTATCCATCCTGCCCTGATCATCGGCCTCGACCCGGACGGCGTTGTCTGCGCCGAGGCCCAGTAGACGCAGGGCGGTGTAGACGGTGGCATGTGCCTGCGCGCCGCAGAGGACGCGAAGCGGTGGTGCGCCGATCAGGCCACGGCCCTCGACGTCCCACTCCGCGCGGGCGAGCATTGCGTTCCGCGCGGCCGCCAGGCACGTGGTGTTCGCCCCCTGACCGCCGGTCACGAAACCCAAGCTCGCATGGTCCGGCAGCCCCAGCAGGTCGAGGACCCACGCCGAGGCGATGTCTTCGATCGCTGCCGCGGCGGGTGACAGTGCGTGAAACGCCGCGTTTTGGTCCCATGCCGACACCAGCCAGTCGGCCGCGAGTGACGCCGGCACCCCGCCGCCGACGACGAACCCGAAATGGCGCGGCCCGGCGCTGGCGACCAGTCCGGGCTCCGCCCCGGCGACCAGTGCGTCGATCACGCAGGCGGGGTCGTCGCCGTGTTCGGGGAGCGGTCCGCCCAGCGCGGCACGAATATCGGTTGCACTGGTGTGAGCCCGGACCTCGCGCGTGTCGAGGCTGTCGAGGAAGGCGACCGCGTGTTCGGCGGCCGTGCGAAGTCCGGCGGTGCGGTCAGCCATGCCAGGACCTTATAACCCAGAATTCGCCACGGACGGCAGCAACGTCAATTTGCAGGATTTAGGATGCAAAAGGGCGTGGATGGCGAAGTATCAAGATTGGGTATGCACTGTAGAAAACAGCATGTACCGTTTGTCAGCAAATACGGGTCGGAGGTTCTGCTGGCAAATACAGAGTCGGGCCATGGG
>CAMFLL010000424.1 GCA_945957405.1 uncultured Mycolicibacterium sp. | reverse complement strand
GGCCGAGACCGGGCACGACGTTGAACACGCCTGCGGGGATGCCCGCCTCGGTGGCCAACTCGGCGTAGCGCAGCGCCGAGAGCGGGGACAGTTCGGCGGGTTTGACCACAATCGAGTTGCCGGCCGCCAGGGCGGGCCCGATCTTCCAGGACAGGGTGTTGGACGGGAAATTCCAGGGCACGACGATGCCGACCACACCAGCGGGCTCACGCACGATCAGCCCGACATTGTCGCCGCCGGTTGGGGACACCTTGCCGAAAACCTTGTCGATGGCCTCGGCATACCAGCGGATGGTCAGCACGACATCGGGGATGTCGAGGTCGGTGCAGTCGCTGATGGGCTTACCCGCATCGATCGAGTCGATCTGCGCGAGTTCGGCGGCGTGCGCGTCGATCAGGTCAGCGAAGCGCAACAGCACGGCCTTGCGTTCGGCGGGCGCGATGCGACTCCATGCACCGTCATCGAATGCGCGCCTTGCTGCGGCGACAGCGGTGTCGACGTCCTCGGCGCTGCACGCAGCCACCGTGTTGAGTACGGCCCCGGTGGCCGGGGACATGTTGTCGAAGGTGGCCGCGTCGGACGCGTCGACGAAGGCGCCGTCGATGTAGGCGCGCGTCTGCACGGTGTCTGGCAATTGAGCGGTGGTGGGCATGGTGGACTCCATTCGAGAGGGTGGTCGGTCGCAGGTTGGCGGATTCAGTCGGCAGTGAAGATGGGCGTGTCGAGCACGGTCGGATCCACGGTGATGCCGAGGCCCGCTCCCGTCGGCGCCGATCCGCGCCCGTTGCGGGACCGCGGTGTGTGGCCTGCGACGTGCCCGTCTGTCCAGTCGTTGAAAAACGAAGCGGTGAGCAGGTTTTCCGGCCGGGTCGTGGCGGCCACGTGGCTGACGGCGGCGGTGATGACGTCACCGCCCCAGGTGTCTTCGATAGAGACCATCATGTTGAGGTCCTGCAAGAGATCACGCATGCGGACAGCCTTGGTCAAGCCGCCGACACGGCTCAGTTTGATGTTGACTCCCATCGCGCCGGCAATGGTCTTGGCCTCGAACACATGACCCGGTTCGGTGATGGACTCGTCAAGCACCAAGGGCACCCGGCAGTTTCGATGCGCGATCACGCTGTCCTGGGTACTACGGCACGGCTGTTCGACGTACACCGGGAGATCTTCCATCCCCCGCATCGCCAGTTGAGCATCGAGGATGCTCCATCCGCCATTGGAGTCGGCGATGATGGTCGTCTCACCCTCCCCCGCTTCGGCGCAGGCTCGTGTGCGGGCGATGTCATCGGCAGGCCGATTGCCCACCTTGAGCTGGAACTGGGTGATCCCGGCCTGCCGGCGCGCGGTGACAAACTCGGCCATGCTCTGCGGACTGCCCAGCGGCACGGCCTCATACAACGGGAAGTCCTCCTGCAGGACGCCACCGAGCAGTGCCGAGACCGGGAGGCCGGCCGCCTGGCCCAGCAGATCCCAGCACGCGATGTCGACCGCGCTCTTGGCGAACGACTGACCCAGCGCCGTGGCGTCCATCGTGCGATTCACCGCCGCGACATTGGTCGGATCAAGACCGACCACGGCGGGGAGCAACAGGCCGAGCCCGGCGCGGATCACCTCCGGCGACGTCGGCAGGTACGTGCTCCCCAGCGGTGTCACTTCCCCCCAGCCGGTGAGCCCGTCGTCGGTGCGTAACCGCACCAGGGTCCCGACCTGGGACAACGCGGCGCGGCCGCCGGACATGACGTACTCACCGTGGGCGTAGTTCAAGCGGTAGTCAAAGACGTCGGCACCGATGACCTTCATCTCGTCCACCTCCTCATCCAATCGTGGTCGGCAATATATTACCGATTACCGGTTACTCTATACTGCGAGGGCGGCTTCGCGCCAGCGTCCGCCCTATGTCGTATTCCCGTCACGGCAGCCGCGTCATCAGCAGCGACCCGCCACCCGAACGGAGACGGTCGTGAACCAGCGCCGTGCGCCGGTGTTACTCACACCGTGCAGATCGCCACCTCGAGATTGCGCTTGTTGTGTGAGCCATGCTCCGACGCCTGTGCCTAGGCTCAAAGTGTCCGCAGTGCAACGGCTCTCGAAGGTCTGGCAGTGAAAATTTCACAGACAACGCGTCATGATCGGTCCAGGCTGACGTTCACCGCTGCCGGTTTCGGTGGTGCGCCGATCGGGAATTTCAATGGTGCGTTCACCGAGCACGACGCCGCCGATCTGGTGACGCAGTCCTGGGAGCAGGGTGTCCGATACTTCGACACCGCACCGGGGTACGGAAATGGCCTCAGCGAGTATCGCCTCGGGCATACCCTGCGCAACTACGACCGTTCAGATCTGATCCTGTCCACCAAGGTGGGACGCGTGCTGACGCCGACGTTGAATGCTCCCAGCGACAACGGTCAGTACCGCGACATCCCACCGCTGGTGGCGTCCTTCGACTACAGCTATGACGGTGTCATGCGGGCCGTCGAGCAGAGCATGCAACGCATGTTGACCGATCGCTTCGATGCACTCTTCGTCCATGACTGCGACCGCTACACCCACGGTGCGAGCCAGCCCGAGTACTTCCACCAAGCCCTCGTCAGTGCTTTCCCAGCTCTGGAGTCACTACGCGAACAAGGCGTGGTGAACGCAATCGGGTTCGGCGTCAACGAAACCGACGTCATGACCGAGGCCGTCAAGACCACCGATTCGGATCTGTGCCTGCTGGCGGGCCGCTACACGCTCCTCGAGCAGGACCCGCTCGACGCGCTACTGCCGATCTGCGAGGAGCGCGGTATCGGCATCGTGCTCGGCGGCGTCTACAACAGCGGGGTGCTGGCCACCGGCCCGATCAAAGGGGCCCGGTTCAATTACGGTCCGGCGCCCAAGGACGTGCTGACCAAGGCCGGGCGCATCGAGGAGATCTGCCAACGCCATGGGGTCGCCCTGCCCGCGGCTGCCCTGCAGTTCGCGTACGCCCACCCCGCGGTGGTCAGCGTGTGCATCGGCGCCCGCAACGCGGGTCAACAGCAGCGCAATGCCGATTTGTTCGAAGCACCGGTGCCACAGCAACTCTGGGCTGACCTACGCACGGCAGGACTCATTCGCGAGGATGCCCCGACGCCAGGGGCGGTGCTTTGAACGGGTTCATCGCGCCGGCGTCGAGGACCTGTGTCGTGCCGGTGATGTAGCGGCCGTCGATCGGATCGAGGAACGGCACCGCCAACGCGTGCATGGCCGTCAGTGCTGGCAACGCGTCATCCTGAGACGCGCCGTCTTTGCCGCCGGCGAACAGGCGGTTGTAACGCGGGTTGTTGATCATCGCGGTGTTGACGTTGGTCGGGGTTGACGCGGATGCCATAGGGCGCCAGCTCACCGGACAGCGTCCGCATCAGTCCGTTGACCCCGTGTTTGGATGATGCTCTCTCATCGATGATGCGATCCGCCACCGCCGGGTGGGTGGACACCGGCGGTGGCGGATCGGATTCTGTTGCGATCGAACGCTATTGGTGCTGTTCGTTGGCACGGTTGGTGCGGTACTCGTCGGCGCGCTCATCGGTGATGTGCGGCAGCGGCGGGAAGTCCAGCCAGCCGGGCACGAAGGGGCTCGCCAGGTCGCGATCGGTGGGAACCTCGACCAGCACCGGAGCCTTGGCGTCGAAGGCCCGCTTGAACGTCGGCTCCAGGTCGGCCGCCGAGTCGACGCGGAAGGATTCCAGACCGAACGCCTCGCCGAGGTTCTTGAAGCTCGGGCTGTACGGCGTGCCGTCGGGGCGGTTGAACTCGGTCCCGATGATGCGGTCGGTGGCGTTGCGCTGTCCACCGCGGATCGAGATGTAGCCGGAGTTGTCCTGCACCACGAACACCACCGGAATGTCGTGCTGGATGGCGACACCGATCTCCTGGGCGGTCATCAGGAAGTCGCCGTCCCCGGTGATGGTCGCCACCTGACGCTCCGGGGCGGCGAGCTTGGCGCCCAGTGCGGCCGGCACCGGCCAGCCCATCGACGAGAATCCGCCCGTGGTCAGGTGTGTCCGCGGCTCGTACACCGGGAACGTCTGCTTGACCGCCCCCTGGGTGTTACCCGAGCCGACCAACACGATGCCGCTGCGGTCCATCACGTTGCGCAGGGCGGCCAGCGGCCGCTGCAACGTGAACGGGAAACGGTCGGTGTCGCGACGCGACGACAGCTCGTTCTCCCACTCGGCCTTGCGCTCAGCGACCTCGGCGAGGTACTCGCCACGGTCCGGCGTGGCCGGCAGCGAATCGACGATGGCGGCCACCGCGGGCTTGGCATCGGCGAGGATCCCGACCTCGGCGGGGTAGATCTTGCCGATCTCATGCGGGTCGATGTCGATGTGGATCAGCTTGGCCGGCGGGAACGAGAACGACTGTCCCTTGGCGTAACTCGACGCCGACCAGTCGGTGAATCGGCAGCCGATCGACACCACGACGTCGGCGTTGGCGGCCAGATAATTGCCGTGAATGGTGCCGGTCTGACCGACGCTGCCGATGAACAGGTCATGGTCCTCGGGGAAGGCGCTCTTGCCGTTCCAGGTGGTCACCACCGGGATGTTGAGACCTTCGGCCAGGGCACGGACCTCATCGGTGGCGTTGGCGCTGATGGCGCCGCCACCGACGACGATCACCGGGCGCTGGGCGGTGCCCAGCAGGTCGACGGCGCGCCGGATCGCCTCGGGATCGGGGTATTGCAGTCCCACCGGCAGGCGTCGCGCCAGATCGTGGAAATTCACCTCGGCGGTTTCGGCGTGCAGGTCCCACGGCACCTCGATGTGGGCCGGGCCGCGGCGTCCGGTCAGCATCGTGGAGAACGCGCGGTGCATGATGAATGGCAGGTCCTCGATGCTGTTGGCGACCCAGCTGCGCTTCGACACCGCCTCGGCCACCTGCGGAAAACCGTTGTCCTTCTGGCGTTCCAGCTCTTGGAGCACACCGCGGCCACGCATATGCCGCGGCGGTCCGCCGGTGATCACCAGCACGCTCGTCGAATCGCTGTAGGCGGTCGCCAAACCGAGCACGGTGTTGGATGCGCCCGCACCGATGGACGTCACGGCGCACATCGGTTGGCCGGACACACGGTAGTAACCATCGGCAAGATGTACAGCGCTCTGCTCGTGATAGGTCTGGATGAACGGGATCTTGGAGTCGTCCTCGTTGAACGCATCCATCAGGCCCCAGATGCCGTGGCCGGGAATGCCCGCGACGTAGGGAACTCCGTACTCCTTGAGGATGCGGGCGATGACCTGTCCGCCGTTGAGCCTGGGCATGAACTGTCCTTTCCTACTGAGTCGTCACTCTCTGCGCGCCGGGGGTGGCTGAGGTGTCACGGCCCGGGCGATCAGTCTTGAGCACAAGTCTGCACAGGGTGGCACACGTCTCGTTAGACTCAAACTGCGCAGTGATACCGAAATTCCCTGCACAGAATGCAGCCGGGAGGTGCAGTCACACATGGCGATGACGGTCGAAGCGGCGCTCCGACTCGAAGTCTTCACCCGGGTGCCGTTGAAGGTCTACGCCGGCGAGGAAAACCTCAACCGCACGGTGCGCTGGGTCCACCCCACCGAGATCCCCGATATCGCCCAATTCCTCAGCGGCGGCGAGATGCTCCTGACCGCCGGGCTGGGTATCGGTGCGACCGCCGAGCAGCAGACCCACTACCTGAACCAGATCGCCGACGCCCACGCGGCCGTCCTGATCATCGAACTGAGCGGACGCGCGTTCTCCACCATGCCCGAAACGCTCGTCGCCGCCGCCCGCGAACACGGATTCCCCCTGGTGGGCCTGGACGGGGAGCTGCCGTTCGTCGAGGTGTCCGCCCAGGTGCACGAGTCGATCATCGATCAGCGCGTCCTCGATCTGAGCGCATA
>CAMFLL010000423.1 GCA_945957405.1 uncultured Mycolicibacterium sp. | reverse complement strand
GCGGGGCCGGCTATCTGATGCCGGTAGACCAGATCCGGCGCCGAAGGGGCCTCTGCTCGACCGGACAGTTACCTATGCTGGATGGGTGAACCCGCCGAGCAGTCGTTCCCCCAGGCCACGCGGAGCCACGGATCGCGAGCGGCGACTGCGGATCACCCAGGCGGCCATCGATGTCGTCGGCGAGCGCGGCGTTGCCGGTCTGACGCATCGGGCGGTCGCCCGGGCTGCGGGTGTCCCACTTGGTTCGACCACCTACCACTTTGCGACGCTTGACGACATTCTCGAAGCGGCACTCCAAAAGGCCCTCGATGACAACCGTGAGCAGAAAATCCGGTGGGGACGCACGTTGCCCGACGATGTCGATCTGGCCGATGCACTGGCCGAATTGACCGCGCAGGAGACAGGGCCGGGTCGCGCGCAGGTCCTCGTCGAGTACGAGTTGTACCTCGCCGCCTTGCGTCATCCATCGCTGCGGGCGTTGAGCCGTGCCTGGAGTGAAGTTCTCGTGGATGTGCTTCTGCCGCATACTGACCTGGTGACCGCGCGGGCACTGTCGACCCTGAACAACGGCCTTTATCTCGAGTCTTTGATCTCCGGTGAACCATTGCGTGCCGATGAGGCTCGGCTCATGTACCAGCGGGTGATCGACGCATCGCGCTGAGTCTGCGAGTCACATAGCGACACAACGAGTCTGACTGTCACATTGACCCGTTGACAGCGGAGCCCAGGACAGTTAACTTTGTCATGTACCAGATGTGTACATTAGTCCGCATTCTAAGCGTGCACCCTCGCGCTTACAGATGTGTACATCAGTCCACATCTGGTGGAACGTGAATTCCGCCCGCACCGTGGGCGTCCAAGGAGAGGTCTTTCACATGTCGTCAGTCGAAGCCGTCCCAGCGCTCCACCTCGGTCCACCCCGCGAGGCGTTCTTGGATCCCGTTTGGTTCCAGCGCGATCTCGAAGCCGTCTTCATCCCGCGTTGGCAGTTCGCCGGGCACACCGACGATTTGGCGGAGCCCGGCGCATTTTTCAAGTTCGTGCTCGGTCAGCACGAGGTGATCATCTGTCGGCGTAGCGATGGCGGCTTGGCGGCCTACCACAACTTCTGCCGTCATCGTGGTTTCCGGCTGATCGCCGAGCAGCAGGGCAAGGTGCGAAACCTGACCTGTGGATACCACGGGTGGACGTTCTCCAAGGACAATGGGGAGTGCCTGGCGGCGGTACGGATGCCCGAGAGCTTCGATGCCTCCGACTGGGGTCTTCGCCGCGTGTGGGTGGAGGACTTCCACGGCCTTGTCTTCGTCTGCCTGGCCGACGAGCCGCCGAAGTCTGTTGCCGAAGCCACGGCTGCATTGCTGGACTCAACCGGTGGGATCAGCGGATACGACTTGGACGGAATGCGTGTGGCCGCAACCACCGAGGTGCTGATCGACGCCAACTGGAAGATCGCCGAGGAAAACGACAGCGAGTGCTACCACTGCTCACTGAACCATCCGGAGCTGGTTCGGACCTACGACCCCTGGGTCGGGATGACAACGATTACGGAATTCGGCGATGAGGCCGATCTCGATGCCTGGTGGCTGACCAAGGATTTCGCGACGATCGATCTCGGCCGCGTCTATACGCAGGGGCGGCTCTGCGAGATCCCGCTACCGCGGACCGACGGGCCCGGGAACTTCGACGCCGAGGAGGTCCAGTTCTTCTGGTTGGCCGGCGGTCACATCATCTTCGTCAACGACCATGCGCGGCTGTTGAATTTCGTGCCCATCGGACCCGAGCAGACCCTTGTGCAGAATGTGTGGTTCGTCGCCAAGGACGCCATCGAAGGCCGCGACTACAACCGCGACTCCCTCATCGAACTGTTCGACATCACAACACAACAAGACGTACGGCTTTGTGAGGAAGTCCAACGTGGTGTGAGAATGCCCAAGTACACGCCCGGCCCACTGAATCCTGATCAGCAGACTCCCATTACAGCCTTCTATCGTTGGTACGAGCAGCAACTGGCGTCACTCGGCCGAGCATGAGCCACCTTCCGGGGGCGGTACGCCCGACAGCGCTCGGCCTGTGTGAAAACGAGTCTCGGGTCCGCGTGATTGCCAAGGATCGCTGCGCGGACGATGTCGTCGCGCTGGTACTTGCCCCTGGCGGCGGCGAGTTGCCACCCTGGGAGGCCGGTGCCCACGTCGACCTGCTCGCCGGTGACGTCGCGCCCCGGCAATACTCCCTGTGTGGCGACCCCGCCGATCGGTCAACCTACCGCCTGGGTGTCCTGCGAGAGGCGCATGGTCGCGGGAGCTCGCGTTTCGTCCACGACGTGCTGACGGTCGGCGACGAAGTGGTCATCAGGGGCCCGCGCAACCACTTTCGGCTGGAGGATGCTCCGTCGTACATCTTCATCGCCGGCGGGATCGGGATCACCGCCATTCTCCCGATGGTGGCCGCGGCGGACCGCATGGGCGCGCAGTGGCGGCTCGCCTACGGCGGTCGGCGGCGTGCGTCGATGGCGTTCCTCGAGGAGCTCACCGGTTATGGCGAACGCGTGACGGTCCATCCCCAGGATGAGGTCGGGTTGTTGGATCTCGACGCACTGCTCGGTGCACCGACGGCGAACACGCTCGTGTATTGCTGTGGTCCCGAGCCACTGCTCGCCGCCGTTGAGGACCGGTGCGCATCGGGCTGGCCGGCTGGCGCGCTGCACGTGGAACGCTTCAGCCCCAAAGGAATCGGGGTGCCGGCAGACGACGCGTCGTTCGAGATCGTGCTGGCGAGGTCCGGCAGCTCGCACACGGTGCCTGTCGGCCGGTCGATCCTCGAGACCGTGCGGGCTGCCGGGATCGTAGTCGCCTCCTCATGTCAGGACGGGGTGTGCGGAACCTGTGAGACCGGCCTGCACGAGGGCGAGGCCGACCATCGTGATTCCGTGCTGAGTGACGAGGAGAAGGCGGAGAACACGTCGCTCATGATCTGTGTGTCTCGAGCCCGGTCGTCACGGCTGGTGCTGGACCTGTGATCGAACGGCCAGCCATCTCGGAGGTGCTGCCACGTGATCGTCGAGTTCGACGTCTCGGTCGCTGTGGGGCGGTTGTGGCAGCCGTACCGTCGATCTCGACGCACCAAGCCGCGGCAGCGTTGGAGTGCCGGCGATCAGCAGGCCCACGTGTCGTCGAGTTCGACGTCTCGGTCGCTGTGGGGCGGTTGTGGCAGCCCTACCGTCGAAGTCGACGCACCGAGCCGCGCGGCGTTGGAGCAGCGGCCCGTCGTCCGCCGAAGCCGGTCCCAGCGTTCACGAGCATTTGAAGCATTTCTGAGAGCTGTCGGCTTCCCACTGGCAGAATCGGCTCACCGCTTGACGACAGGGACGGCTGCAAGGAGCACTGTTGACGTATTTCCCTGCTCCACGCTCTGCTCTTATCCTGGCGACCCTGCTGGCGGCTGCGAGCACGCTTGCCGTCGGACCGGTGGCGGCATCGCCGGCCACAGGTGACTTCTCCGGCCTGGTCGATATCGGCGGGCGGTCGCTCTACCTGGAGTGCCGCGGCGAGGGCAGTCCGACCGTGATCCTGGAATCCGGCGCGGGTGGCCGCGCCGACGTCTGGAGCCGTGACCTCTCCCGGCCTGTCGGCGAGCGAACGATGGTCGAGCAAGGGGTAGCGGCATTCACCCGCGTGTGCGCGTACGACCGTCCTGGCACTCTCGGCGAAGTCAACCCCGAGCTAGACCCTGACGGACCCGAGTTTTTTCCCAGCCGCAGCGACCCCGTTCCCCAACCGCGCACGACGCGGGACGTCATGAATGACCTGCACGCACTCCTCACCGCGGCGGCCATACCTGGTCCCTACGTTCTGGCCGGCCATTCCGCAGGAGGACTGTCTCAGCGGCTTTACGCCAGTACCTATCCCGATGACGTGGTGGGAATGGTGCTGATCGACTCGACGCACGAGAACATCTATCACGACTTCCAGAACGCCCTCACGCCCGCGCAATGGGCGAAGTTCGAAGCCGCGAACACCGACCAGATCGAGCTCCTCGCCGCCTATCCCGATGCCGAGGAATTGTTCACCGCGCCGCTGCCCGATACGCCGAGCCTCGCTCAGGTACGCGAGGCCCGCCAACGAGGCCCCCTGCACCCGATGCCGTTGTTCGTTCTGGCCCATGGCATTCCGTTCGCCGCGCCCACCACGGATTGGCCGACCGATTCGATGGAACGGATCATGTACGCCGCGCAGCAGGACATCGCCACCTTGGTGCCGGATGCACGCCTGGTCACCGCGACCAAGAGTGGGCACAACATCCATCAAGACCAGCCGGAGCTGGTGATCGACGCCATCGCACAAGTGGTCACCGCGGTGCGCGATCCCAGCACCTGGTGACCAAGCGTTCCCACGAGTCGCTGTTGGTGCACGGCCCTTCACAAGGGTCGTCTGTCATCCTTGGCGGCTCCGCTCTACTGCCGCAATGGATTACGGAATTCAAGTACCTACCCACGACCCGGCACGCCAACCCTGGCGGCGAGTTCGACGCTACGGCTGCTAATGGGTGCTGCTGGCAGCCGTACTGTCGAAGTCGACGCACCTAATGCCACGCATCGGCATAGTCGGCAACCGGCACGCCAACCCTGGTGTCGAGTTCGACGCTACGGTCGCAAATGGGTGCTGCTGGCAGCCGTACCGTCGAAGTCGACGCACCTAACGCCACGCATCGGCGCAGCTGGCAACCGGCACGCCAACCCGCCGCCGGCTCGACGCACCCCCGGCACACCCAGGTGAACACCGAACCTACAGCGTTCCTGGACAGTGCGCGCTGCACTGCTAGCGTCCCTGTATGACTCCGGCCGACGACGCGCGGCGTACCGGTCAGTCCTCGTTCAGCCGCGGACTCGACGTGTTGATCGCCGTATCGCACTACGGCGAGATCTCGGTGGCCGAACTTGCCGAGTCCCTGAATCTTCCGCAGAGCACTGTCTACCGCTACGTACGGTCGCTGCGCGACTACGGGTTGGTCGAGGAGGCGCAGGGTGTCTATGTGCCGGGTTGGCGACTGCTCGACATCGCCGGACACCACCTGACACACACCAAGTTGGCACAGGTGGGCGCCGAGCACCTGCGTACGCTGACCTACCAGACCTCGGAGACGGCGGTGCTCGCGATTCGTGCCGGGTCGCACGCGATCTGCCTGCGACAGTCGGTGTCACCACATCCGGACCACTACGCCTTCCGGATCAATCAACTCCTGCCGCTGCACGCCGGGGCGGGTTCACGGGTGCTGCTGGCGTTCGCGCCGCGCGCGATCCTGGACATCACCCTGCAACGCGTGACGCGCTATACGGAGTCGACGCCGATAGCGCCCGAAAGGCTGCAGCAGCTCGTCGCCGAAACACGGCGCACCGGTTTCGTCGTATCGCACGGCGAGTACCAGGAAGGTGCCGTGGCCGTGGCGGTACCGGTGTTCGTCGACAGTGAACTCGCGTGCTCTCTGACCGTGGCCGGACCGCGCGAACGGTGCGATGCCGAAGAGTGGACTCGGCGCGCCGTCCGGCTGCTGCGCGCGCAGGCCAAGGAGTTGGCGCTCAAACTCGCCGATTGACGCGAGGCGGCCGTGGTTCTCGCGCTGTGAGAATCGCCGTTGAGGTCGTGTCGTCGCAGGGGTGATCCTCGGCACACCCCTCGGCAAGGAGTCACCTTGATCAACTTCACCTTTCGTCGCCCGCTCGTCGTCGCCGCAGCACTCATCGCACCGGTGGCCCTGCTCGCCGCCTGCGGCGGATCAGACGATTCCCACGCATCGTCAGCGGTGAACACCAATGCGCCGCTTCACAGCCTGCTGCCCCAGGATCTGCAGGGCAGGCAGTCGATCACCATCGCCAGCAACGTGGAGTATCCACCGTTCGAGTTCTACGACACGGACAACAAGAC
>CAMFLL010000422.1 GCA_945957405.1 uncultured Mycolicibacterium sp. | reverse complement strand
ACAACGGCGCTGGGTGTGATCGCGAGTGTCGCTGCTGTCGCGAGTTGTCGCGCCTAGGTGGGCAATCCGAACACGCCCAACTCACCCGGGATCGCAGGGACGGGGTATGACCGGGCGGCATGACCCCAGCTGACGCCGAGACTGTAATTCGGCGCCGGCTCTCTCAAACGATGCGTACAGGAATTACAGTGTCGGCGCCATGCAACCGGCAAGCGGCTCAGCCCGCCCGGCCCCGCTCCACGCGGTAGCGGCGCACCAGTGCATCCGTAGAGCTGTCGGTCTGCTCGGCGGGAGAATCGTCACCGGTGATCACCGGCAGCAGCGCCTTGGCCTGCGTCTTGCCGAGCTCCACTCCCCACTGGTCGAACGAGTCGATACCCCAGATGACGCCTTCGGTGAACACCTGGTGCTCGTAGAGAGCGATCAACTGACCGACCACCGACGGGGTGAGCCGGGTGCCCAGGATCGACGTCGAAGGCCGATTGCCCGGCATCACCTTGTGGGGTACGACGTTGTCCGGAGTGCCTTCTGCGGCAATCTCTTCGGCAGTTTTGCCGAAGGCCAGCACCTGGGTCTGGGCGAAGAAGTTGCTCATCAACAGGTCGTGCATGCTGCCCGTGCCGTCGGCGGTCGGCAGGTCGTCCGTGGGCTGGCTGAACCCGATGAAATCGGCAGGCACCAAACGCGTCCCTTGATGCAGCAGCTGATAAAACGCGTGCTGCCCGTTGGTGCCCGGCTCACCCCAGAAGATCTCACCGGTATCGGTGCTCACGGGGCTGCCATCGGCGCGCACCGACTTACCGTTGGATTCCATGGTGAGCTGTTGCAGATAGGCCGCGAACCTGGACATGTCGTTGGAGTACGGCAGCACTGCACGCGACTGTGCGCCAAAGAAATTGGAATACCACAAGCCGATCAGGCCGAGCAGGGCGGGCGCGTTCTCGGTCAGCGGGGCGGTGCGGAAGTGTTCGTCGACCAGATGGAACCCGGACAGGAAATCGGCGAACGCCTCCTTACCGATCACCGCCATCACCGACAGGCCGATCGCCGAGTCGACGGAATACCGTCCACCGACCCAGTCCCAGAACCCGAACATGTTGTCGGTGTTGATGCCGAACTCGTCGACCAGGCGCTTGTTGGTGGACACCGCGACGAAGTGCTTCGACACTGCGGCGTCGCCGAGGGTGTCGGTGAGCCAGCGCCGTGCCGCCGTGGCGTTGGTGAGCGTCTCCAGTGTCGAGAACGTCTTGGAGGCGATGATGAAAAGCGTTGTGGCCGGGTCGAGCCCGTCCAGGGTGGCGACCAGGTCGGCGGGGTCCACGTTCGAGACGAAACGCGCCGAGATCCCCGCGTCGGCGTAGTGGCGTAATGCGTCGTAGACCATCACCGGGCCCAGGTCCGAGCCGCCGATACCGATGTTCACCACCGTCTTGATGCGCTCACCGGTGGCGCCGGTCCACTCGCCGCTGCGTAGCTTGTCGGTGAAGGCACCCATCGCGTCGAGCACCGAATGCACGTCGGCGACGACGTCCTGCCCGTCGACGGAGAGGCTGGCGTCGCGAGGCAGTCGCAGCGCGGTGTGCAGCACCGCGCGGTCCTCGGAGGTGTTGATGTGCTCGCCGGCGAACATCGCCGCGCGGCGCTTCTCGAGCCCGGCGGCCACCGCGAGGTCCACCAGCAGCGTGAGTGTCTCCCGGTCGAGCCGATGCTTGCTGTAGTCGATGTAGAGGTCACCGACGGTCAGCGTGAGCGCGCGACCGCGGTCGGGATCCTCGGCAAAGAACTCCCGCAAATGCTTGTCGCCGATCTGCTCGTGGTGGCGTGTCAAAGCGGTCCATGCGGGAGTGTCTGCGATCTTCGCGTCGGTCATTCCCTGACCCTAGTGCGGGGAGGGAAACGAAGGTGTAAATGATGGGGGTATGGACATCGCCAAGCTGCTTTCATCTGTTCCTACCGGTCTGTGGATCGGCGGTGAGGAGCGTGCGGGCTCCTCGACCTTCAATGTGCTCAACCCGGCAACGGAAGAAGTCATCCTCGCCATCTCGAACGGCACCCCTGACGATGCCATTGCAGCGCTCGATGCCGCGTGTGCCGTGCAGGCCGAGTGGGCGGCCACCTCGCCCCGCGAGCGCGGTGAGATCCTGCGCTCGGATTTTGAGACCATCACCGAGCGCGCCGACGACATCGCCGCGTTGATGACCCTGGAGATGGGCAAGGTGCTCGCCGAGAGCAAGGGTGAGGTCAAGTACGGGGCGGAGTTCTTCCGCTGGTTCGCCGAGGAGGCCGTGCGAATCGGCGGCCGTTACACCCCGAGTCCGGCAGGCACCGGCCGCATCCTCGTCACCAAGGGCCCCGTCGGACCGTGCTATGCCATCACGCCGTGGAACTTCCCGCTGGCCATGGGGACACGCAAGATCGGTCCCGCTCTGGCCGCCGGCTGCACCATGGTGGTCAAGCCCGCGCAGGAGACGCCGCTGACGATGCTGCTGCTGGCCAAACTGATGGACGACGCCGGGCTGCCCAAGGGTGTGCTGTCGGTGGTGCCCACCACCAAGGCGCGTGACATCACCGCCGCGTTGCTCGACGACGGCCGGATCCGGAAGCTGACCTTCACGGGCTCCACGAGCGTGGGAACCACGCTGGCCAAGCAGGCCTCGGACAAGCTGCTGCGGCAATCGATGGAGCTCGGCGGTAACGCCCCCTTCGTCGTCTTCGACGATGCCGACGTCGACGCGGCCGTCGAGGGCGCCGTCCTGGCCAAGATGCGCAACGGCGGCGAGGCCTGCACCGCGGCCAACCGCTTCCATGTCGCCAACTCGATCCGCGAGGAGTTCACCGAAAAGCTGGTGAAGCGCATGGGCGAGTTCACCCTCGGCAACGGTCTGGACGAGTCCTCGACACTGGGTCCCCTGATCAACGCCGACCAGCTCGCGACCGTTCAGGATCTGGTGTCTGACGCGGTGTCACGAGGTGCGACCCTCGCGGTCGGCGGGGTGGCCCCCGACGGCGCAGGCCATTTCTACCCGGCAACAGTGCTGGCCGACGTGCCCGCCGACGCCCGCATCCTCAAGGAGGAGGTGTTCGGCCCGGTGGCGCCGGTGGTCGGCTTCGATACCGAAGAAGAGGGCATCGCGGCGGCCAACGACACCGAATACGGTTTGGCCGCATACATTTACACGCAGTCGCTGGATCGCGCGCTGCGCGTGGCCGAGGCGCTCGAGGCCGGCATGGTGGGCGTCAACCGGGGCGTGATCTCCGACCCGGCGGCCCCGTTCGGTGGTGTCAAGGAATCCGGCTTCGGCCGCGAAGGCGGTAGCGAGGGCATCGAGGAGTACCTCGACACCAAGTACATCGCGCTGACGAAGTAGTCCGCGCAACGAAAAAGCCGCCTGCCGACGGGGTTCGGCAGGCGGCTTTCTCGTTGGATCAGTCGTCGGAGCTGCTGTCCGACTTCTTGTCATCCTTCTTGTTCGACAACTTGCTCTTGGCCGAGTCGACCGTGTCCTTCACGACCTTCTTGGCCGCTGCAGCGGACGCCTCTGCCCTGTCCTGAACATTGGACACGGCCTTGGCCGCAGTGTCGCGTGCCTTACCGGCTGGGCCGCTACCGACATCACCGGGTACCGCCTTGAAGCTGTCGCGGACGCTGCTGACCACGGCGAGCTTCTTGGCTGGTGCTGCGGAGCGGGCTTCGGGCTCCGTCGATTCCGGTGCCTCGATGATCAGCGCGTCCCTGATCGCGAATTTGGCTGCCTGGATGGCTGCGACAGGTCCTTCGTCGGCGGTCGAGAGATCGCCGTCACCGGGGGTCAGGATGCCGGGATGATCGGTGCCCTCTTCTTCATCGGACACGAACCCGTTGATGGTGGCGTCCAGCACGTTGACCGGGACCTTAGCCGCGGCCTGGATGGCACCGGGGATCCCGTCGGTGTCGAGCGCGTCGACAACCACCTGAATCTGCTGGCCGAGAGCTGCGGTGGTGGCCAGAACAGGTTGCCCCAAGCTGTTCCCGACCGCCACGATGACCGTTGGGAGGACATTGAGCAGGTCGTCGATGTTGTCGGCGAATTCACTGACCAGTGGTGACATCGCGTTGACGAATCCGAGCGCCAACGAGGCGGGCAAGAGGATCGCATCTCCCACCAGCTCGCCGATCGCCGCGAAGTCGCCCTCGTCCACCGCCGTTTGGAATGCTGCGACCAATGCCCGCACTTGGGCGTCCGACTGCACCACGAACGCGCTGGTGATCGCGGAGGCCTGTCCGGCATAGGTCAGCCCGTTGGAAAAGATCTGCGTGATGATGGGCGCAGGATCGTCGGCCGCCCGCAGCGTGATCGTGCTGATATTGGCCAGCGCGTCGCTGACCAGCGAAGCCGGCGTGGCTGTCAGCGCCACCTGTGTGGCTACCTCGGCAGGTCCGAAGTGAACGTCCGGCGGCGGCGAAACCGACGTCAGGGCGATGGCGCTCGCGCTGACGACACTGACTCCTGCCATGAGAAATGCGCGGTTGGAAATCGCTAGTGTCATGGGCTTCCCCTCCACTTGGTCAAGGTATGTCAGCAGTTGCTGAGACAGAGCAAACCTATGCCCGTTTTTGGACGATTCCCTCGGATTTGGCGCTTTTGCCATGTGGTTGCGGGGCATATAGTTGCCTAGGCAACAATCTTGTTCGACTGATTAATTAACCGCTGGTAGAGCATCGTTTCAGTGTGGTGGCGCCGCTGCGAGCGTTGCGAATAAGTACAAGATGCGCTGTTGCTGAGGGTAGAGAAACGGCAGCGCTTTTCCGTCGAAAATAACTTTCCCGAGGGAAATTTTATTCAGTTGCCGATTGCTAAGTATTTTCCGCCAGGCCGAGGTTGAATGAGGCCGCTGTGGTTACAGCAATAATTGACCGCGACGTCACCTTGGTGTTCTTGTGCATGTTGCGCGGGGAAGACTTCCGCTGGCTAACTTCGGATCGGATCGGGTGACAATCGCTGTGCAATGCCGTGTATCGGCCGGGGAAATGGCGTCATATTGACGGAAACGTTGAATGCAAAGTGCGTTATCGAACTGTGACAACAGTTCCTGTCAGCGGCGTGACGAGGAGATTCACGCGTTGCTCAGCTTCACCTCAGGTTTTTATCAGGTTCACCAGCCAGAGTTTGCTGGCCACCGATGGGGTTTCCGGGATTCCCTTGCCGTCGGAACTAGAAAAACAGCCTCGACGCAGGCAGTTGGCGTGTCAGTGCCCGAGGCGGCCGCGTCCCATGCGCAGAAGCAGCATGGCGAGGTCTTTGCCTTCTGGTCCGAGCTGGCTGTAGCGCTCGATGACCTTCATTTCGCGGCTGTGCACCAGTCGGGTGCCTCCGGAGGCCATCCGGGCTTTGCCGATCACCTTGGATACTTCGGTGCGCCGCGCCACGGCGGCAAGGATCTCGGCGTCCAGGCGGTCGATCTCGAGACGGAGATCGTCGATGTTCGGCACTTGATCGGTGGCTTCTGCACTCATGGGGTTTTCCTCGCTGTTGGTGGGATCTGGTCTCATCCGATATCGGGCCTCACACAACAGAGGAGCCCCGGATCTCAGAAGCGGACCGCGGGGCTCTGGGAAGCAGCTAGACCACGGGCACCGCTGGCCGGTACCCGTAAAAAAATCGACGCTGCGCATTGAGCACGGAATGAGTGTGCCACCAAGGGTCCGACTCCGCAAAAATGCACGTGGTTGCGTTGTCGAGACTGTCGTCCCCGAGCGGTAGGTTTGGGAGCGCTATGACGATCACGAGCGAAACCGATCAACTCCTCGAAGGGCTCAATCCCCAGCAACGCCAGGCCGTGCTGCACGAGGGGTCCCCGCTGCTGATCGTCGCGGGCGCGGGTTCGGGAAAGACGGCGGTGCTGACGCGCCGGATCGCCTACCTGCTTGCGGCCCGCGACGTGGGTGTCGGACAGGTGCTGGCCATCACCTTCACCAACAAG
>CAMFLL010000421.1 GCA_945957405.1 uncultured Mycolicibacterium sp. | reverse complement strand
GTCAAAGACCTGGGCTCCGAGGAGATCGCGTCGGGTGGTCTGACCTACATCGTGAAGAGCACCCTCGGCGACACCATCGGCGACATCTTCTTGATCTGCGGCGCATTCGCGGTGTTCGTCTGCGGCATGGCGAATCAGACCGGTGCGGTCAATCTGATGTTCGCCATGGCGCGTGACAACGCCTTCCCAGGCTCACGTTTCGTGTCGAAGGTCAACAAGCGCGTGAAGGTCCCCGTTGTGCCGACGATCCTCGTGGCCGCCATCGCCATCCTCATCCTGCTGTTCAACATGGGTCAGCCGCAGATCTTCCTGGTGGTCAGCGGCACCACGATCATCCTCGCCCTGGTGTCCTACCTGCTGGTGGTGGCACCGTTCGCCGCGAAGAGGGTCTCGGGTCAGTGGAGCCGGCCGCCGAAGGGATATTTCACGCTCGGCAAACTGGGTCCCGTGGTCGCGGTGCTGGCCGTGGTGTGGGCGGTCGTGATGATCATCAACATCGCCTGGCCGCGGCCCGCTGTCTACAACCCCGCCGAGCCGTTCCACTGGTACCTGCAATGGGGTGGCGTTCTGGCGCCGGCGGTCATGCTCGGGCTGGCGTTCGCGGTGTACTGGTTCACCCGCCGCGGCAAGATGGGCATCCTGGCCGAACATGCGGCGGGAACCACCCCGACCGAAGAAACCAGTCAGGACGCCGAGCGCGCACTGAGCTGACCCGCCGACGGCGGTACGGACCGAAGACCCCGGGGTGTGGACTGACCACCCCGGGGTTTCCGCCCGGTCAGGGCTGTTCGAACCCGGGATCGGCCCAGTCGCCGCTGATGTGCCGGAGGTGGTGCTGCATCAACTCACGGACCTTGTCCGGTGCATCGGCAACGATGGCATCCAGGATCGGCAGGTGCTCTTCGGCGGAGGCGACCAGGGTGCCGTTGTCCGACAAATTCTTCAGGCCGTAGAGACGGGTGTTGTCGCGCAGGCCGTCGATGGCCGTGACGAGTCGCGCGTTGTTCCCGAAAGCCAAGAGTCCCAAGTGAAACCGGCGGTCGGCGTCCAAGTAATTGATCAGGTCGCCTTGGCGCGCCGAGTCGACGATCTCCTCGGCGATGTCCTTGAACGTCTGGTACTGGTCGACGATCTCCTGCCGGCCGGCCAGCGCCGCGGTCGCCGGAATCTCCAGAAGTGTGCGCATCTCGTAGATTTCGCGCCGGTCGTTGTCATCGAGCGGTAGCACCCGGAAACCGCGATTACGCACGGCTTCCATTAGTCCCTGATTGACCAGGGTGAGCATCGCTTCTCGGACGGGACTCGCGGACACTCCGAGCTGGTTGGCCAGCGCCGTCGCAGAGTAGATCTCCCCCGGCGCGAGCTCGCCGGACACCATGCCCTCGCGAATCACGCGCAGCGCTTGATCGCGCAGACTCGGCTGCTTCAGGCTGGCTGTCGTACTCAGCATCGCAAATCCTCCTCGGCGTGGACCCGGCAAACCCCAGCACCGGTGTTCTACGTACCATGTTACATCTGACATTCCTGTCTACCCACGTAGCGGCGTTGTCGCGCCGCGGCGAGCGCATGGTGTGACGTCTGTCAGCGCACCGATGCGTCGATCAAGGCGGCCGTTGTCAGCGCGGCGCCGCCGAGGCCGCGTTCCAGTCGGGTGGCGAGCGCGAGCAACACGTGTGCGGTGGTGACGGCGTCACCCAGGGCGTGGTGGGGGCGGTGCACGGGCACACCCAGTGCGTGCGCGGCGTATTCCAGTGCGATGGAGCCGCCGTCGAACCGTTCGTCGATGGCCGCCTGCGCGAGCACTGCGGTGTCGACGAATTCATTGGACAGTGTGCGGCCACACCTGCGGTACGCGCTGCGCAGCAACGTCCGCTCGATGACCGCGCAGTGCGCGACGATCGGACTGGGGCCGATGTTCGAATGCAGCTCCGCCACAGCGTGATCCAGCGCCGGCGCCGATTCGAGATCTTGCGTCCGGATGCCGTGGATGCGTGACGACCGGGGCGGAACCGGCTCGGTGATACCGACCAGTCCGTACAGCGCGTCAGCCAGGTGGATTCGGCCGTGCCGAATCGGAACTGCGCCGTAGGAGATGATCTGGTCACGCCGGAGGTCCAGGCCCGTCAGTTCGAGGTCGACCGCCCACAAGTCGTCATCACGCCAGGACCGCGCCACGGCCCGGCCGGTGGGGGCGCGACTGGCCTTGCGGCGCAGCAGGTCACGCATCGTGACCGGCGTCGAACAGATATGTCGAGCGGGCCGCGATCTTGTCCTGGACCGCGGCGATCACGCGGAAGGCGTCGCGCAGATGGCGTCGCTCCAGGCTGTCCAGTGACGTGGGATCGACAGTGGTTTCGATGGCACGGTGGTCGCGAATGGCCTGCATCTGGTAGTCGATCGACAGCTGATAGCACAGGGTGAACGCCGTCTTGAGTGATTCGGCGTCGTCCGCGGTGAGCAGACCGGAGCGGCGCGCCCGGTCGAGTCGATCGGTGGTCGAGCCGCTGAGGTCACCGGTCTGCAGTGCCAAGGCTTGCGCCAGGCTCACGATGGGCCGCATGCCGGCCTTCTTGATGTTGAGGTGGTTCTTGTGCTCACCGAAGTGGTCGGCGACGAACCCGCGGACGAACCCCCGGGGCGGGCGGCTTGCGATCGAGAGCCGGGTCAGGGCGCGGGTGAACTGATTACGGCCGAGCCCGGACGTCAAGGCGGTACGCAACGGCCGGGTCAGGATCGGCCGGGTGATGGGCCGCGCATCGAGCATGGTGGCGGCCAGGAGGAGTTCGTCGGGGTTGTCGGGATTCTGGCGCCATCGCTCGGCCGCCTCCCGCCAGTCGGCGACGGAGCGGTTGAACAGCGGAAACGAGGCGTTGAGCCCCTGTGGGCACGTGCGCAGACCGCACTCCTCCAGAGCATGCATGACCGGTTCGGTCGCGGTGCTGACGTCGTTGCGTGTCGGCACCGCCACGTCGGCGGATCGCGGTGCCCATGCCAGGGCGGTGTCGACGTCAGAGTTCGGTAGTGGCTCGCGGCGGCCGACCGAGCCCAGCAGCATCCATGCGCAATCGAGATCCGGCAACGGCGAGCCGGTGCCGCTCAGCGCCACCGCCTTGGCGAAGATCGCCTCGATCATGGCGGCCAGGAGGGCCCCGAAATGGTCGGCTGGCACGCCGGTATCCCACAGTTCGAGCATTGTCGGGGTGAGCATCTGAGCGGATTCGCGAAGCTGCGCCAGCGTGGTCGCGGCACCGGTCGATGCCCGGATCATCAACGGATGACGGACCTCGGTGGCCACCATGTCGACGATCCGGGCGATCCCGACCGGTTGCCCGGTGGTGCCGTCGACGACGACGAGGTGATGGATTCCGTGTTCGAAGATGAACAGGTAGGCGGCGCCGACGGTGCGGTCGGTCGACAGCGTCAAGGCAGGCAGTGAGGCGATGGTGTCGATGCGGGCGTCGATTCCGACCTCGCCGGTGACCACGCGCCGGCGGAAGTCGTCGTCGGTGACGATGCCGATGTCGTCACCGCGCCGGAACACCGCGCACGAGCGGTGATCCTCGGTCATGCGGCGTGCGACATCGCGGATGGTGTCGTCGGGGCGGCACCACGTGATCGGATGCATCACCTCACCGATGGGACGCTCGAGTTGACTGAACGTGCCGCCCGAGGAGACCAGGCGGTCACGGGCGATCTGCGTGCCGTAATGGGAGAACGACAGCAGCTCAGCATGTTCGAGGACGTTGCGCGGGTCGTCGAGCAGATAGCACAGGGTGTCTTCGGTGGCTCGCACGGTCAGCGGCGGTGGTTGACCGGAGAACACGGAGATGTGGCCGAATGTGTCGCCGGGACCGAGGACGTCGATGACGCCGCCGTCGTCGACGATGTCAACCGATCCGGTTCGGACGACGAACAGGCGATCGAGGACGGGCGAATTGGCCTCGACGATGGTGACGCCGGCGGCGAAGTACTCCACTTCGACGGTGGCAGCCAGGCGCCTCAGGTCGGCGTCGTCGAGCCGGTCGTAGGGGTCGTGGGCGGCGAGGAAATCAGCGATCTCTTTCATTCTCTCCTCATCCTGCCGCAACCCGGATACCGACCTGGTGATGCCCGCCTCCGCGGCGGAGGCGGGCATCATCGTTGTGGCGGTGGAGAACTCAGAGGTCGGCGGCCAGGGCTTGTTCGACGTCTTTGATGACTTGGGCGCGGATGTCGTCGGGCAGGGGTCCGCGGGGTGCGCGGCAGGGTCCGCCGTAGCCGCCGGCGACGTCTTGGGCCAGTTTGATGGCTTGGACGAACTGGTGGGTGGTGTCCCAGAAGAACGCGGCCTGCAACTGGCGGTAGAGGGCGCGGCCCTTGTCGAGTTGGCCGGTGGTGCCGTATTCGTAGATCTTGGCGCACTGGGCGGGTAGGGCGTTGGAGAAGCCGCCGATCCAGCCGACCGCGCCGAGCAGGGTGGCCTCCAAGACGTTGTCGTCGGCGCCGGAGAGCACGTCGAGTTGCGGAGCGAGTCGCCCGATGGCGGTGATCCGGCGGATGTCGCCGGAGAACTCTTTGACCGCGACCACGGTGTCGATCTCGGCGAGCCGCGAGAGCAGTTCGGCGGTCAGGTCCACGCGGGTGTCGAAGGGGTTGTTGTAGGCCACGATCGGCAGCCCGACGTTGCTGATCTCGCGGTAGTGCGCCAGCACCTCGTCATCGCCGGCGCGGTAGGCATTGGGCGGCAGCGCCAGCACGGCGTGCGCGCCGGCGGCCTGGGCCTGCTCGGTCCAGCGCCGTGCTTCGGCCGCGCCGTAGGCGCCGACCCCGGGGATGACGCTGAATCCGTCGGGGGCGGCTTCGACGGCCACCTCGACCACGCGGGCCCGTTCCTGCGGTGTCAGCACCTGGTATTCGCCGAGGGAGCCGTTCGGCGTGATGCCGTCCACGCCGTGCTCGGCGAGGTAGCGGACGTGCTGGGCGAAGCGGTCGTAGTCCACCGACAGGTCGTCTTTGAACGGCAAGGTGGAGGCGACAACGATTCCGTGCCAGGGCTTTTGGGTCATGACGGTTCCTTCACGAGGGAGACTGGAAGTTCTTGTGCAGTTAGTGTATCACCGGTGATCGGTAATATTCTACCTATCACCGATCAAATTCTGCTCAATGCAGGGTGATCCAGATCGTCTTCAGCTCGCTGTACTGGTCGAAGGCCTCCAGGCCCTTGTCGTGGCCGCCGAAGCCCGAGAGGCCGAAGCCACCGAAGGGTGTCGAGATGTCGCCTTCGCTGAAACCGTTGACCGCCACGGTGCCGGCGCGCACCGCACGCGCGACGCGCAGTGCGACGTTGATGTCCCGTGTCCACACGTTGGCGGCCAGCCCGTACTCGGTGTCGTTCGCCAGCCGGATCGCGTCTTCCTCGGTATCGAACCCGACGACGGCGACGACGGGGCCGAAGATCTCGTCACGGACCACCGCGGCCTGGGGATCGACTTCGTCGATGACCGCAGGCGCGACGAAATTGCCACCCGTTTCCTCCAGGATGGATTGACCGCCGTGCACGGTGGCTCCATCGGCTCTGGCGCCATCGATGTAGCGGAGCACCCGTTCCTTCGCGCCGGGCTCGATCAGCGGCCCGATCTCGGTCGACGGATTCTGGGGATCCCCCACCACCTTGGCATTCGCCAATTCGACCATGTGGCCGACGAATTCGGCCTTGATGCTGTTGTGGACCAGGATTCGCGACCCCGCCGAGCAGTTCTGCCCACCGTTCCAGAACGCGGCGCCGGACAGGTCCTCCGCGACGTTCTTCAACTCGTCGCGCATGTCGGCGAACACTATTTGCGGGCTTTTGCCGCCCATCTCCAAAGCGATCTGCTTGAGGTTGCTCTCGGCGGCGTACTTCAAGAACATCCGACCGACTTCGGTGGATCCTGTGAAGCTCACGACGTCGACGTCAGGGTGCAGGCCCAATGCCTTCCCGGTGA
>CAMFLL010000420.1 GCA_945957405.1 uncultured Mycolicibacterium sp. | reverse complement strand
GATCACCTCTTCGCCGAACTCTTTGGCTTTCAACGCGGCCCGCTGCTGGCGGCTGGCGTTGGCGACGCCCGGCGTTCGGCCGATGTAGACCATGAAGCGAACATCGGAGGTGCGCTCGTCGACCGGGGTGATGGCCGATATGGTGCGGTTGTCCACCATGCCCCAACTCTTGGTGACCGCGATGCCGAGACCGCCGTTGATGGCTTCCACCCCGCTGTTGATGTCCTCGATCTTCTGCTGGTCGTCACCCTCGAACGTGATCGTGAAGTCGACGTAGGACACTGGCTCGGCGAAGTCGTGCCGAGTGAAGACCGGCACAATCGGAGTCTGGTGGACGAATTTGAAATGTGCGAAATCGACACCGTTTTCGAGGACATACTGCGGGTGCAATTCGAGGGTCGCCCGGAACAACCGCTGCTGGGGGTAATAGTCGGCGGCGCTGCTGGTGTCATCGAAGCTCGAGAACACATCGGGCACGTCGAAGTAGGGCTCCCGATTGTCGACGTCATGCCAGATGTACACGGACTCGTTGCACTCCGTGACGGGGTAGGTCCGAATGCGCCGCCCGCGGTTGGGCCGATTCTCGTAGGGGATGCAGACGTTGCGGCCCTCGGAGTTCCACTGCCACCCGTGGAACGGACACTCGATGACATCACCCTCGACATGTCCGCCGAATCCCAGGTGTGCACCGAGATGCTCACAGTAGGCGTCCATGACGGTGAGCCGACCGGATTCGGCGCGCCAGGCGACCATCTCGCGGTCGAAGTACTTCATCGTGTGGACATCACCGACGGCGATCTCCTGCGACCATGCAACCTGAAACCATCCGGTCGGCTTCATCGACAGTGGCGGTTTGGCCATGACCGGAATCGTAGTGCCGGCTATCAAAAAATAATAGTGGGCACTGTGAAACCGAATCCGAACGATTACCATCACTGCATGACCGTCGCAGGCACCGAGGGCAGGCGCAGCAACCGCCGCGGCCTCGCGACGCGCGAGAACATGCTCGACGCAGCGCTGCGCTCCCTGGCTTCCGGCGATCCGGGCGCGGTGTCGGCCAGTCGAATTGCCAAGGAGATCGGCGCGACGTGGGGCGCTGTGAAGTATCAGTTCGGCGATGTCGACGGATTCTGGGCGGCGGTCCTGCACCACTCCGCCGAGCGCCGCGGTGACATCGCGGCTGCCGCGACGGCCGGTGCCATTCCGCTGGGCACCCGTGTTGCTGCGATCATCGACCTGTTGTACGACGGGTTGACCTCGACCCATTCACGTGCGATCGAAAACCTGCGCGCCGCGCTACCCAGCGACCGGACCGAACTCGAACGCCTCTACCCGCGCACTGCCGCTGAGCTGTCGTCGTGGGGTGACGCCTGGATTCGAGCCTGCCAGAACGCTTTTGCCGACCTCGACGTCGACCCGAACCGGGTACGCGAGGTGGCGGCCTTCATCCCGGGAGCCATGCGGGGTATCGTCTCCGAGCGCCAGCTCGGCAGCTACTACGACCTCGACGAAGCGCGCCGCGGCCTGACCAATGCCATCGTCGCGTACCTCGAGCACTCCCGAAGCTGAGACCGCACCGCCGGACCACTCCCCGCGAGCAGACACCAACTCGCACGAATCGCCGCCAAATGTGCGACCTCGCGTCTGCTCACGGGGAATGGTGAACCCATGAGCATCTCCACGCATGGTCCCGGACGCGTCGCCGTCATCGGAGCTGGGCCGGGTGGGCTAGTGGCGGCGCGATGGCTAGTCGCGGCGGGTTTCGAACCGACCATCTTCGAACAAGGCCCGACGCTCGGCGGCCAATGGGCGGGGCAACCCGGGTCCAGTGGGGTGTGGTCGACCATGCACACCAACACCAGCCGGATCCTCACGGCATTCAGCGACCTCGATCACGACGGCGCCCTGTCCCATCCGCCCGCCACACAGATCCTTGACTACCTGCACCGCTACGCCGAGAAATTCGGCCTCACGTCACACCTTCGACTGGACACCAGGGTCGAGTACGTCGACCGGTCCGACGCCCGATGGCTGGTACGTCATGGCGGAAGGGACGAATACTTCGACCGCGTTGTCGTCGCCACCGGCCGGTTTCAAGCGCCCCATACGCCGCCAGTTCCCGGGCTCTCATCGTTTTCGGGCACGGCTGGGGCGGGGACCACGTTCGACTACCGCGAACCGACACGCTACCTCGGCCAGCGGGTCCTGGTGGCCGGCGGCGCGATCAGCGCCCTCGAATTGGCCACCGGGCTGGCACATCTGGGCGCAGCGCGCATAGTGGTCGCGCAGCGCAGGCAGCGGTACGTGCTGCCCAAATTCGCCGCGGGAGTGCCGTCGGATCACCGCATCTTCACCAGATACGGTGTCTTGGCCGCCGACACGCTGCCACCCATCGAGGTGGGTCGCCAGCTCAAGGAGATCGTCGTCGAGGCCGGCGGCAGCCCCGAACAGTACGGGGCGCCCACGCCAGACCCGTCGCTGTTCGCCGCGGGGGTCACCTTGAGCCAGGACTTCCTACCCCTGGTGGGCGAAGGGCGAATCACATTGCGGCCGTGGATGACATCGATCGACGGGCAGACGGTGACGTTCAATGACGGGAGCGCAGAGGATTTCGACGGAATCCTGTTCGGTACAGGCTTCACCCTGCACCTGCCGATCCTGAGCGAGCGCATCCGCACGGTGCTCGACCTCGATACTGACCACCTCGACGCCGACAGGCACACATTCCATCCGGATCTCCCCGGGCTGGCGTTCATGGGAATGTGGGATCAGTCGGGAGGATATTTCGTCCCGCTGGAGCTACAGGCCCGATGGATCGCCTACGAATGGTCGGGCGTCACGGCAGCGCACACCGACGCAGACCGGCGCGCAGCCGTTGCCGCCTACCGGGCACGCCGCGGTGGGTCCCAGAAAACACAGATGAACATGACGGCCTTGACTTTTGCGCGCGCGGCCGGCGTCGAACCTGACCTGAGACGCTGGCCCGACCTGCACAGAGCACTGCTGTTCGGGCCGCTGGCCCCCAGCTGCTTTCGACTCGAAGGCCCCGACGCATCACCTGATGCACCGGTCAGATTCGCCAGGGACGCCGCCGCGTTCGGTGCGATCATCGGCAACGAGTTCACCGAACGGGAACGGCAGTACTGGTCGCAGGTGCAGGCCTGACGCTCACTCGTCGACGGGGTACGCCACCGGGAACGGTTGCCCGAAATCGGCCGAGCGACCGACGTCAGCCCACCGACGGGCCTCGTCGAGCTGCCGCTGCGAGTAGTCGATCGCCATGTCGACGGCGTTGACACCGACCAGCAGATGCGACGGCACGTGCCTACGCTTCACGGTGTCGACGATGATCTGCGCCGCGCGGCTGGGATCGCCGGCCGATCCGGTGTTGCCGCCCCGCACCCTGCGGTTGAATTCGCCGACAGTGGCGTCGTATTCGTCGGGCACCGGGTGGACTGTCATGGAGGCGCCGGCCCAGTCGGTCGCAAATCCGCTGGGTTCGACCACCATCACCCGAATGCCGAAGGGTGCGGTCTCCGCGGCCAACACGCGACTGAACCCGTCGACGGCGAACTTCGCCGCTTGATATGACGCGATCCCCGGCGAACCGCCCACCCGGCCGCCCACCGAGGAGAACTGCACGATCGTCCCGCCGCCTTGGGCACGCAACTGCGCCACCGCAGCCCGCGACACGTTGTACACACCCCAGAAATTGGTGTCGAACTGTGCGCGGAAGTCCGCGTCATCCCCTGTCTCGATGGGTGCGACATTGGCGTATCCAGCGTTGTTGACGACGATGTCGATGCGACCGAACCGCTCGGCGCCGGCAGCTATCGCGGCGCGCGCCGCTTCGGAGTCGGTGACGTCGAGCGCAATAGGCAGGATCGCGTCGCCACCCTGGGTGACGAGGTCGGCGAGGTCTGCCGGCCGCCGTGCGGTGGCGACGACCTGATCGCCCGCGGCGAGCGCGGCAGTGACGAGTTCGCGACCGAAGCCACGTGAGGACCCAGTTATCAACCAAACGGACATGCACTTAGTACAACACTGTTGCATTATTAACGCAACGGTGTTTTGCAACACAGGGGGCACACGCTAAAATCGCCCTATGATGGCGCCGGATTTCCAGCGGGCACGCTCGGCGCAAGCCAAACAGCAGCGGGAGACGGCCATCCTCGACGCGGCCGGCCGCCTCGGGGCGGAACGCGGTATCCGCGACATCACCCTCACCGATATCGCAGCCGCCGTGGGCATGCACAAATCGGCCCTGCTGCGCTATTTCGAGACCCGCGAGCAGATCTTCTTGCGCCTGACCGCCACCGCCTGGCAGGAGTGGTCCGCGACGGTGCTGTCGCGCCTGGCGGACCTCGACGCCACCTCCCCCGCCGGCGACATCGCCGCTGCGCTCGCCGAAACACTATGCGCACGAACATTTTTCTGCGACCTGCTGGCGCAGGCGCCACTGAACCTCGAGCGCAACGTGTCGGTCGAGCAGGTGCGCGCGTTCAAGCTCGTCACCCACGACGTCGTTGACAAGATCGTCGCCGAGCTGCGGAGGATCCGGACGGCGATGTCCGACGAGCAGGCCGTCGACGTCATCGCGACCGCCACATCGATGGCCGGCGCCATGTGGCAGATGGCCACGCCTGCCGCCGAGATCATGGAACTTTACCGCAGTGATCCCGCCATGGGGCTGGCGGTCTTCGACGTCACCGCCCGCCTTCAGCGCATCCTGACCGCGCTGATCGACGGTTACACAGCGACGCTGAAGCGACCTACTTCTGCACCGCGCGATCGAGCGAACGCAGTGACTCGGCGATGAACTCCTCTGGGAACGGGGGCATCCCGCCGATCGCGTCGCGAAAACTCTGCGGCGTGCCGGTCCAGTCGTAGGTGAGCGTCACATCGGTGCCGTCGCCATTGGGCGCGAGATCGTAGCGCCAACTCCACCCGCCCGGTGCGATTTCACCGGCATCATCGAGCTGGCCTGGCAGCCATGCGATAGTCCGATCCGCCTCGAAATCGGTCACCAGATTGTGCATGACGTAGTGGCCGCCGGCCTGTTCGAGGAACATGTTCAGCACGAAGATCTGACCGGCGTCGGTGATGGGCGCAGGATCGATCGCGTCACGTACCCAGTCACCGGGCTCGGTCTCGTTGTGGCGTGCCGGGTCGGTGAGAACGGCGAAGACTTTCGCAGGGCTCGCGTCAATGGTGTGAGTGACGACGTAGCGCTCGTCGGTGCTCGCGGTCATGAGAATCCTTTCGCTGCTGACGGTGACTGTCTCATGTACTGACCAATGGGGCGGCCGAATGTCATCGCCATCTCCTCAGCTACGCGCCCAGCGCCACCCGCCGGTCCCCACGAGTGTGGACCCGCCCGTCGAATCGGGTTTGCCAGAGACCGCCCTGTCGGCCGCCATGCGCAAAGCCTCAACGCGTGATCAGTGGCCATCCGCCGCAGTGATCTGATGGCGAGTTTTGCATTCATTATTCATCGCGAAAGTTTGCTCATTCCCGCCAGTTACGGCCGCTTTACGGTTACCGTTGGCAATCCACCACAGGGCGGCCGACATGAACCTCAGAACCATCGCACCACGGTCCGCAGCACACCGCGCGGCGATCAAATCATGGTTTGCCGCTGTCGGCCTCGCCGCATGCGCCACGGCGGTGATCGTCACCATCGGCGTCAATCCAGGCCTCAACCACCCCGCCACGGGCGCCGAACTGCGCACCGAGCAGCTGCTGGTCAACAACGTGGAACCGGCGGCTCCCCCGGATATCTGCCCACCACTGTGCATTCCGACACCGACGCTCGATCTGTGCCCGCCACTGTGCAGACCCACTGGCACGGCGCCTGCGCAGGCGCCGAAACTCGAAGCGTGCCCACCGGACTGCCTCCCGACCCCCACCGCCCCAGCCCCAACACCCGGAGGCTGCCCACCCGACTGCCTCCCGACCCCCACCGCCCCAGCCCCAACACCCGGAGGCTGCCCACCCG
>CAMFLL010000419.1 GCA_945957405.1 uncultured Mycolicibacterium sp. | reverse complement strand
CTCGTGACGTAGGGCTCCGCCAGCGAGCACGCCACGTTCGCATCCCAGAGTGACCCCCAAAAGTACACGGCGCCAGAGGAACTCACCGAGACCAGCTGCCGCCCATCGGGGCTGAACGCGATGTCAGACACGTCGTCGGGAAGTGTGCCAGCCTCGATGACATCGGGACTGAGCGGATCGGCGATCTGTTGGCGGCTCGCGAGATCCCACAACCGCAGCGTGCCGTCGTCGCCGCCGGATGCGACCCAGGTTCCACCGGGGCTGAAGGCCACCGCGTATGCCGGAAATTTGTGCCCCACCAGCGGCTCGCCGTGGGGCTGACCACTGGCCGGATCCAGGAGGCGGATGGTGCCGTCCGCACCTGCGGCAGCCAAGAGCCGACCATCCGGACTGTAGGCCAGCGACGTGACCCAGTAGCTGACACCGGTGATCGGAGCACCCACCTGGTGGCCATCGTGCGGATCCCAGAGCCGCACGACGCCGTCGGTGCCAGCCGTCGCCAGTTGATTCCCGTCGGGCCGGAACGCCACAGTGTTCGTTTCGCCGGTGTCGCCGACCAAGGCACGTTCAGTCAGCTGACCTTCGGAGACGTTCCACAGGCGCGCGATGCCGTCGGCATCGGCGGAGGCAAGCACGGTGCCATCCGGGCTGAAGGCGACTGAACCGACCGACGATCGGTGACCGGTGACGGGTGGACCGATCGCCGCATGGCCGGCTGGATCCCACAGGCGAATGTGACCGTCGGCATGGGCGACGGCCAACACTCGGCCGTCGGGACCGAAAGCCAAGGCGGTGACGGGCGACGAGTCGGCGAGCGCGTTTCCGAACTGCCGCCGAGTCGACGAGTCCCACAACCGAACCGCGCCGCCGTCGGCGCCCACTGCCAACCACCTTCCATCGGCGCTGAACGCCACCGCCGACGCATGACCGGCCGGGTCACTCAGCGCCTCGGCGAGGGGCGCAACGGGAGCCGTGTCCCAGAGCCGGACAGTCCCATCGGCACTGCCGGAGGCAAGTGTGCGCCCATCGGGGCTGAACGCCACCGACGACACCGAATCGACATGTCCGAGGATGGGCCCGCCGATGCGCCCACGGTCCGCGACGTTCCACAGCTGCAGCGTTCGGTCGGCGTTGGCGGACGCCAGCGTCCGGCCGTCGGGGCTGAACGCCACGGAGGACACCTCGCCCGAGTCGGCGTCGAGTGGGTCACCAATCTGCCGATGTTCCGCGAGATCCCACAACCGCACGGTGCCGTCGGCGCCCGCCGAGGCCACGACGCGACCATCCGGGCTGAACGACACGGCATTCACCCACGCGATGTGGCCGACCAATGGTGAACCGATTGCCAGACCGGTCGCCGGGTCCCACAGGCGCACGGCGCCGTCAGCCTCGCCAGTGGCCAGGACGCGACCATCAGGACTGAACGCGACCGACGTGGCGTCACTGTTGAGTGGGCGGACAAGCTGCTTACGGGATGCGACGTCGAGGAGGTGTACCGCACCGTCGGTGCCGGCGAACGCCAGCCTGGCTCCATCGGGACTGAACGCCAGTGCGCTCACCGAAATCTGCTCGAACGGGGCCTCATGCGGTCCGGTGTCGCCAACATCACCGACTGCATTGCCGCTCTTGGCATCCCAGAATTTGACCGTGCCACCTTGGTCGACCGAAGCGAGCAGACTGCCGTCGGGGCTGAACGCCACCGCACCCACCGCGACGTCGTGGCCGATCAGCGGATCACTCACCGGGTCGCCGGTTGCCGCGTCCCACATCCGCACCGTTCGATCCGACGACGCGGACGCCACTACGGCGCCATCGGGACTGAACGCAACCGAATGCACCGCGCCGTCGTGGCCTTTGAGCGGACCCCTGACCTGTTGCGCCGCATGCCTACTGAGTGCGATACGGGCGTTGATCAGCGCGCCGTCGGCCTGCCAGACCGGGGCCGGCGTCGCGCGGCTGGCCTCGGCGGCGAGCGCCATGGCGATCGCCGCGTTACTGCCGACGACATCTCGAGATGCCGCAGACAATCCCAGTGCCAACGCCTCGTTCCGTTGGTCGACGGCCTCATTCCATTGGGTAAAGGCGATGGCAGCACCGGTGATCGCCACCACCGACAAGATGGCGAGCGCGGCGACGGCGGCGCGTCGTAGTCGAACGAACCGTCGCTGCTCACGCAAGTCCTCACTGAACAGTTCTGATTTGGGCTTGCCGTGAATCGGCGCGGCGAGGTCGGTGAGTTTCTCCCGGAACAACGGTTCGGCGGGGTTCCATGGGGCGTCGCCGCTGACATCGACATAGAACGGCTGAGCTGAGAACACACCTGGTCCGGCCAGCGCAGGCAGGAGTACTTTCGAACGCTGCGGATCGAAACTGCCTGTGCTGTCGTCCCATTCGAGGGTGCCGTCAGCGACCACCATCATCAGCTGATCAGATCCTCTGCGCTGCAGCCAGTGCGCAACTTCTCGACCCACCCAAACCGACTGCACGGATTGTGGCGACAACACCACGATCAGGTACCGCGACCGATCCATGGCCTCGGTGACCTTGCCCCACAGATCTGGGCTCGCAGTCAAGTCGGTGGCATCGCGGAATACCGTGAGCGCCCGCAGCCTTCCGAGCTTCCGCCCGATACGATGCAGCCCCTTCTGAATTCCGGCTGCGATCGCTCGATCGTCGTGATCGTATGAGATGAATGCGTCATAGCTCAGCTGCCGCTGTGAGTCAGTGCGATCTGGCATGTCGTCCCCCCAGCGTGACAGCATGACTTTACTATCGGCGCTTCGTCGACAGCGTGGGCCACAAAACGCGTCGCCGACTCGACGAAAGCCGGCGTGCCGCTACTCGACGAAGATGATGAGCCAGCCCAGGAAGGCGTTCATGAACGCGAACAGGATGGTTCCCCGCCATGACGAACCGCTCCGGCGCGCCGCGAGGAACCCGAAAATGAACAACAGCACGACGTTGATGTCATCGCGCGGTGCATCGGGTTCCTGACGACATCAGCCGCACCTCGCTCGTCGACCAAAGATTGGCTTGTTTGTATCCATGGATGGCCATCGTCGGCGTGGGCCGGAGGGCTCGGTCTTCATACGATCGACGTTGTGCGCTGTGGCCTCAAGTCGCGCGCGGGCAGGGACCGATCCCGAAGGAGGACGAGCGTGAAGGCGTGGCTGTGGGATGGCAACCCCGGTGTGCAACATCTGCGTCTCGACGAGGCGCCGGACCCACCCGCTGCCGAGGGTGAAGTGGTGATGGAGGTGCACTACGCCGCGCTGAGCCAGGGCGACAGGATGCTCCTCGACAAGGTCTATCCCTATCCGGTCTACCCGCCGCCACCACACGTGCTGGGCCGAGACGGAGTGGGCACGATCATCGACGTGGGCGACGGCGTCGACGACGTGCACGTCGGTGACCGACGTGTCATCTTGCGCGGCGACACCGGACTCACGCGGTGGGGCAGCCTTGCCGAACGCGTTTCCCTGCCGGCCGCCAACCTGGTGGACATCCCCGACGGGTGGACTGAAGAACAGGCATCAGGTGCCACCCTCAATTACCTCTCGGCGTACTTCGCGCTGACCTTGTGGGAGCCACTCACGCCAGGATCGGTGGTGTTGATCACCGGTGCCTCCGGAGGAGTCGGTGTCGCTGCCACGCAGCTCGCATCAGCGCTGGGTCATACCGTCGTGGCGCTGTCGCGGAGCGAGGAAAAGCAGCAGCGCCTCAAAGACATTGGTGCGACGTTCACCTTCGACGCATCCGATGAGAACCTGCGCGCCAAAGTCAAAGACGCTGTGGGTCCGCACGGAGTCAACATGGTGATCGACAATCTGGGCGGTAGGTTGCTACTCGATGTGATCGACACGTTGGGGGAGCAGGGCAGGGTCAGCCTGATCGGAAACCTGCTGGGCCCGGTACCCGAGTTCGACACCGGCATCCTGTTCTCCCGCCGGATCAGGGTCGCCCCCATGGCGTTGAACTATTACACGGTCGGCGAGAAGCACGCTGCGTGGAAAGAGGTGGTGGCGATCATGGCGCGCTCCGGTGCGCGGCCGGAGGTCGATCATGTGTTCGCGTTCACCGAACTGCCGCAAGCCTTTCAACGCCTCATCGCCGGCCCCATGGGCAAGGTGGTCATCAAGATCGGATGACGCGCCGACGGCCTTTCTGCCGGCGACACAGACGGCGCGCCGTCCGGAGAGTTCTGTTGCCCGCGTGGCATTCTGGCCTGGTGGTCGATGTGGTGATCGCCGAGCCAGGGTCCATGAGCCAACACGATGCTGATACCGCCGAAGCGCTGGTGCGGGCGGCTTTCGCGGACAGCTTCCGCGCGCATGATTGGCTGCATGGCGTCGACGGCACGCACGTGATGGTCACCGATGAGGACGAGATGTTGGCTCACGCCTCAGTGGTGACCCGCAGTTTGCGCTACGGCAACGAGGTCTTTGCCACCGGCTACGTCGAGAGCGTCGCCGTGCGGGCCGACCAGCAGGGCCGCGGCCTGGGGCGCCTGGTCATGGATCACGCGGAGGCGATCATCCGTACCCGACATCAGCTCGGCGCCCTCAACGCGGTTGAGAGCGCGGCACCCTTTTACGCCGCACGAGGGTGGCGACTCTGGGCTGGGCACACCCAGGCGGACACTCCGCAGGGTGTCGTCGACACCTACCACCCCGATGATCGGATCTTCGTTCTGCCGACGGCCGACACCGCCGGCCGGCTCGCTGAATCGGCACCGTTGATCTGCGATTGGCGTGTGGGCGATCTCTGGTAGTGATTGCGGCGCGCCGGCGTCGAATCAGTGTCAGGCCGGCCGAGTCGCCGGGGCGTTTGCCGCGGTCTTGGCCGGGTCGCGCTCCACCACATCACCGAGCACGTCGTCGATCTGCTCCATCGCCTCCGCCGGGATCGTCACCCCGGAGGCCTTCACGTTCTCGACGACCTGCTCGGGGCGGGACGCGCCGATCAGCGCGGCGGCGACGTTGTCGTTCTGCAGCACCCATGCCACCGCCAGTTGGGCCATGGTCAGATCGAGTGATTCGGCGATCGGGCGCAGCGCCTGCACCCTGGTCAGCACGTCGTCGCGCATGAAGCGCGCGACGAAATCGGCACCGCTGTCGCTGGTGGCCCGCGACCCGGCCGGTGGCGGCTGGCCGGGCAGATACTTTCCGGTCAGCACCCCTTGCGCGATCGGCGACCAGACGATCTGGGAGATACCGAGCTCTTGGCTGGCCGGCACCACCTCATCCTCGATGACGCGCCAGAGCATCGAGTACTGCGGCTGACTCGAGATCAGCTGCACGTTCAACTCCTGGGCCAGCGCGTGACCCGCCCGCAACTGGTCGGCCGTCCACTCGCTGACCCCGATGTAGAGCACCTTGCCGGCCCGTACCGCGTCGGCGAACGCCTGCATGGTTTCCTCCAGCGGCGTCTCGACGTCGTAGCGGTGCGCCTGATACAGATCCACGTAGTCGGTCTCGAGCCTGCGCAGCGATCCGTTGATGGATTCCAGAATGTGCTTGCGCGACAAGCCGACGTCGTTCGGCCCTCCGGGCCCGGTGGGCCAGTACACCTTGGTGAAGATCTCCAGCGACTCACGCCGCTGCCCTCGCAGTGCCTCACCCAACACCGATTCGGCTTTGGTGTTGGCGTAGACGTCGGCGGTGTCGAAGGTGGTGATACCGGCGTCGAGTGCCGCACGGACGCACTCGATCGCGGTGTTGTTCTCGATCTGGGACCCGAACGTGATCCAGTTGCCGTAGGTGATCTCGGAGATCTTCAGTCCGCTGTTGCCCAGGTATCGATAGTCCATGGGCCCACGCTACTCACCGACGCCGGCTGCTACGGCATCGCCTCGGCCCACGCGATGTGCCCTTCGAAGTCAAGCGTTTTCGCCATGTCGCGGTAACGATCCCGGAGCTCCGCGTAGGCCGCGCCGTCGCCGTGCGCCCGCGCCAGAAGTGCCCGCAGCCGCAAGAGCCAGACCTCACGAACCACGAAACCGACGTCTGCCGGC
>CAMFLL010000418.1 GCA_945957405.1 uncultured Mycolicibacterium sp. | reverse complement strand
GGCAAGACCATTCACCTGATCGTGCCGACGGACGCCGGCGGAACCGTCGACACGGCGGGCCGATTCCTCGCGATCTACCTGACGAAATATCTACCCGGTAGCCCCGATGTCGTCATCGACAACGTCACCGGCGGTAATCAACTGGTCGGCGCCAACGAGTATGCGCAGAAGCGCAAGCACGACGGCACCGAACTGTTCATCAATGGAAACGGCACCACCCTGCTGCAGCTGCTTGGCCATCCCGAGAAGCGCTTCGACTACGCCGACTACGATCCGCTCATCGCCTTCGGTGGCAACGCGCTCGTGATGAGCAATACCAAAAGCGGTGGAATCAAGTCTGCATCCGACCTCATCGGCGGACCGCGGCAACCGGTCTTCGGCGGCACCTCGGCGTCTGGCACCGACCTGCCGAACGTGGTGGCATTAGAGCTGCTCGGAGTCGACTACAAGCCGGTGTTCGGCTACGAGAGCAATCAGGCGCTGGTACTCGCGATCCAGCAGGGCGAGGTCGACCTGCACTCCGACTCGACCCAGTCGTACCTGCGCGAGTTCGCCCCGCAGATCGAGAGCGGTGAGATCGCACCGATCTACTCCTACGGTCCCATGACACCAGAGGGTGACTTCGCCCGCGATCCGCTGCTGCCCGATGTGCCCAATGTCCCCGAGGTCTACCAGACCCTGCACGGCAAGCCGGTCCCCGAGGACATCGTGTATAAGGCCTACAAGACGATCATCGCCAGCCGCGCGCTGTCCAATGTGCTGTGGGTGTTCAAGGACGCCCCCGAAGAGGCGCGAAATGAGCTTCACCAAGCGGTCAACAAGATGATCGCCGACCCCGAATTCACTGCCGGCCTCGAAGAAGCCGTCGGAGGCAACCAGCCTGCAACCGGTGAGCAGATCCAGACGCCTCTAAAGGCGGTGCTCAACCCCGACCCAGAAGTTACCAAGTGGATCAAGGACTTCCTGCTGCAGAAGTTCGACATCACGCTTTAGCACGTCGGTGACGCACGCGCTTCCTTGCTGGCCAAACCTCGGAGTTCCCGCTCGCAGGCCTTCGTCGCGGCCATACGCCGTCGCGTCGAACAGCTCCAAGTGCACGTTTGTGGCTCGCTTTGCCCGGCTCGTCGTGGAGTAAGTCGAACACACGGACCCCGACGCGTAGAAACCAGGTGAAACAGCCCATTTCACCGTCGATCGGTGGCCAGCTGACGGACGGGCGCTCGGCCGGAAAGCGCGGTTTTGCGTGGCTGGTGTACCCGAAACCGCAACCGGACCGAAACGCCTCACGACAGCTCTCGAGTCAGCCGGTCCGCGCCGGACGGCACAGCCAGGCCACCATCGCGACGACCGTCGCCATGCTGCACAGCGACACCTGGGTCGAGGTCGCGTCGGCGAGACCTCCGCTCATCAGCGCCGCCAATGGCCTGGTCCCTTGGAATGCGACAATCCACAGCGCCATTACTCTGCCTCGGAATTCGTCGGATACCCGCTGCTGAAGCTGGGTGCTCAAGCTGGGAAGCGCCACCGACATTCCAACCCCGGCGACGGCGAACGACGCCGCCGCTATCACCAGGGTGCCGCTGGCGGCGACGCCGACGTTGCCAACCCCCATCAACAGCAGCCCCAGCGTCGCGGCCTGTCCGATGCCGAGCCTGCGCTGCAGTCGTCGGATCATGAACAGGGCGAGCGCCGCACCCACACCGAAACTGGACACCATCACCCCGACACCGCTCGAACCGGCACCGAACTCAGCCGCTATGGCCGGCGTCAGCGTGAGTACCGGATCGGCGCCGAAGCTGATCGCTACGACACCCATCAAGAGCAACATCAGGTCGACGTGGCGTCCTAGATAGGCGAACCCGGCGCGCACCGTCGCGTCAGCCTTGCGCCGGCTGGGGTCGCGGCCACCCACCTTGAGCGGGATCAGCAGCAGCGCGAAGGCCAGGTTGCCGGCCGCGGCCATGAGGAAGGCGTATCCCGGTCCGGCCGTGCTGGCCACCAACGCACCGATGGCCGGACCGACGGCCCGAGCGACCGTGAACGGCATGCTGCTGAGCGCTATCGCGGTGGCAAGTTCCTGCGGCCGCACGAGCGCGGGGACCAGCGAATGCATCGCGGGGTGCCCGATCGTGTAACCGATGCCGACGACCAGCGTCGCGCCGAGCACCGGGGCGATGCCGGGCAGGCCCTCCACGCCGACGACGAGGATCCACACGCCCAGCACGATCGATCCGCTGGCGGAGATGATCCGTCCGACGATCAGTTGGCGACGCCGGTCACCGCGGTCGGCCAGCGCGCCGCTGAGCGGCGCGAGCAGCGTCTGAGGCACGAACTGGACGATGCTGATCACGCCGACCATGAGCGCTGAATGGGTCATCTGGAACGCGACGATCGCCGCGACCACGTTGTTGATCCACATGCCGAAGGTCGCCAGCAGCTTGCCGAGGAAGAACGGGCCGTAGACCGGGTCGAACAGCACCCGCCACATGGAACGCGCGGGCGGGTCGCCCTCCTCCGGCGACGGCGGCGGCTCCGTCACCGAGTCATGGCCTCAGTACTCACCTTCCCTGGCCCTGTGTCGTACGAGCGGGTGTGCGCCGCCGGTGACGAGCAGTTCCTGGCCGGTGATGTAGCCGGCTTGTTCGGAGGCGAGGAACAGCACGGCGGCCGCGACGTCCTCGGAGGTGCCGAGCCGGGCCACCGGGATGTCCTTGAGCCCTTCCTCCCAGATCTTCGCGATGTCGTCGGAGCCGTGGTTGTACCGCGGCGTGTCGATGAGCCCGGGCACCACCGTGTTGACGGTGACTCCCCATCGGGCGGTCTCGTTGGCGAGCGCCCGGCTCAGGCCGACGAGGCCGAGCTTGGACGACACCACGTGAGGCCGCTGCACGCTGCCCTTGTACGCGTCGATGCCGCCGATGTTGATAATGCGGCCCCAGCCCTGCGTCACCATGTGCCCGAGCACCGCCTGACTGAGGAAGAACGGGCCGCGCAGGTTGGTCGCGTGCACCCGGTCCCACTCCTCGACCGTGACGTCCTTGATCTTGGTGCGCGGCCGGGCCGCGGCGTTGTTGATCAGGATGTCGATCGGGCCGATTTCGGCCACCGCTGCCCGGGTGCCCTCGACGTCGGTCACGTCGACGTGATGCGCCACGGCGGAGCCGCCCGCCGCCTCGATCTCGGCGGCGACCGCTTCGGCCGCCGTCGCGTCCTGCTGATAGGCGCACATGATCTTCGCGCCGTTCGCGCCGAGTGCGAGCGCAGCCGCCTTGCCGAGGTTGCGTCCCGCACCGGTGATCAGGGCCGTTCGGCCCGCGACGGTGAACTGCATCAGCGGGCCGTGGACAGCCGCGCCAGCAGCGCATGTACGTCGTCGACCTGCTCCAGGTTCGCCAGCTGGTCGAACACCTCCATGCCGACGGTCTCGTCCCGGCCGCCGACGCGCAGGCAGTCGGCGAACTTGTCCCGGCTCTCCTCCCACGACAGCGGGTGCTTCGGCGAGCCGGTCGGGTATTGGCGGGTCACGTGCCAGGCGTCGCCGGCGGTGGTGTGGACGGTGACGTCGAAGAAGCCGCCGGTGCCCGAGCTGCTGTTGGCCGCGGTCGGGTCCTCGGGCCGGTTCTTCGGGTCCTCGCGCACCTCCACCTTTGCCATGACCGCACGAACTTCGGGCCTGGTGACGTAGTCGTCGTTGAACGTGTCGAGCTTGATCTGCCGGTCGACGAACGCGGCCGAGGAAACGTACTGCATGCTGAACTTGCCTTGCAACCCGGTCGTCGGATTCTTGTGGATGAGCGGGATGGTCGCATCGGTCGGAGCGACGATCTCGATGCTGGCCAAGTCTTCTGGCGCGATGTCATGCTCGCTCTGGATCTGCAGGATCGAGTCGATCACCCGGTGCGTGGCGTAGCAGCACGGGTACTTCTTCAGCGACACCCCGGGACTCTTCAGCCCCCACGGCGAGCCGAGCGTGTCGATGGCCTCGGGCTTGCTGGAGCCGGCGCCGTAGATGTCGAGGAAGCCCTTGGGCCCGTCCAGGATGCTGTCGTTGGCAGTGAACCCGAGCTGCGCCAGCTGGGCGGCCATCACGCCGTTGCGAGCGGCCAAACCGCTGTGCAGCGGCTTGGTCATGGTGCCGAAGTTGCGTTGCAGGCCGCCTGCCAACGTCGCGACGATGCCGAGCGCCACCCGGGTGTCGGCAACGTCGAGGCCGAGCAGCCGGCTGGCGGCGACGGTCGCCCCGAAGCCTCCGCCGGTGAGCGTGGTGTGCCAGCCGAGTTTGTAGTGCTTGGGCCCTATCGACTTGGCGACCTTCACGATCGTCTCGAAGCCGATCGTGTAGGCCTCAAGCAATTCCTTGCCCGAGAGCGGCTCGGCGCGCGGCAGCGCGAACAACGCCGAGAGCACCATGGCGCTGGGATGGCCGACGCCGGACATCTCGTCGTCGTAGTCGAGGCCGTGCGCCAGGGTGGACGCGATGAGTGCCTTGGTCTCCGGCGGCGCATCGTCGACGACGCCATACCAGTTTCGGGGCGCGGCGCTAGCGGTCATCGCAGCCTCGGTGCCGTAGCGCAGGATGGTGGCCCCCGCGGATCCTGAACTGCCGGCGGCGATCGCGCCCACGGTATCGATGATCGGGCGAACGGCTAGCGCACGAAGCTCGTCGTCGATGTCACCCGGCTTCGTGTCGACGGCGAACTGGGCGACCTTCTCGGTCAACGCCTCGGTCATTAGGCCCCTTCCTTCTGTTGTGTCTTCTGAATGTTCTTGACCAGATTGGAAGCCAGGGTGCCGTGGTCGAGCGCTTGGGACCAATCCATGAGCTCCATGTCGCGGATAGCCTTCTTGCAGTAGGCGACTGCCACGGGGTCGCGCGTCGCGATGCTGGCTGCCAGCTCGGTCGCGCGGCCCATCAGGTCAGCGGCCGATACAACCTCGTTGACGATGCCCCAGCGCTGTGCGGTGGCGGCGTCGACTCGTTTGGCGGTGAGCACCAGTTGCGCGACGTGCTTCGGCAGGATCCGTCGGACCGTCGACGGGCCGGCCAACGCGGGGAAGGCACCGAAGCCCAACTCGGGCATGCCGAACTCGGCGGAGTCGGCCGCAATCGCCAGTTCGCTGTTGTTGACGAGCGTGAGGCCGCCGCCCACTGCGAAACCGTTGACCGCAGCGATGAACACCGCGGCGTGACGACGCATCGCCTCGACGGCCTCTAGCCAGAATGTGCCGCGCTCGGCGCCGACGGTCTTACGCCACGTGCCGGGCTCCTGCCTTTCGCTGAGGTCCATGCCAGCACTGAAGGCTCGGTCGCCCGCGCCGGTGAGCACTATGACGGGCACGTCCTCGAGTTCGGCGAGAACAGCGCAGAATCGGTCCGCCAGCGCGACCGTGATGGCGTTGCGCTTCTCCGGTCGATTGAGGGTCACCACGGCGTATCCGTCACAACGCTCGGACAGGACGAGGGAATCGGTCATGTCAGCTCGCCGCAGCCGCGGCGTCGACCGCGCGGAAGCGCGGCAGTTGCTTTTCGCCAGACCCATCGGACTCGAGCACGACTTCGACGCGCGCACCGATGGGCGGCACCTCGGTGGTTCCCGCCACGAACCCGGCGATCATGAACGGGCCCTCGTCGAGCTCGATGAACGCCACTTCGTACGGCAGCTCGAACTTGTCGCCGAAGTACCGCTGATGCATCCGGATCCACGACCACACCGTGCCGCGGCCCGACGGCGCCTCCCAGACGGAGTCGCGGCTCAGGCACGATGGGCACAAGGGCGAGGTGGGATAGCGCCAGGTCTGGCAGGACGTGCAGCGCTGTAGCGCGAATTCGCCTGCGGCACAACGGTTCCAATACTCGGCGTCGTCAGCGGTTGTCATCGCGGGGCTCCGAGCTCCTTTCTGGATCAGCTCTGTCGGCGGAAGATGTGCGAACTCACGATCGGGGAGACGCAGATGTACTGGACGACCTCGGCGCCGGGGACCTGTCGCTCGCCGGCGTCGCCGCGCAGCTGGCGGACGGCCTCGGCGTGCAGGGCCCAACCCTGCATGTAGCTCTCCGACGTGTGCCCGCC
>CAMFLL010000417.1 GCA_945957405.1 uncultured Mycolicibacterium sp. | reverse complement strand
GACGAAATCTATTCAGAGGCCCTGGCCGGGATCGACAAGGTGAATTACCAGTGACCGAGACAATCATCGAGACGTATGCGGACGCAACCGAACTGGCGACAGCGGCGGGCTCGCGACTGGTCGGCGCCATCACCTCCGCGATCGCCAGCAGGCGCGCCGCCTACATCGTCCTGACCGGCGGTGGCACCGGGATTGCGCTGCTGCGACATGTCGCCGCCTACGGCGAGGACATCGACTGGTCGAAGGTGCACCTGTTCTGGGGTGACGAACGCTACGTCTCCGAGAGCGATGACGAGCGCAACGACAAGCAGGCCTACGAGGCGCTGCTGGACCAGATCGTGATCCCCGCGCGCAATGTGCACCGGATGCCGGCGGCCGGTGGCGAATTCGGCGACGACCTCGACGCCGCGGCACTGTCCTACGAGCAGGTGCTGGCCGCCAATGCGCCCGACGGCCAGCCGACACCGCATTTCGACGTCCACCTCGCGGGGATGGGCGGCGAGGGGCACTTCAATTCGCTCTTCCCCGACACCCCGGCGGTCAAGGAACAGCACCGGATGGTGGTCGGCGTCAGCAATTCACCGAAACCGCCCCCGCAGCGCATCACGTTGACCCTGCCGGCCGTGCAGCGGTCGCGCGAGGTGTGGCTGGTGGTTGGCGGCGCGGCCAAGGCCGACGCCGTGGCCGCGGCACTCGGTGGAGCCGAGCCTGTCGACATCCCCGCCGCCGGTGCCGTCGGCACGGAGAAGACGGTGTGGCTGCTCGATGCCGAGGCGGCCGCCAAACTGCCCGGTTAGCATGACCGACATGGCAGACAAAGGCGTCAGCACCAGCAAGCCCCGTCCGGCGCAGCAGCGGCTCAAGACGCTCGCGCAGGCTGCGCTCAACGCCGATGTCACCGTCGGTCAGGTCGACACCGTTCTCTCCGGCCTCGCGGAGACACTCGGCGACCTGAACAACTCGACCGACGGACTAGACGCCACGCTCGAGCGTTTCAACGCCACCATCAGCCGGATCGACGAACTGGCCCCGCGGCTGATCGCCGTGGTGGACCGGCTGGAGGCCATCGTCGAGCGGGTCGAGCGCATCGTCGGCGTCGGCGAAGCCGTGGTGTCGCCGATCGCGGCGACCGAGAACGCGGTGCGTGGCGCCATCACCGCGGTACGGGAGCGCACGGGTCTGTGAGCTGACCGTGCAGCCCCCGGTCGCCCACGGCCTCGGACTGCCGTGGGATGTCGCGGTCGATCCCGGCGTCGGGTCCGTCGCCCCCTTTGCCGCAGCCCGCGCGCAGTACGGCGACACATTCGCGGTGCACAGCGGGGACGCACGGTACGTGTTCACCTTCTCCCCCGTCGGGGTCGAATCGTTCTACGCGCTGCCCGAGGAGCGCGCCAGCAAGGGTGTCGCCGATTACCTGATGCTGCGCCGCAAGCTGCCCGAGGAGATCTTCTCCGATGTCGGCGGCCGGCGCGTGTTGCCCGATGCACTGTTCCGGCGCGACGACGTGGCGACGTACCTGGTGAATCTGCACGACGCCCTGGACCGCACGGTCGAGGAACTCGGCGATGACGGCCGGGTGGACGTCTTCGCGCTGACCCGCAGACTCGGGCACCGGATGGGCCTCGCATCCTGGGCAGGACCGGCACTGGCGCGCGGCGCAGCGTTCGAACGACTGGTGACCGCCTTCGACGCCCTCGACGGCTCCGATGCCTTCGTCCATCCCGATGCCATGGCCGCGGTGGCCGCCGCTGGCAAACGTACCGAGCGTGCGGCCCTCGAAGAGATCGTCACCGTACTGCGCGACACCGACCTCGATAGCGAAAAAGGTTCTGGGGCAGCATTGTTCGACCGCATCAGGCGCGCATGGACAACGGAGCCGGAGCCCGGGCGCAGCCGCGGCATCGCGTTGGATGTCGCGCTGATCCACATCGCGTCGATGTCGAATCTGATGGCCGCGCTGGGCTGGGCCCTGGTCGACCTGGTGGACCACCCCGGGTACCTCCGCCGGGTCGCCGCCGGCGATGCCGATCTGGCGCGCCGGTGCGCACTGGAGAGCACTCGTCTGGCGCAACGGTCGATCATGAGCCGCACCGTACTGGCGCCCGTGCGATTCGATGTCGGCGACGCGGTCTACGACGTGGCCCCCGGGTGGACCATCGCGACCCTGCTCCCGGTGCTCAACAGCACCGCGGCGCCCGGACTGGACGGCTGGGATCCCGATCGCTGGACGGGACACCGGTTGTCAGCACGTCACGAATTGGCCTCACCGATGCTGGTCACCGCGTTCGGGCACGGCCGCCATACCTGCCCGGCCCAACCATTCTCATTGGCCGCGATGACCACAGCGATGACACGACTGGTACGCCAGTACGAGTTGGTGCCCGGCTGGCAGGCCCACCCACCACCGGTACCCGCACAGATCGGCGGCGTCGCGCGCTCCGCCGTGCCCTGCTCACTGGATTACCGGGTGCGCGCGGTGAACGGCAGCGTCACCACCACATAGATCGCCAGCAGAACCAGGGGCGCCACCAACGGAAGCCGCGGCAGGTCAACCGGTATGGACGCGGCGGCCACCCCCAGTACGGCGAAACCCAGCGCACCGAGCAGCGCAGGCCTGGTCACCGTCGGGGTCCGCGCACCGACAGCGAAACGCAGCAGCAGGTAACCCACCGCGGCCAGCCCCGACAAGGCGGCCAGCACCGGAGGCGGATCGGCAAACGCGATCACCGCGACAGTCAGCCCGACCGCAAGGACAGCGGCCGGACGAATGGCCACTCCCGCGACGACGGCGATGACCGCCGCGACGCTCAGACCGATTGTGCCGGTGCCGGGTTGCACCCCCGCCGCCGCGATCATGAGCGTGCCGAAAGCGGTGGCCAGCAGCTGGGGCGCGGGCGTCATGTCATCGCCGCACCGGTCTGCGGCGGTGCCCGGGCACCAGATGCATGACCTGCTCCAGTGTGCTGTCAGGCCGCCAGTGCACGACGTCGACGCCGATGGTCGCCATGTCGCGGTACATGAACGAGCGCTGCAGCGCCCATATCCGCGCCACCAACGGGTCCTGATCCTCGGCGAACGGACTGCCCTCCAACACGTCGACCGCCACCACCACATGACCACGCTTGTGCAGGTCGATGAGCGCCAGTGCGAAATCGGTGTCGAGCATCGTGGAGAACGCCACCACGATCGCGCCCGGTGGCACCGCCGGCCGCGGCGCCAACGAACTGCTGGTGGACTCGTAGCCGTCGCCCGCGGCGAGCACCGCATCGAGCACCCGATAGAACTGCCGGCGGCCGATGTCGGCACCCAGCCAGCGCGGCGTCCTGCCGAGCACCACCACACCGGCCCGGTCGCCGCCGCGCAGCGCGCTCTGCACCACCTGCACCGCGCCGCGGACGATACGATCGGTCGCCTCCGTCGCGGGCCCGATGGGCTGCGGATAGGTGTCGATCATCACCACGACATCGGCGGCCCGCTCACTGAGCCGCTCCGTCACGTGCAGGCTGCCGCGGCGCGCGCTCACCGGCCAGTTGACCGATCGCAGCTGATCCCCCGGCACATACGCACGGATGTCGGCGTATTCGACCCCGCGGCCGATATGACGCGTCAAATGCATGCCGAGACGGTCGAGCAGCTCGGTCCGTGGGATCGACGTCGGGTGCGGTGGTGCGAGCGGAAAGACGAAGATGTCGGCGACCTCGGCGGTGCCGCTGCCCACCAGCATGGCGCCGTCCGCGACCACATCGACGCGGACGCAGACCCGGTACCGCCCCCATCGGGAGGCCGAGACGGTGGCGGTGACCCGGTCGTCGCGCCGGTCGGCCAGCTCGACGTCGGTGCCGGTCATGGCAACGACATCGACGGTGACACCGGGCACGCCGGGTGGCACCGCTTCGGCCCACACCGTCACCTGCACCTGTTCGGTTTCGAAGCAGCGCAGTGTGTCCGCATCAGCGTAGGCGCGCGCCCCGGAGGGTCTGTGCTGCCAACCCACGGCTGCCAGCACGCCGAGCAGTGGTGCCGCGAACGCGATCAGCTGCCAGCTGGACGCCATGGCCGCCGCCCCGAGCGCCAGCGCAGCGCACAATGCGACAGCGTGGGCGAGTGGTGTTGGGCGCCAGCGTAATTCGACGTCCACGCCGTGGGCGTCAGTCACCGGCCCGGTCCTGGACCCGGCTGACCGGCCCGTGGTACGGGTACCCGCCGCAACAGCTCTTCCACGACGTCGGCGCTGCGGACCTGACGTACCCACATCTCGGGGCGTAGCGCGATCCGATGCGCCATCGCCGGCACCGCCAGTGATTTCACGTCTTCCGGGATCACGAAATCACGGCCGAGCAGTACAGCACGCGCACGCGCCAACTGGACGAGGTCGAGCTCGGCGCGCGGGCTCGCACCCACCGACACCTGCGGGTGGGCACGGGTCGCGGCGGCGACGGCGACCACATACTGCAGGACATCGTCGTGCACCGTGACCTGCTCCACGGATTCCCGCATGGCCAGCAGGTCGTGCACGTCGACCACCTGATGCACGGTCGGTTCTGTCGCGCCACGGTCGAGGCGGCGACGCAACATCGTGGCCTCCTCCTGCTCGGTGAGGTACTGCAGTTCCAGCCGCATCGCGAACCGGTCCAGCTGCGCCTCGGGCAGCGGGTACGTGCCCTCGTATTCGATCGGATTGTCGGTGGCGATCACGACGAACGGGTGTGGCAGCGCATGGGTGATGCCATCGATGCTGACTTGCCGCTCGGCCATCGCCTCCAACAGCGCGGCCTGCGTCTTGGGCGGCGTCCGGTTGATCTCGTCGGCCATCAACAGGTTGGTGAAGATCGGTCCGGCCCGGAATTCGAAACGGCCCGACTGCATGTCGTAGACCGTCGACCCGAGCAGGTCGGCGGGCAGCAGGTCCGGTGTGAACTGCACCCTGGTGAACTCCAGCCCGAGCGCCGCGGCGAACGAGCGGGCGATCAACGTCTTGCCGAGGCCGGGCAGGTCCTCGATGAGGACATGCCCGCCGGCGAGCACCGACATCAGCACCAGGTTCAGAGCCCCGCGCTTACCGACGACCACGCGGCCGATCTCGTCGAGGACGGCCCGGCAACGTTCGGTGGTCTGGGCGGGTTTTGTCACAGTCGTTGCAACCTCTGCAGGATGTCGTCAAGTACGTCGCGGCCGGGCCCGGGTTCAGCACCGTCGCCGCGCGCGATGTTGTCGGGGTCGACCCAGGCCCACAGCTCGGGGCCGAACAGCATGGTCCCGGTCGCGACGAAGGCCGCCCTGTCACCGTGTTGTCTCTGACCGGTGGCCATCTCGAATTGTCGTGCAAGCATGGGGCGCAGGTGCCGGTCCCATTCGCGTCGCGTGGCGCCGGCCCGGTTGATCAATGTCTCGGTGCGACCGACCCAGCGCCGCAACGACTCCGTCCGGTCCTCGGCATCGGTGGTGGTCCGCGGCGAGGCCGGGCGCTGCGCCAGCCCGCGCAGCAGGCCCAACAACGTCAGCATCGCAACCGCGCCGGAGAACACCGGCACCCAGCGTCGGTCCGGGACCGCGAACGCCATCACCTCAACCGCGATCACACCGCAGATGCCAAGCGCGAGAATCCTTCTCATGTCTGACCCTGCAGATCTGCGAGCACCAGCTGCAATGCCGCCGACGCGCTCTCGCGGTGCCCCTCGTCCATCACGTGCGGGCTGAACCGCGCCTCTTCGAACAAGTCGACCAGTTGTGCGGCGCTGTCGGAGTGCAGGGCATCCTGTTCGACGGCCCTGGCCAGCACTTCCGAGGCGGTGTCGAAATCTCGTGGTGCAGCGGCCGGCACCCGGGCCAGTTCGCGCTCCATGGCGGCGTAGCAGGCGATGATGGCGGCGCGGGGCTCGCGGCTGGGGTCGCCCACCTCCGCGAGTCCCACCTCGGCGGCGCGCACCAATGGGTCAGCTTCGATCGCGGCCGCTGCCGGACCGTGTCCGTCGTCGACGCCGTGGGGTCGGTCCGCGCGGCGGTTACGCCGCGCAGTGACCACCGAACTGACCGCGACCAGCACGAGAAAACCGATGGCCGTGCCGTAGAGGACCTT
>CAMFLL010000416.1 GCA_945957405.1 uncultured Mycolicibacterium sp. | reverse complement strand
GAACGCCTACCGCGGCGTCAGGCCCGCCGCGCGGTACGCGGTATCGATGAGTGCCATGTTCTCGACCGCATCGGCGCCGTCGACCGGTAAGGCAACGCCATCGCGCAGATGGGTGGCCACCGCCTCGAGCTGATAGCTGTAGGACGACCGCCGACCGAACTCCTCGGTGCTGGTGCCGGACGCCGTCGTCAGGGTGAGCCGGTCGTCGCCCTGTGGCTTGATGAAGTTGTGCACCAACGCCTCGCCACGTGAACCCCGGGCCCGGACGGTGAACTGGTAGTGATCGTGCAGCATGCTGTAGGTGCTCGACACGGTGACGGACCCGATCGCGGCCTCGACCTCACATGTCGCATCGACACCCGGCTCCCGTTCGGCCGCGGTGGCCGACGTGATCTGCGGTGCGGCACCGATTATCCGGCCCACCTGCCGCATCAGGTGCAGGCCGTAGCAGCCCAGGTCCATCAGGACTCCACCGGCCAGCTCCAATGACCAGCGCGGGTCATCGCTGCCCGGCTCCGGCATCAACATTTGTATCTCGAGATGCTCGAGGGCACCGAGTTCACCGGCATCGCCGTCGGTGATCAGGTGCAACAGACGCTGCGTGACCGGATGGTAGAGGTAGTGGAAGGCCTCGATCACCGGTGCGCCGGAATGATCGGCGGCTGCGGCGACGTCACGTGCCTCGGACTCGTTGCGTGCATAGGGTTTTTCGGCCAGCACGGGCTTACCCGCGGCGGTCGCTGCGATGTTCCACGGTCCGTGCAGCGAGTTGGCCAGCGGGTTGTAGACGAGGTCCACCTCGGGGTCGTCGATCACGTCCTGATAGGAACCGACGACCCGCTCGACGCCGTACTTGTCGGCGAACGCCGCGGCGCGGCGTGGGTCCCGCGCCGCGACGGCAACCAGTCGATGCCCGAGTTCCTGCGCGGGACCGACGATCGCCTCCTCGGCGATCCGGGAGGCGCCCAGCAGTCCGATGCGCAGCTGGTGCCGATCACTCACACCGGCACTCCGTTCAGGAAGCCGACACTGGCCACGACGTCTGCCAGCGGACCCGCGCCCTGAGGTTCCCCGTCAAGGATGTTGTCCTGCTCCATCACGTACCAACCGTCATAACCGTTGTCCTCCAACGTTTTCACGATGGCAGCAATATCGACGTCACCGGCGCCGAGCGGGACGTACATCCCCTGGGCGACCGCTTGGGTGTAGGTCAGCTCGCCGCTTTGCACCTTGGCGGCCAGCGCCGCGTCGACATCCTTGAGATGAGCGTGCTCGATGCGGCCGGGCACCTCGCGGGTCAGCGCGAGCGGATCGGTGCCGCCGATCAGCAGATGCCCGGTGTCCAGGCACAACGGAATACTCGAGCCGGCAAGCACCCGGTCGACCTCCGCGCGCTTCTCGACGACGGTGCCGACGTGGGGGTGCAGCACGGCTTTGAGGCCGCGGGCGGCGACGATGCCGGCCAACCTGTCGAGGTTGGAAAGCAGGGTGGCCCATTGTGTCTCGTCGAGTGCGGGCCGTTCGTCGTAGCCGTCGGTTCCGGTTGCCGCGGCCAGCACCACGACACCGGCACCGGCAGCGACCAGCGATTCCAGCGGTCCGGCCAGATCGTCGGCCGGATCATGGTCGGGCTTGTGCAACACGACGGGCACGAAACCGCCGACGCACGCCAGGTTGTATCCCTGTAGTAGCGAGCGCAGTTCGGCCGGGTCCGCAGGCAGGAATCCGTCCGGTCCGAGCTCGGTGGCCGTCAGCCCGGCCTCACGCATCTCGGTCAGCACGCGGTCGGGCGTCAGCTGATAGCCCCACCCGGGTACCTCACACACGCCCCAGGAGATGGGGGCTCCGGCGATCTTCACTGCACGAATTCCTTTCGGACCGACTCGATGGTGACCGGGGCGCCCCGGCGCAGGGATTCGGTGGCTGCCTCGGCGATCCACGCTGTTTCGACGGCGTCGGCGACGGTCGCACCCTGGACCGGCCCGCCCTGGACCACTGTGACGAAGCCGGCGAGTTCGGTGCGGAACGCCTCGGTGAAGCGGTCCATGAAGAAGTGGTGGGGAGTGCCGGAGGGGAAGCCGGATGAGCCCGAGTTGGCCGGATCGACGTTTCGGATCGGCGCACCCTGATCCCAGCCGGCCACCACAGTGTCGTCGAAACCGTGCACCTCGAGCCGGCAGTCGTAGCCGCGGCCGTTGTAGCGGGCGTTCGACACCACGCCGAGCGCGCCGCCGTCGAACCGCACCACCACGGCGGCGGTGTCGACGTCGCCGTACTCGGTGAACAGCGGATCACCCTGCACGCTGCCGGTGGCGTACACCTCGACGGCCTCCTGGCCGGTGACCCAGCGCAGGATGTCGAAATCGTGGACGGCGCAGTCGCGGAAGATGCCGCCCGAACCGGCGATGTAGTCCATCGGCGGGGGAGCGGGGTCCATCGTGGTGCTGCGTACGGTGTGCAGCGCACCGAGGGTTCCGCTGTCGACGGCGGCCTTCACGGCGGCGAAGGCCGCGTCGAACCGGCGCTGGTAGCCGATCTGCACCGGAACACCCGCCCGCGCGATCAGATCGGCGACCCGGGCGCTCTCGGCGGCGGTCGAGGCCACCGGCTTCTCGCAGAAGGTCGGCAGACCGCGTTCGACGGCGGCCAGCGTCAGCTGCGCGTGGGCCGGCGTGGCCGCGGCCACCACTACGCCGTCGATACCGGCGGACAGCAGTGCTTCCACCGAATCAACCGGTGTCGCACCGTATTTGGCCGCCACCTCTTTGGTGACGTCGGGCCGCTCGTCGGTGATCACGAGGTTGTCGACACCGTCGAGGTTGCTCAGCGTGTCGGCGTGGAAAGCGCCGATCCGGCCGAGGCCGATGAGGCCGAGTGTGGTCACGGGATTCTCCGTTCGTCTTGGCCGCGCAGCGCGGCATCGAGTTGGTCAGGGGTGTGGTCGGCGGCCAGAGCCGCGAGGACGGTGTCGACCTGGCTCGGCGGCGCCAGGCTGCCGATCGGCTGATCGCTGTCGAGGTTGGTCGGGAACGGATAGCCCTCCGCGGTGGCGACGACGGCATTGAGGATCTCGTGGTCGGGACGCCCGGCCGTCCGCATCGCCTGCAGCGCGGGGTAGACCGCGCGGGACATCGCGGTCCGGTCCAGCGACTCCATGGCACGACCGAACGGTGAGGACACCTGCAGCAGGTTGGCCATCCGTCGGATGTCGGCGGACGTGTTGGTGCCCGCGCCGTGGTACAGCGCGGGGTTGAAGAACACGGCGTCACCCTTGCGCAGCGGGGTCTGCACGTGGTGCTCGGCGAAGAACTCGATGAACTCCGGCCGGTAGAACGCGACGTAGCCTGCGGCGAATTGCTGCGAGTACGGCAGCAGCATCGTCGGCCCGCTCTCCAGTGGCATGTCGCAATGCGCGACGGCACCCTGCAGGGTCAGCACGGCCGACATGCGGTGCATGTGCGCCGGATACGACATCAACTGATCCTGGTTGACGAACCCGAGATGGTAGTCACGGTGCGGAACCTGTGCTGCGCCACCGGGATTGACGACGTTGACCTGCGACGTGACCTGATAGCGCGGGCCGAGCCAGGCCTGGGAGATGATCGCCAGGGCGTCGTTCGCGTAGTACTCGGCGAACACCTGCGGTGCGTGCAGTGCCAGCTTCTGCGCCGCGTTCCAGATGCGGTCGTTGGCGCCCGGCTTGCCGAAATGATCGCCTGCGGCGCCGCCATCGGCGCGCTGGACCTCGATCAACTCCTGGAACGCGACGGTGGCGCTGTCGATAACGTCATGGTCGAAGGCACCCTCGAAGACGACCACACCCGGACCGTCGGTGAGCGCGGCGATCAGTTCGGCCTGCAGGTCGCGCCGGTCGGCTTGCGCCATGGCCGCGGCCGAATAGACCAGGACGCCGCTGCGGACGTCGATAGCGTGTGGGTAATCCGCCAGGTCGGTCTGACGCAACACCTGGGCGCGGAACTCGTCGAGGTTGCAGTCGGCGTCACCGATCCAGGCGCCGGGTCCGGTGGACCTGAGAGAAAGAGTGCTGGACATGACCGCAAGTCTTGCTGTGTCGTGAGGCACAATCAACACCAGAAAGCCATCAAAAACCCCTCAAAGCCGTTAGGCTCGCCTGCACCATGACTCATCGCTACAAGGTGCGGGAGATCGCGCAGCAGGCCGGCCTGTCCGAGGCGACGGTCGACCGTGTGCTCAACGACCGCCCGGGCGTGCGGGAGAACACGCGCGCGGAGGTGCACCAGGCCATCGCCGACCTCGACAAACAGCGGGCCCAACTACGGCTCAACGGCCGGCGCTATCTTGTCGACGTCGTCATGCAGACCCCGCGGCGGTTCTCCGACGCGTTCCGGGACGCGGTGGAAGCCGAGTTGCCCACCTTCGCACCGGCGATGCTGCGCGCCCGCTTCCATCTGTGGGAGACGGGCACCACGCAGGCGACGCTGGATCAGCTCAGCAGGTTGCGGGGCAGCCACGGCGTCATCCTCAAGGCGCCCGACGAGCCCGAGGTGGCCGAGGCGATCGACCGGCTCGTGGCCACGGGCACGCCGGTGGTGACGTACGCGACCGATGTCGCCAACAGCGCACGGTGCGGCTATGTCGGCATCGACAACCACGGCGCCGGGATGACGGCGGCGTATTTGATCCGGCAGTGGCTCGGTGACGGTCAGTCGGCCGTCCTGATCACGGTCAGTCAAACCGTCTTCCGTGGGGAGGGCGAGCGGGAGGTGGGCTTCAGATCGGCGCTGCGGGGATCCGGACTCGATGTGGTCGACGTTTCGGGTAGCGACGGTATCGACGCCACCAACGAACGGCTGGTGCTCGACGCGCTGGCGCGCAATCCTCGCATCGAGGCGGTCTACTCCGTCGGCGGCGGAAACGCGGCGACTGTCGCTGCGTTCGACACGGTGGGGCGCGAGTGTCGCGCCTTCGTCGCCCACGATCTGGACGCCGACAACCGGCGTCTCCTGAGAGAGGGGCGGATCTCGGTCGTGCTGCACAACGACCTGCGGGCCGATGCCCGCCTGGCGTTGCGGCTGATCCTGCAGGCGCGCGGCGCGCTGCCGACGGAACCGGCTCGCCTGGTACCCGTGCAAATCGTCACCCCGCATAACATTCCGACCTGATAATGTAATGCTGAGCAACTGCTCAGCAGGACGTCGGGCAAGTTACCGACGAGTACACACTGGTTCTTAGAGTTCGGGTGTCAGCAACAGTGACGAAAACCACAGTTCTGTCTCAGTCGCACCCTGGACGGGTTCCTGAACTGCGCCTTCACCTCGGGATCTGCGGCGTGTCGAGGGGGTACAGCGTGAAGGGCTGCCTAAGAGAAGTGCAATAATCGGTACTACGAGTGACACCAAACTCTGGTCAGTCTTTCAACTGTGGCGCGTTCATCCGGACAGCGACGCGGGAATGCTGTCTCCAGGGCCATAGAGAAGACGTGTTAGAGGACGAAAGGTTGGGACGTGAGTCCGAACGTCAGTGACGTCAGCAACGTCAGTGGGGCCGTGAACGGGTCGCATCCCCGGGAGAAGCTCGAAAAGGTCGTCATCCGGTTCGCCGGCGACTCCGGTGACGGTATGCAGCTCACGGGTGACCGATTCACTTCTGAGGCGGCGCTTTTCGGCAACGACCTCGCCACCCAGCCGAACTATCCCGCCGAGATCCGCGCACCTGCGGGCACGCTGCCCGGTGTGTCGTCGTTCCAGATCCAGATCGCCGACTACGACATCCTGACCGCCGGCGACCGCCCCGACGTGCTCGTCGCGATGAACCCGGCGGCGCTCAAGGCCAATATCGGTGACCTGCCCCGCGGCGGACTGGTGATCGCCAACTCGGACGAGTTCACCAAGCGCAACCTCGCCAAGGTCGGCTACGACGCCAATCCGCTGGAGAACGACGAGCTGGCTGACTACGTCGTGCAACCCGTCGCCATGACCACGCTGACGCTCGGCGCGGTCGAGGAGATCGGTGCGTCGAAAAAGGACGGCCAGCGCGCCAAGAACATGTTCGCGCTGGGTCTGCTGTCATGGATGTACGGCCGGCCGATCGAGACCAGCGAGACCTTCATC
>CAMFLL010000415.1 GCA_945957405.1 uncultured Mycolicibacterium sp. | reverse complement strand
AGCCGCATGCTGATGATTAACCAGTTCGGGATCAACCTCGGCTTCTACATGCTCATGCCCTATCTGGCTGGCTATCTGGCTGGGCCCCTGGGCCTGGCGGCATGGGCCATCGGGCTGGTACTCGGGGTCCGCAACTTCTCCCAGCAGGGCATGTTCATCATTGGTGGCACGCTGGCCGATCGCCTGGGCTTCAAGCCCCTCATCGTGAGCGGATGCGTGCTGCGCACTGCAGGATTCGGGCTTCTGGTGGTCGCCGACTCGCTACCGGCAGTGTTGGTCGCTTCGGCGGCAACGGGTTTCGCCGGAGCACTTTTCAACCCGGCTGTGCGTGCGTACTTGGCCGCCGACGCGGGCCCTCGACGGGTGGAAGCGTTCGCGCTGTTCAACGTGTTCTATCAAGCGGGCATCCTCGCGGGGCCGTTGGTGGGCCTGGCGTTGATGTTCGTTGACTTCAAGATGACTGCTGCGGCCGCGGCCCTCGTCTTCGCGGCGCTGACCGTGGCGCAGCTGTTCGCACTGCCGCAACGTGCTGTGACTCCAGCACAGGAGAAGACCTCGGTGCTTCAGGACTGGCGGGCAGTCGCGGCCAATCGCTCGTTCCTGCTATTCGCCGTGGCGATGATCGGGTCCTATGTGCTGTCGTTCCAGGTGTACCTTGCGATGCCGCTGCAGGCGCGATACCTGTTTCCCCAAAACGACTCCGTGGTCACCGCGATGATTTTCGTTGTCTCCGGAGTGGTGGCGGTGCTTGGACAGATGCGGACCACACGGTGGTTTGCGCGGCGTTGGGGTTCGGGGCGGTCGCTGGCGATCGGCATGCTGATTTTGGCGTTGTCCTTTCTGCCGCTGATCGTGTTGCCTGATGATCAGCGAGCCGGCCGTGTTGCTGCGGCTACAGCGCTGCTCATCGCGGCGGCCGTGCTGGCGGTCGGCTCGGCTGCGGTGTTCCCGTTTGAAATGGATACCGTCGTTTCCCTGGCCGGAAACCGGCTCGTCGGAACTCATTACGGCTTCTACAACACGATCGTCGGCGTCGGCATCCTCGTCGGCAACCTGGCAACAGGCTCGTTGATGCAACTCACCCGGGAGGCGGGGCGGCCGGAACTTCTGTGGGTGTTGTTGACAGTCATCGGATTACTGTCGGCGGTTGCGCTGTACCGACTGGATGTGCGAGGACGGCTGGGGTTAGCGCCGGAGGCCGTCACTGAAGCGAACCAACGTTGAGCTTTCCGGTCGGCGCGCCATCTACGTAGTAACTACGTAGATGGCGGTAGGCTGTCTTGTGAGCGGCGCAGTAAGGGATGCGGGCGCGTTGGTTTTCTTGAGCGGCGAGGAGAGTGCCACGACGATCGAGTCGCACCGTCTCGTCGCTGATCCCATACCTCCAGCGGCGGCCGCCGGCCGCATCCGTGTGCTACTGGTGGAGCCTCGACGCATCTATGCGACTACCGTGGCGCGACACCTACTCGCCGGCGATTTCGCCGTGGAGGTGGCGTACTCGCCCGGTGCTGCACTCACAGCACTGCGCGAGCGTGATCCTGATGTGGTTGTCGTGTGCCTCGGTACTCAGGGGCCGGGTACGGCCATGCTTGACCGCATCCGTCAGGAAACTCAGGTCGGCGTGGTTGCTCTCAGCGACGGCGATGTCACCCCGCTGCTCCTTACCTCCGGGAAAATCCCCGGGGACGACATCGAGGCGCTGAACGTGCGAATTCGGTTGGCGCTGAGGCAGTGCCATGTCCACGGCGAACGACATGACGGCGGCCGCAGCGACGAGACGCATCGCCGCGAGATCGGAGATCTCCTTTTCGACCTGGCCGGGCGTCGGGTGTTTCTCCGCGGCGAGGCGTTGCCACTCACCCGCACAGAGTTTGAGGTTCTCTGCGCGCTGGCGGAAAGTCCGGGTGAACCGGTGACCTGTCGTCAATTGCAGCTGAGCCTGTGGGGGGACGCGTCTGCCGGTGGCCGGAACACTCTGGGGGTGCATGTGGGTCATCTTCGGCGCAAGCTGGGTGACGATCCGGCATCACCACGGTACCTCCGTACCGTGCGCGGGACCGGCTACTGCCTCACAGCCGACGTGGGGCAGCGAATGTCGGGTGCGTCGTAGCGACCAACTCGTGACCGGTTGCGGCGAGTAGTCATCTTTCGATGATGCGAACGACGTATGGAGTCATCCCTGACATGCGCACCGGGGAGATTTTGATTGGGACGCCCGTCTGCTGCGCCTCGAGCATCTGGCCGCCGCCCAAATAGATAGCTTCGTGCTGACTGCCGCCCGGCCCCCAGAACAGCAAATCGCCTCGCTTCGCCTGGGCGGGTGGCACTTTGCGGCCGGCGTCGTACTGGTCACCGGACCATCGCGGGAGCAGAACACCGACGCCGGCGAACGCGAACCGCGTCAGGCCTGAACAGTCAAAGCCCACGGTGCCTGCTCCCTGGTCGACACCGCGGCTGGGACCGGTGAGGCTTCCGCCACCCCACGAGTAGGGAACACCGATTTGCGTTCCCGCCCTGCGAATCACGTACTCGATCGCCTGCGCACCATTGACCCGATTTCCACGCACGCTCTTCGACGGATCCGCGGCGGGACTGACGATCCCCAGACTGCTGAGGAAGCTGCGACCCATATTCATGGCCGTCTGCGTCGCCATGGCCGTTGCCTGCAGGGATGCGTTCGCGATGGCAACCGGATCGCCGGGAGCGCCCGCGCTCGCCATCTTCGGCAGCAGCGGGTCCCACGGGCCTGCGGCAGGTTGGGCCGACGCGACCGGTGCGCACGCGAGGAAAAGTAAGACGACGATGGCGATCACACCGGGGAGCCGTCGAACGCGTCCCGCAAGAGGGATTTCCGGGTCGCAGCGGTCAGCGCGCGCAATTGCCGCACCCTTGCTCCGGACGTGTAATCCCATGTCTTCTCCTCGGTGCGCCCGGCGGTGAGCTACTTCGCTCACCAACAGCGGGGCTGAATCGCATACGTACGGCGCAGCACCGAAATACGTAGCTCCTACGTAGAAAAGCGTAACTCACAAAAGCCCCACCAGTAACAGCAGCCACATAACTACAACGATGAAATTCGCTGCGACAGTGGGATTCAATGCGACTGACGCCGGACAGGAACCCTTTCGCGGCCAGGACTATGCGCGTCAAATAGCGCGTGGATCACGCAAGTGTGCGAGTTGCATTGGAAATGCGCTCTACGGGCCGTCGGAGGCGAGCAACAATGCTGCTCCAAGGAGCCATATAGAGGCCCCGTCTGCGATAGCGCGTCGCCATCGGCCATCGGCCATCGGCCATCGGGAGTCGGTGGCTGCAGCGACGTCGGCAACGGCGCGTGCGGCAGCGGCGTTTGCGGATCGACCCCAAATGTACTGCGGAGAAACGGGTTCAGCGACTCCAGGCGCCGAAGCCATGTCGGCTCGGCGTCAAGCACTTCCGTTACTTAAAGGTTGGCGTTTCCGGCCTTCCATTGCTCCCACGGGATGTTCCAGTCGCCGAGGCCGTCGGTTCCCGACAGGGTTGGGCCGGTCGTGTTGATGACTTCTACGACGTCGCCGCGGCGGGTGTTGTCGTAGAACCAGCGGGCATTGGCTGGATTGACGTTGAGGCATCCGTGGCTGACGTTGGCGATACCTTGGCTACCCACCGACCATGGGGCAGAGTGCACGTAGATGCCGCTGTATGACATTTGCGTCGCCCACTCGACCTCGGTGCGGTACCCGTCGGGAGAGTTGACGGGGACGCCGTAGGTAGACGAGTCCATCACCAGGAATGAGTAGCGGTCGCCGATGATGTAGGCGCCGTTGTCGGTGGGTGTTTTGGCTTTTCCCATGGAGACGGGCATGGTTTTGACGACTTCACCGTTGCGCCGCACAGTCATGGTCTTGGTGGCGTCATCGGCGGTGGCGATGATCTGGTCGCCCACCGTGAAGCGAGTGGTGACGTCATCCTGGCCGAAGAGCCCGTCGCCGAAGTCGACGCCATAAGCCTTGACCGACACCTCAATGTTCGTTCCGGGCTCCCAGTATTCGGCGGGCCGCCAGCGGACTTCACGATTGCTGAGCCAGTAGAACGCGCCCTCAACCGGGGGGCTCGTGGTCACGGTGATCGCCTGCTGCGCCGCAGTCCGGTTTGTGATGTTCTCGTCAAAGCGAATTGCTATGGGTTGACCCACGCCCACCGTTTCGCCGTCATTGGGCAAGACGTAGGGCATCGTCAGGTTTTCGGGGGAATGTGTTTCGAATGTTGCGCTGGTGCTTGTGGTTCCGCCAAGGCCTTGTGCGTGCGCCTGCAACGTGTACTGCTTGTTGTAGCCCAGCGGTTCCGCCGATGACCAGGTAACGCCGTCGGGGCCCAGCTGCCCGTCGACAAGTTCGCCCGCCTCGTTGGTCAGCGACACTTGGCCGAGAACACCGTCGCCGGCGGTTACGGTGACGGGGGCATCGACAGCGACCCCGATGGCACCATCAGTGACGGACGCTTCCAGTTTCGGTACGAGCAAGTCTGCGTAGGGCGTGCCCTTGTCGGTGATGACGTCGGGCGTGGGTGCCGCCGCCGGGGACGAGGTGCAGGCGGTCGCGATCAGCAGCACCGCCACCGCGAGGACGATCGTGCGCAGCAGCGTGTGCGTCGTCGATCGAAACGCTGGGGGGCAGCCTGTCTGCGGCATGAGTGGGGCTCTCCGTATCGGGTTGTCGTCATCGGCTAATGGGCGGGGCACCGCCTGGTGCGTCGCGGGGGCTGGTCGCGGGCGACGGCGCATGGTTCACGGGTATGCCTTCCAGTGTGCTGATGCGTCGTTTGGCTTTCTTAGTCCTTCGATGAAGATTCGATAAAGGCGCCGCGTTGGTCTACAAAGTGTGTTGGCGGACTGCTGGGATGGGCCGGGTGCGCGCGGCGTGCGGTGTTCACACATCGTTTGCTTGCATCTTGGTTCGATAGTCGTCAATATCGATATATGTCGAACCCAGGGGGAGTGCCCGAAGACGCGTGTTGCGTCACGCCACCGCTGTTGCGCGAGCCGCTGACTGAGCCGGCGGCCACCGAGATGGCCAAGAAGTTGAAAGCGCTGGCTGATCCGGTGCGGCTGCGGCTGTTCAGTGCGATCGCCAGTCATTCCGGTGGGGAGGCGTGCGTGTGTGACGTCTCGGGTGGCATAGACGTCTCCCAGCCCACGGTGTCGCATCACCTCAAGGTCTTGCGCGCCGCCGGCCTGCTCACTTCTGAGCGTCGGGCGTCGTGGGTGTACTACGCCGTGGTCCCCGAAGCGCTGCGCGACATCGCGGCGCTGCTGGACCTCAACACCGCAGCACTGGCAGGGGTGACGGCATGACCGACACGGTGGCCTCGAGTTCCTCAGCGCCGGTGGTGGGCAAGCTGTCCACCCTGGACCGGTTCCTGCCGGTGTGGATCGGCGTCGCTATGGTCGCCGGGCTGCTCCTCGGCCGCTGGATTCCCGGCCTGAACACGGCGCTGGAAAGCGTTCAGATCGACGGCATTTCGCTTCCCATCGCCCTCGGCCTGCTGATCATGATGTATCCGGTCCTGGCCAAGGTTCGCTACGACCGCCTCGACACCGTGACCGGCGACCGCAAATTGCTGCTGAGTTCGCTGTTCTTGAACTGGGTGTTCGGCCCGGCGCTAATGTTCGCGTTGGCCTGGCTGATGCTGCCCGACCTTCCCGAGTACCGGACCGGCCTGATCATCGTCGGCCTGGCCCGCTGCATCGCCATGGTCATCATCTGGAACGACCTGGCCTGCGGTGACCGCGAAGCCGCCGCCGTCCTCGTCGCGCTGAACTCGATCTTCCAGGTCATCATGTTCGCCGTCCTGGGCTGGTTCTACCTGTCAGTCCTGCCCGGCTGGCTCGGCCTCGAACAGACCACCATCAGCACCTCGCCGTGGCAGATCGCCAAATCGGTGCTCATCTTCCTGGGCATCCCCCTGCTGGCCGGCTACCTGTCGCGCCGGATCGGGGAAAAGGCCAAGGGCCGCGACTGGTACGAGTCGACCTTCCTGCCTCGGATCGGGCCGTGGGCCCTCTACGGGCTGCTGTTCACCATCGTGATTCTCTTTGCGCTGCAAGGCGAACAGA
>CAMFLL010000414.1 GCA_945957405.1 uncultured Mycolicibacterium sp. | reverse complement strand
CCCCACTATCCTCTTCGTCGGCAGCGTCAGATGTGTATAAGAGACAGGGTGAAGCCCGTGTTGTCGAGGATGCCCGCACAGTTGACCAGATAGGAGATGTTCTCGACGACCACGCCCGCGTCGGCCATCCGCTCGCGAACGTCGACATCGCGCACATCGGCAGCGACGCCGACCTGCAGTTCGGTCGCGAAGTCCGGGTCGGTGTCGGGCTTGTGCACGTCGAGGCGGACCACGCGGACACCGGCCGACATCAGGGTCCGTGCGATCGCCGCACCGATCCCCGATGCGGCGCCGGTGACCACGGCATCACCGCCGCTGAAGGTCAGCGGCAATGCCTTCGGGGTGGCGGCAACCCTCATCGCGGCCCGAACTCGGCAGCATGGGCGGCCAGCGCGTCGGCGAAACACTCCCGTGGGGCCCGGATCACGCCGGCCCCGATCTGGCCGCCGTCCCGGCCCGCCAGGCCGACGTCCATCACGGGAAGCACGCCGGTGTCGAGGACCTTGCGGGCATCGATGCCGGTCGGGGTGCCGCGGAAACCGAACAGCGGAATGCGATAGGTGCCGTTCTCGCCGTGGGTGATGGCGTACATTTCGCGGTTGCGTTCGATCATCACTTCCGGTGTGCCGCCCTGATATTCCTGCAGCGGCAGCGCGCAGGCCTGCGCGAAGCCACCGAGTCCGACGGTTTCGGTGATGGGTGATTCGCCTCCCATCCAGGTGATCTCGTCTTCGGTGTGACCGGCGAACAGTTTACCCTCGTGGATCGGCGGGGGTCCTTCGAACCAGGCGTCGCCCAGGCCGGCAAGTTTGATGGCAAAACCCCTGCAGGAGAATGCCATTGCGGAGACCAGCGTCGAACCTGGCACGACCATGGCGTCGGCGGATGCCTTGGCGGCGGCCATCGACAGTCGCAGGAAGAAGTAGTCGTTCTCGGCCAGATGCAACATCGTCTCACGCACACCCGGGACATGATCGTCGACCATGTCGAGGATCGCCGGCAGAATCTCCCGGTTGAACAGGATCGAGGCCGCCGCGTTGCGGCTGTGCACCTCATCGCCCATCCGCAGGGCGCGGGCGATCAGCGGCTTGAGCGGGATTCCGCCGCGGCGGCGGATCGCCTCTCCGACCACGGGTGCCAGCACCGCGTTGACGTGGAGTAGCCGCTCGTGCACTCCCTCGTCGTAGCAGCCGTAATTGAGTCGACGTGGTTCCTTGCCCTCGTAGAAATTGCAGAATCCGCGGTTACCGTGGGTGCGGTTCTCCACCACGAACACCGGCATCGACGCGGTGTAGATGCCGGCGAGCGATCCCACTGCGCCGTAGTCCTGACAGCCACCGACCTCGATCTCGCCCGCGCCGAACCGGGCGACCGCCTCGTCGCGGCTGCCGGCCAGCCCCTCGAACAGGGCACCACCGATGAGCGCCTCCCGTTGCCCGCCGGTGTAGTTCTCCCACGCCATCGGCGCACCCGATGTCAGCACCAGATTGCCGTGGTAGCCCGGCAGCACCTCGCGGGCCGGCCGGACGTCGATGACCCACGGGTCGGCGGCATCGAGCCGAGCGAAGGATTCGGCGTTGGCCGCATCGACACCGGTCGGCGGCCGCACCTCGATGTCGCTCTGCGCGGTGCTCACCATGCGACCACGCCCCCGTCCACCAGCAGCGTCTGGGCGGTGATGAACGACGCGCGGGGTGAGAGCAGGAATTCGACGGCCTCCGCGACCTCTTCGGGTTCACCGATCCGTTTGAGCATCGCGTAGCTTGCGCTGATCTCCTCGCCGCCGGACACCCGGGCCATCGACGGGCTCATCGGGGCCCGGATGACTCCCGGTGCCACATTGTTGACGCGGATACCGCGTGGCGCCAATTCCTCAGCGGCATAACGCGTGTAGGCCGCGATACCGGCCTTGGTCGCACCGTAGACCGATGCGCCGTGGAACCGCGCGAAGTGTCCCGTCAGGCTACCGATGTTGACGATGGCGCCGCCTTCGTCGAGCAGCGGGGCCACCGCATCGGTCACGCGAGCCATGCCGGCGATGTTCACCTGGAACATCACCTCCATCTTCGCTTCATCCAACTCGCCCAGGAAGGAATCGCGCAGGACCCCTGCACAGTTCACCAACCCATACAGCGTCTCGCCCTGCTCGAGCGTCGATGAGACTGCCGAATCGACACTTTCGCGGTCGGTGACGTCCATGGCCACCACGACCGCACCCTCCAGGTCGGCTGCCACGAGATCGAGGTCGTCGACGGCAGGCTTGACGTCCGCCACCACCGGGACATAGCCGCTCTGCAGCAGGCGACGACAGATGGCCCGGCCGATGACGCCGGCGCCTCCCGTCACGATGACCTTGTCTCCCACCGATTCTTCCCTTTCGCTGGTAACGGCGATCACTTTGTCCAATCGAGTTTCGGCCATAAAGATCTATTGGTCAAGTTTTTAGTTCTTTTAGTCCAACGGCGGAGCCACCGCCCAGTCCCGCTTCACACGGATTGGTCCAAAGGCCCGGGCTTACCCGATTTGAGACCCCGATGCGATACCCTTCGAGCAAAGAAAGGGGCCTGCCATGGTGAGAGCTGCACCAGCGGCGGCGTTGAGTCCCGTGCGCCAGATCCCCGCACACGAACTCGTCCTCGACCAGATGCGCCGCGCGCTGGAATTGGGTCAATTTCGTCCCGGTGACCGGCTGCCCACCGAACGTGAGCTCTCCGAGATGCTCGACGTCTCCAGGACCACGGTGCGCGCTGCGGTCGCGGTGCTGGAACGTGAGGGCCTCATCGCGGTGCGACGCGGCCGCGGCGGCGGCTTCACCGTGCAGGCCCCCGTCTACGATGCCGCCCAGATGCGCCGGGAGATGCGTGCCAACAAGCGCGCCATCCGCGACGCCTTCGACTACCGGATCATCGTCGAGACCGGGGCGACGCGCCTGGCGGCCGAACGGCGCCGCACCGCCGACCTCACCGACCTGCACAAGCTGCTCTCCGGGATGGACGCCGCGTTGGAGATCGCGCTGAGTGAGCAATCCGGTCAGCACACCACCGATTTCCAGACGCTCGACACGGCATTTCACATGGGGATCGCCCAGGCCGCCCAGAACGACCGCCTGCTCGATGCGGTCGCCGATGCGCGCCGCCGGATGTGGTTGCCCGTCGGAGCCATCTTCGGGCGCCTGGAGCCCAATGCCAACGACTTCCACGAATCGATCCTGGAGGCGATCGAGAACCACGAGCCCGAGCTGGCCGCCGAGCGCATGGAAGCCCACATCAACGACACCCGCCACACCATCGAGTCCTGGCTCAAGCGCTGACGGCTGCCACCCGCCGACGATTCCTACCCGCACTCCGGTAACTCCGGCAACGTCTGCCCACCATCGACAACCAATGTCTGACCGGTGATGAAACCTGCTTCTTCACTCGCGAAAAACATTGCTGCAGCCGCGATATCGGCTGGCGATCCGAGCCTGCGTTGGGGTATGCACGCCTTCATCCGCGTGATCGCATCCTCGCCTAGGCCGTCCAGTCCTTCGGTGGCGATACTGCCCGGCAGCACCGCGTTGATCGTGATGTCATCGGCCGCCAGTTCCAACGCGGCGCTGCGCACGAACCCCAATTGGGCGGCCTTACTCGCGCCGTAGTGGCTCAGCCCCGGATACCCGGTGACGGGCCCCGTGATCGACGACGTCACCACCACCCTGCCCCGGCCCGACTCCGTCAACGCCGCCCGACACGACTGCACCGAGAAGATGGTGCCGGCCACATTGGTGGCCATGATGCCGGCGATGTCAGCCGCATCGAGTTCGGCCAGGGTCCGTTCGGGATAGATTCCGGCGTTGGCGCACAACACATCCAGCCCGCCGAGCCGTTCTGCGGCCTCGGCGGCCATCTGCGCGCAGGACTGGGCGTCGGCGACGTCACCGACGACGGTGTGCACCTGGCCAAGGCGCTCCGCGGCGGCCGACAGGACCGCGGTCCGGCGGCCGCTGATGGCGACCGCCGCTCCCGCATGCACGAATCCTTCGGCGATGCCGAGCCCAATCCCCTGGCTGCCGCCGGTGATCAGGACCCGCATCGTGGACCAGTCGGTCACGCCCGGTCGTCCGGTAACAGCTCGTCGGGACGGTCGTCGAACACCGTGCTGCCGATCCGGGCGTAGCGGCGCGGGTTGGTCTTGCGCCACACCAGGGCCAGTGCCATCGATCCGAACCACAGGATGATGACCATCCAGGGGATCGCCTTGAAGAACAGCGTCCCCGAGGCGGCACCGGCCGCGGCGCTCATGTTGGAGGCCATCAGGTAGATCACGAAGACCATGCCCGCACCACCGATCAGTGGTGCCACCAGTGTGCGCCACCAGTTCGCCGTTTCCGGATGCTGCTTCTTGACGTGGAAGAAGACGATGGTCGACACCGACGACATGGTCTGCACGATCAGCAGCAGCAGTGTGGCCAGGATGGCGACCAGCACGAACAGCACCGCGTACGGATCGCTGCCGGACACCGCGCAGATGACCAGCAGCACGGCCGCGAAGACGCTCTGCGTCAGCGAGGCCACCCACGGTGAGGCATGCCGGTGGTGAGCGCCGCCCAGGCGATGCCACAGCAGGCCGTCACGCCCGAACGCGAACAGGTATCGCGCTGCGGAGTTGTGGATGGCCAACGCGCAGGCGAACGACCCGCCCAGCACCAACCACTCGAACACCGTGACCGCCCAGGTACCCAGGTACTGCTGCGCGGGCGAGTACAGCAGGTCGAACGGATTGGAACCTGACGCGAGTTCGACGGCCTTGGTGGGTCCGTTACCGACAATGACGCCCCAGGACACGAACGTATAGAAAACGCCGATGCCGATGACGGCGATCATGGTCGCGCGCGGCACGATCCTCCTGGGATCTTTGGATTCCTCGCCGTAGATCGCGGTCGATTCGAACCCGACCCATGACCAGAACGCCATCAGAAGGCCCAGGCCGATCACGCCACCGGCCACACCGTTGGTGCTGAACGCATTGGCCGGGTTCAGCGACGCGAAGCTCATTCCGTCGGGGTGGTGCAGCAACGACGCCACCGCGCCCAGGGTGAGCATCGCGATCTCGCAGACCAGCACCACGCCGAGCACCTTGGCGGCCACCGAGATGTCGAAGTGCGACAGGACGGCGATCACGACCAGGCACACCGCGGCGTAGACCTCCCACGGCAGGTCGATTCCCAACTGCTGGCTGAATGCCTGGTTGGAGAACGCTGCGAAGATGCCGATCAGGCCGGCCTCCATGGTCATGTAGGTGACCATCGACATCACCCCGGCGGCAAACCCTGGGATCTTCGACCATCCGCGCGACACGAACGTGTAGAAGGCGCCCGCGGCCGTGATGTGGCGGGCCAAGGCCACGAATCCGACACTGAACACCGTCAGCACGATGGTCGCGATGATGAAGCCCGCGGGTGCACCCAGACCATTGCCGAATCCCACTGCCACCGGCAGGTTACCCGTCATGGCCGTGATGGGCGCCGAGAAGGCCACCACCATGAAAACCACTCCCACAAGGCCGATCGCTCCGCGCTTGAGTGTCGAGTGGCCCGAATCCGAAGCCGTCGCCGGAGTCGGCACCGCTTCAGGTACTGAATTGACGGCCATCGAGGCCTTCCTTTCCTGAGGGCAACGTGATGTGCATTACACGTGATCGCGAGCGTAGAACTGTAAAGACCTAAAAACAAGACCTATAGACCAAAGGAGGGCAACCGTGACAAGGTGTTAACAGCGCGGCGCGCACAAAGGTCTAATGCCCGTGTCTTTTATCACGGATGCGATTTCGCAAGCGCGACACGAGGAACCAACGAGGCACGGCGCGCCGGCCGCTGATCTCGTGGCTCAACCCCCGATGGCCGACGGTCCCGGCCGCTTGCCGGTGTTGGTGCCGGAGGTGCTGCTCGCCAGGCTCGCGACGCCGTTGGTGCCGACACACTGATGATCCGAGCCCGATCGTGTGATTACCACCCGTGCCGAGACAGGCGAAAAGCTACGGCATGGCAGTCGCAATGCGCGAAGCGCGTCGGCGAGGATCAACACCGTGAGCACCGCAGAGCACGAACGCCTCGACGAGGTACAGGCCG
>CAMFLL010000413.1 GCA_945957405.1 uncultured Mycolicibacterium sp. | reverse complement strand
GGTTGGGTGTTCACCGAGATGGGCCGCCAGCCCTGGGTCGTGGTGCCGAATCCTACTGGTGACCAATTGATCCGGCTCACCGTCCAGGACGGGGTGTCGCACCACTCGGCGGCCATGGTGTGGATCTCGTTGACCACGTTCACCCTGACCTACGCGGTCCTCGCCGTCATCTGGTTCTACCTGATGCGTCGTTACGTCGTCGTGGGCCCGCAGGAGCACGACTCCGAGCCCGCTCCGCCGGCGCCACCGGGCGACGACGAGGTGAAACCTCTGTCGTTCGCGTACTGAGTCGCTATCCACGGACTCGAGAAGGACTCACAATGGGACTCCAGGAATTCTGGTTCATCGTCGTCGCAGTGCTCTTCCTCGGATTCTTCATCCTGGAAGGCTTCGACTTCGGCGTCGGCATGCTGATGATTCCGTTGGGCCGCATGGCCGGTCGCGACAACCCTGCGATCGACGACCGACACCGCCGGGCCGCACTGAACACCATCGGACCGGTGTGGGACGGTAACGAGGTCTGGCTCATCACGGCCGGCGGCGCGATGTTCGCCGCGTTCCCCGGGTGGTACGCCACGGTGTTCTCGGGCCTCTACCTACCCTTGCTGGCAATCCTTTTCGCGATGATCGTGCGGGTCGTCGCCATCGAGTGGCGCGGCAAGATCGACGACCCGGTCTGGCGGAGCCGGGCCGACATCGGCATCGCGATCGGCTCATGGGTACCGGCCATCCTGTGGGGCACCGCGTTCGCGATCCTGGTGCGCGGCGTCCCCGTGGACGCCGACAAGCAGATGCAGCTCGGCTTCACCGATGTCATCAACGTCTACACGCTGCTCGGTGGCCTGGCCACCGGTGGCGTCTTCCTGCTGCACGGCACGGCGTTCCTGGCGCTGAAGTCGGCCGGCGACATCCGTGACAACAGCTTGAAAATCGCCCGCTGGCTGTCGCTTCCGGTGATCGTGGTGGTGGGCGTCTTCGGGGTGTGGACCGAGCTGTCCCACGGCAAGACGTGGACGTGGATCACCCTCGGCGTCGCGGTGGTCGCGCTGCTGTCCGCGGTCGCCCTGCTGCGGGCCGGGACGCGTGACGGTTGGGCGTTCGTCGCCACCACGGTGGTGGTGATCGCCGTCATCGTCATGATGTTCGCCGATCTGTATCCCAATCTGGTGCCGTCGACACTGAACCCGGAATGGAGCCTGACGATCTACAACGCGTCGTCGAGTCCGTACACGCTGAAGATCATGACGTGGGCGGCGGTGATCTTCGCGCCGCTGGTGATGATCTATCAGGCGTGGACGTACTGGGTGTTCCGGCAACGGATCTCCGCCGACCGCATTCCGGCCTCGATCGGCCTACCGGGGCGCGTGTCCTGAGCACCCGCACGACCAGATCACCCGGGCGGGGCCCGCTGGACCCGCGGTTGTGGCATGCGTCCGGTGCGGTGCGCGGTTTCCTGGTCGCCACTGTCTGCTGCGGCGTCGTCGTCACGGGCTGCTCGCTGGCATCGGCGGTGGTGCTGGCCCACCTCGTCGCGAGGGTGATCACTGAACCGGGTGACAGGACGCTGGTCGCGTCGGCGCCGGCATTGGTGATCCTGTTGGTGCTGTGGACTGTTCGCAGCACCACGCAATGGCTGCAGATGCGCCTCAGTCAACGCGGCGCCAGCGCCGCCATCGCCGATCTGTCAGGGCAGGTACTGCGGTCGGTGACGGCCCGCGACCCGCGGCTGATCGCCGAACAGCGCGACGCCGCCGCGGCTGTGGTGCTGCACGGACTCGACGGGTTGCGGTCCTACTTCACGGCCTATCTGCCGACATTGTTCCTGGCGGCGATCCTGACACCGGCCGCCATCGCCACCATGGCGGTCTACGACCTGCAGGCCACTGCGATAGTGCTCGTCGCGTTGCCGTTGATCCCGATCTTCATGGTGCTCATCGGCCTTGCCACCGCGGACCGGTCCACCGCGGCCTTGGCGGCCATGACCACCCTGCAGGCGCGGCTGCTCGACCTGATCGCGGGGCTGCCCACCTTGCGCGCGCTCGGCCGGGCCCATGGCCCCGCCGACCGCATCGCGGAACTGTCCGGCGCACACCGCCGCTCGGCGATGGCCACGTTGCGGATCGCCTTCATGTCGACCCTGGTGCTCGAACTCCTGGCCACGCTCGGCGTGGCGCTGGTCGCGGTCAGCGTCGGGTTGCGGCTGGTGTACGGCGAGCTGACACTGGCCACCGGCCTGACGGTGTTGCTCCTGGCTCCCGACGTCTTCTGGCCGTTACGCCGGGTCGGTGTCGAATTCCACGCTGCACAGGACGGAAAGGCCGCCGCCGAACGGGCTTTCGCGCTGATCGACACCGCTCCCGAGCCGGCCCGCGGGACGTCGACAGTGGTGGCGGCCGGCGCACTTATCGACATCGAGGAGCTGACCGTGGTCGGCAGGGACGGGCCACGGCCCGACGGTGTCACCGCGGTTGCCGAACCGGGCCGGATCACCGTTCTCACCGGTCCGAACGGCGCGGGGAAGTCGACGGTGCTGCAGGTGATCTGCGGGCTGGTCCGGCCCAGCTCGGGCCGCATCACCGTCGGCGACACCGATGTCGTCGACCTGGAACCGTCGGCATGGTGGGCCCAGCTCTCGTGGCTGGCTCAGCGGCCGGTGCTGATCCCGGGTTCCGTTGCCGAGAACCTCGACCTCTTCGGACCGCTCGAGAATCCCCGCGAGGCATGTGCCGCAGCGTGTTTCGACGAGGTGCTCGATGACCTGCCGGACGGCGTCGACACCGTGGTGGGTGACGGTGGCTACGGTCTGTCACTCGGACAACGGCAGCGCCTCGGACTCGCGCGCGCACTGGGCTCCACGGCGGCCGTCCTGCTGCTCGACGAGCCGACCGCACACCTCGACCCTGCCACCGAACGCCGGGTGCTGGCGGCGATCCAGATGCGTGCCCGCCGCGGTGCCACCGTCGTCATGGTCGCCCACCGGCCATCGGTGCTGGCCATCGCCGACGACGTCGTTCAGGTCGGTGCCCGTGCTGAAGTCTGACCCGCTGATACAAGCACTTCCGCTGCTGCGCCCACGCGTGCCCCGGCTGCTGCTGGCCGTCCTGTGCGGGGTGTTGTCGCTGGGCAGTGCCCTGGCCCTGGCCGGGGTGTCGGCGTGGTTGATCACGCGCGCCTGGCAGATGCCGCCCATCCTCGATCTGTCGGTGGCCGTCGTCGCGGTGCGCGCGCTCGGTATCTCACGCGGGGTGCTGCACTACTGCGAACGGCTGGCGTCCCACGACACCGCGTTGCGGGCGGCCGGTTCCGCCCGCAGGCAGATCTACCGGCGTCTTGCCGACGGTCCCATCGAAGTCACCGCGCGGTTGCACGAAGGCGAGCTGGTGGGCCGGGTGGGATCCGACGTCGATGACCTGTCCGACGTCCTGGTGCGCGCCGTACTGCCGATCTGCGTTGCCGCCGTGCTCGGTGTCGGGGCCGTCACCGTGATCGCGCTGATCGCCCCCATGGCAGGCGCCCTGCTGGCGCTGTGCCTGCTGGTGGCAGGCGTACTGGCGCCCTGGCTCTCGGCCCGCAGCGCCGCCGCCGAGGAGCGGCTGTCACGCGTTCACCACTCCGGCCGCGATGTCGCCGCGATGCTCGCCCTCGAGCATGCCGCCGAGCTGCGCGTCAGCGGCACGCTGGCCGACGTCATCGCGAAATCCGCCCGACGGCAACAGGACTGGAGTCATGCTCAGGACCGGGCCGCTCGACCCGCCGCCCTGGCCGCCGCGGTACCCACTGCTGCCATGGGTGTCAGCGTGCTCGGCGCGGCGGTCGCCGGGATCGGGATCGCGTCCGCTACCTCACCGATGACGCTTGCGATCCTGATGCTGCTGCCGCTGTCGTCCTTCGAGGCGGCCACCGCGCTTCCTGCCGCCGCGACCCAGCTGACACGTTCCCGCATCGCGGCCCGCAGGCTGCTCGACCTGACACCGGCACCGAAAGCCGTGGCGCACCAGGCGCACCGGTCGTCGGGCGAGCACACCCTGGCCGCACGCGCCACCGCCGGGTTCTCCGCCGACGGGCGTCGGGTCGACCTCGACGTCGAGCTGCCGCCCGGCACCCGAATGCTGCTGACCGGCCCCAGCGGGGCGGGTAAGACGACCGTCCTGTTGACGTTGGCCGGCTTGATCCCGCCGCGCAGCGGCACCGTCCTTCTCGGGGGTCAACCGTTGGCTTCCTACGGGGAACTCGAATTGCGCAGCACGGTGGCCTTTTTCGCGGAGGACGCCCACATCTTCGACACCACTGTGCGTGACAATCTGCTGGTGGTGCGTGGGGACTGTAGTGACCAGGAACTCATCGATGCCGTCGACGCTGTCGGCCTGGGGCCGTGGCTGCGTGCGTTGCCGGACGGCCTCGGTACGGTGTTGACCGGTGGCGCGGGGGCACTGTCGGCCGGGCAGCGCCGCCGGATGCTGTTGGCCCGTGTGGTGCTGTGCCGGGCCCCCGTCCTGCTGCTGGACGAACCGACCGAGCACCTCGACGCCGGTGACGCCGACACCGTGTTACGCGAACTGCTCAGGCCCGACGGACATTTGCTTCCCGCGGGCAGCACCGTTGTGGTGGCGACACATCACCCCACCGACGAGTTCGCCGAGGACCTCGGCTGCCGGCACAGGCAAATCGCCTACGGGCCGGGATTGGCGGGTACCCTGGCTGCTGCCGGTCGTCCACATCAGCCACACCAGGAGTGCGAGCCATGACTGAACCGCCTGCAACGCCGGAGGTCCCCGGCACGCCCGAGAGGCCGGCCGGGCCGCCGAATCCTCCTCCCCCCGCAGGCAGTTACCCACCACCTCCCGCCGGTGGCAGCTATCCGCCGCCCCCCGGTGCGGGCGGCTATTCGCCGTATCCCCCGCCGCCGCCGCCCGGTTACGGCGGCTACCCGCCGCCACCGCCGCAGCCCTACACCGGCTACACCGCGCCGGTGGCCATGCGCAACGGCCTCGGCATCGCGGCTCTGGTGCTGGCCCTGTTGTCCCTGCCGGCCGCGCTGACCATCGTCGGTGGGTTCATCCTCGGCATCGCCGCGATCATCCTCGGCATCATGGGCCGCAACCGCGCCAAGAAGGGCGAGGCCAACAACGGTGGCGTCGCGGTGGCCGGCATCGTGCTGGGTGCGGTGGGTGTGGTGCTGAGCATCGTCATGATCGCGTTCGCCGTCATCGCGGGTAAGTGGTTCATGGACTTCGGCGGCCGGGATTACATCGACTGCATGCAGCAGGCCGGCAGTGACACGTCCGCACAACAACAGTGCGAGGAAGAGTTCCGCGGCCGGATCGAAGACAACCTGAGCATCACCCTGACCCCGACACCCTGACCGAAGCCGCGGCGATCAGCCAGTCGTCGAGTTGGATTGCGCCCCTTGCCTATTCCCCTCGGGTGGGAAAATGCTTCACGATGCCTTCCTGGGTGACCGTGGCCAGCAGCGCTCCCGACGCATCGAAGAAATGGCCACCGCTGAGGCCGCGGGAGTCGTAGGCCACCGGCGACGACGTCGCGTAGAGCACCCAATCGTCGAACCGGACCGGGCGGTGGAACCACACCGAGTGGTTGATCGTGACGGCGAAGATGCGGTCGTGCCCCCAGGACAAGCCATGCGTGGTGATGATCGAATCGAGCACCGTCGTGTCCGACGAGTAGACCAGCGCGGCGTTGTGCAGCACCGGATCATCGGGCATCGGGCCCTCGGCGGTCATCCACACCCGGTTGTGGTCAAGGCTCTCGCCCTTGTCACGCATCACCCATGCCGGATCGTTGGTGTACCGCCACTCGATCGGGCGCAACGCCTCGACGAACAGCGGCACCGTCTCCTCGTAGCCCTCGAGCAGGTCGTCGATCCGGGGTAACCCGGACGGGTGCGGCACATCGGGCGCCGCGACCTGGTGCTCCAGGCCGCGGCCGCCGGACAGGTATGAGATCAGCGCGGTCGCCAGCAGTGCGCCACCCTGCGTGACATCGACACGCCGGTTGGCGAAACGCCGCTCGTCGCGCAGTCGGTGCACCGTGAACTCGAGCTCGTGCGCCGGGTCGCCCCCGGCGATAAAGTGCACCGACAGCGCGTTCGGCGGCAGGTTGGCCGCGACCGTGCGGCTGCCCGCCACGAACGCCTGCGCCATCAGC
>CAMFLL010000412.1 GCA_945957405.1 uncultured Mycolicibacterium sp. | reverse complement strand
GAGTAGACCACTGGGACACGGCGGCGGGCCGCCCGGGTCGGCGGGAGCGGCAGGGTCGGCCGCGGCGACCGGCGCGAACGCAACACCTGCTGCGAACACTGCAGCCGCGCCGAGCACCGTCCACTTCACGGGCTCACCCTACCGTCCGGGCGGTGTGGTCATCTGTGAGACGGCCAGTTCGATATCGGCCACCCGCTCGCGATCGACACCCCACGGATGGTCGACGCCGACGTGGCTGTCGAGATCCCACAGCACGCACTGCTCACCCGGAGTCGCGACCGTGGTCCATGCGATCACGGTGCGCCGGAGCTGCTCGTCGGCCGAGCCGCCGCGGGACACGATGTGATCGGGTGCCCCACCTTCGGGATGGTGGTGCAGAAACTGACCGTAGGCCTCCTGGCAGAACGCGGCATACCGCGCCGTACACAGGATGAATCCGTGCCACGCCTCGTCGACGGCGTGTGACGGCATTCCGATCACCTGCTCGTCACGGAGGGCGGCCGCACAACACCGCAGCCATTGCCGCAGACCAGTGTCGACGAGGGACCGCGGCTGCCACGGGCAGGTCTTGAACACCGCTTCAGGCAGCGTGAGGGCGTCGACCACGGTATTGACCCGATCGATCGGTTCACCTCGCCGGCGCCACACATCGACACTGTATCCGCGCAGGACAGCTGGGTCGCCGTCGCGCAAGTCAGTACCGGCGGTACCTGTGAATAACACGGTTGTCATTCATCCACACTGTGGACAACTCCTGGGGATAGCCACCTCAGATGTGTGCGTCGACGAAGTCGATCACGACACGCGCGACGTCGCGGTGTACCGACTCATTGAGCACATCGTGCCGGTACTCCGGGAACTCCGTGAGCTGCAGCGATTCGATCTGTTCGGCATAGCTGCGTACGCCGCCCACCGGAGCAATAGGGTCGGCGCTGCCGTGTACGGCCAGCGTCGGCACCGTCAGCTTCGGCAGTTCCGCGCCGAGACGGTCCCACGCCTTGTCGAGTTCACCGGCCAGGACGGACCCGTCGGCATCGACGAACGCCAGCGGGTCGTACTCGAGGGAATCCAGGTAGAACGGGTCACTGGACAGCCACGACGGGTCCAGTTCCAGTGACGTGTCGGCATCCACCAGTTCGGGGACGGGGATCAGCGGCGCGCCCGAGATGACGCCGGCCCGATACCGCTCGGGCTGGTTCAACAACCGGAAGACCGTCACCACCGACCCCAACGAATGGCCCTGTGCCACCAGGGGTAGCCCTGGGTGTTCACGCTCGACGATGTCGGTCAGTGCATCGGCCAGCCCGGAACTGGTGTCGAACGACACGAAGTCGCCGCGCTCTCCCGGACTGAGTCCGTGACCGTACTGGTCGAGCGCCCACAGATCGATACCCGCGGCGTTCAGCGTGAAACCGTACCGGTGATACAGGCCGGTGTGCTCACCGAACCCGTGCAGGAAGACCACGGCGGCGCGTGGCTCCGGCGCGGCCCAGTGGCGGTAGTAGACGGGACCTCGGTCGGTGTCGAAGACGGGCATGACGACGACTGCACCACGGCCGAAGTGGGGCCGCAATGGTTTCACTCACGGTGTCGGGGTGGTCGCCAGAATGGTGGCCACGGTCTGCTCAGGGCGGTCCCAGTGCGGGAAGTGCCCACATCTGTCGAACCAGTGCAATCGGGCGTCGGGATAGAGCTCCTGCGCCCGGTGGGCCTGTCGGGGTGGTGTCACGCGGTCGTTGTGGCCCCAGCCGATCACCACAGGCGCGCGCAACGAACCACGGGGTGCGCCTTGCTGCTTCGGCCCGTGCACCAGGGCGTGCATCGCGGCATCCAGGCTCGGTGAACGACGGAACCCCCGAAGTTCGCGGGCCACCAGGTCGGCATCGAGTCGCCACGGCCGAGCCGAGAACTGAGCAAGCAGAGCAGTCCGCGTCACCGGATTCCGGGCCAGCGTGGGCACCAGCGGATCGATCGCGCGGACCAGTTTCAGCGAGGTCCCCACCGTCGCACTGAAGATCCGTACTTCCGTGTCCGTCCAGAATCCACCGGGATTGAGTGCCACGACGGCCCCCGCATGTCCGCGCCGCGCCAACTCGAGTGCGATGCGCGCACCCATCGAACTGCCGACAACCTCGACCTCGGTCAGATTCTGCTCGGCGATGAAGCGTTCGACGGCATCGGTGAGCGCGGCGATGGTGACCTCCCCGGTCAAGGGTGCGCTGTCACCGAAGCCTGGCAGATCGATCGCGATGACCTCGCGGTCACGCGCCAGCGCGGGGACGATCGGGTCCCAGTTGTGTAGCTGGGAGATGCCGTGCACCAGCAGAAGTGGCCGGCCGGATCCATGTCGCGCGACATTCAGACTCATGCCCGTCGGTTACCCGATGTCTGGGCGATCAACATCACCGAGCAGATCATCGTGCATCTCGGCGACCCGCCTCGTGATGGCGTCGATCACGGCGGCAACCTCGGGCCTGCGTCGTGTCTCGGCGCGGGTCACCAGCCAGTAGCTCAACTGAATCGAGATCGCCGTCGGCAGCACCCGGACCAGGTCGTGGTGCCGGTCGGCCATGAAACACGGCAGCAGGCCCAGTCCTGCCGCCGCCCTGGTGGCTTCGACATGGACGAAAACATTTGTCGACGTGACGGATTCACGCATCAGCGGCGCGACCGTGCGGGCCACATCGAGATCGTCGACCTGCAACATCGAGTCGATGAAGTAGACCAGCGGAAACTCGGCCAACTCGGCGATACTGCCGGGGCTGCCGTGTTCGGCCAGATACCCGGCCGCGCCGTACAGGCCGAGCCGGTACGCGCCGAGTCGGATGGCCTCGGCGCGATGCACCTGGGGTTCGCCGACGACGATCTCGACGTCCAGCCCCGAGCGCTGCTGGCTCGCGCGACGGGTGGTGGCGACGATCTCGACGCCCACCCCCGGATGGCGGCGCTGCACATCGGCGGCTGCGGGAGCGGCGATGTAGGCGCTGAAGCCGTCGGTCGCCGAGAGCCGGACCACACCTTCCAGCACCTGGGCGCTGCCGCGTCCCGCGCTGAGACGGCGGACCGCGGTCTCCACCGATTCGGCGGCGGCCAGCGCTTCGCGACCGAGTTCGGTCAGCTCCCACCCTCCGGCGGCCCGTGCCAGGAGTCGCCCGCCCATCGCCGCCTCGAGCGCGCCGATGCGGCGGGCGATGGTGGTGTGGTTGAGGCCCAGTTCGTCGGCGGCGGTGACGTAGCGGCCCGACCGGCCGACCGCCAGCAGCACCAGCAGATCGTCGGCGCTCAGCCGACGCGATGACGCCACCTCACCAGTCATATCTGCATTTTTGCAGATATGTGCCGCGGGTTTGGTCATTGCACGGGCAGGGAACCTGCATGAATACTCAGCACTCATGTGTCGGGCGTCACAACTCTCAAGGAGCCTCCGATGAGCACACCGGTCACAACGGGCCTGCGTCGGGTGGTCGCGGCCTCCATGGCGGGCACCGTCGTGGAGTGGTACGAGTTCTTCCTGTACGGCACCGCGGCGACGCTGGTGTTCAACAAGGTGTTCTTCTCGGAGACCACCAGTGAGCTCAACGCGATCTTCCTGGCCTTCGCCACCTATGCCGTCGGGTTCATCGCACGACCGCTGGGCGGCGTGGTGTTCGGGCATTACGGCGACAAGTACGGCCGTAAGAAACTACTGCAGTTCAGCCTTCTGCTGGTCGGCGTGGCCACCTTCCTGATGGGCTGCCTGCCGACGTTCGGGCAGATCGGTTACTGGGCGCCGGGGCTACTCGTGCTGTTGCGGTTCATCCAGGGTTTCGCGGTGGGCGGCGAATGGGGCGGTGCGATCCTGTTGGTTGCCGAGCACAGCCCGAACAAGGCCCGCGGCTTCTGGGCAAGCTGGCCGCAGGCGGGCGTGCCGGTTGGCAACCTGCTCGCCACCATCGTGCTGTTGGTGCTCACCGGCACGCTGTCTGACGCGGCCTTCCTGTCCTGGGGATGGCGCGTGGCGTTCTGGCTGTCGGCCGTGGTGGTGCTCATCGGTTACTACATTCGGACCAAAGTGACCGACGCCCCGATATTCGTTGCCGCCCAACAGGAAGCGGAGCGGATCAAGGCCTCATCGTTCAGTGCCGTCGAGGTGCTCAAGCGCTATCCGCGTGGGGTGTTCACCGCGATGGGTCTGCGATTCGGCGAGAACATCATGTACTACCTGGTGGTCACATTCTCGATCACATACCTGAAGGTGCAGGTCGGCGCCGACACGAGTTCGATCCTCAAGTACCTGTTGGTTGCGCACGCGGTGCACTTCGTCGTCGTGCCGCTGGTCGGAATGCTGTCGGATCGTTTCGGGCGTCGTCCCGTGTACATGGTCGGTGCCGTCCTTGGCGCGACATGGGGGTTCTTCGCCTTCCCGATGATGAACAGCGGCAACTACGCCATCATCACCGCCGCGGTGACGTTGGGCCTGATGATCCACGCGTTCATGTACGCGCCGCAACCGGCGATCATGGCCGAGATGTTCCCGACCCGTATGCGCTATTCGGGTGTGTCCCTTGGATACCAGGTGACCTCCATCGTCGCGGGCTCACTGGCGCCGCTGATCGCCGTGAAACTGCTCGAGATCTATGAATCCCCGGTGCCGATCTCGGTGTATCTGGCCGTGGCATGTGTCATCACGTTCGTGGCGGTGCTCTACACGCGTGAGACGGTCGGCATCGATCTGGAGTCCCTGGATGTCGCCGATGCGGAGGACGTCGAGCGCTCGACGGGCAAGGGAGCGACCGTATGACCGACCTCGCCGGCAGGTCCGCACTCGTCACCGGTGGTGCGAGCGGGATCGGGGCGGCCTGTGCCCGTGAACTCGCCGCGCGCGGTGCACGCGTCACGGTTGCCGACGTCGATGAGCCGGCAGCAAAATCGCTCGCTGATGAGATCGACGGAATACCCTGGGCGGTAGACCTTCTGGACGTGCAGGCGCTGGAAGACCTGCGTCTCGACGTCGACGTCCTGGTCAACAATGCCGGGGTGCAGACCATCGACCCCATCGAAGACTTCGCACCGGAGAAGTTCCGTCGCATGCTTGCGTTGATGGTCGAGGTTCCTTTCCTGCTCATCAGGGCCGCGCTACCGGCCATGTACGCCAACAACTTCGGCCGCGTGGTCAACATCTCCTCGGTGCACGGTCTGCGCGCCTCGGAGTTCAAGGTGGCCTACGTGACCGCCAAGCACGGGCTCGAAGGACTGTCGAAGGTGACGGCTCTCGAGGGTGGCCCGCACGGTGTCACGAGCAACTGCGTCAACCCCGGATATGTACGAACACCATTGGTGACCAAGCAGATCAGCGATCAGGCCCGGACACATGACATCCCCGAGGAGCAGGTGGTCGAGGAGATTCTGCTCAAGGAGAGCGCGGTCAAACGTCTGGTGGAGCCCGAAGAGGTGGCCTCCCTGGTGGGGTGGCTGGCCACCGCCGACGCGGGAATGGTGACCGGTGCGAGCTACACCATGGACGGCGGCTGGAGCGCCCGCTAGTACCCCGCCGAGCGCTCACCCACGTACGGTTTGCAGCCCATTTTCTGTACCTGTGTGAGCGCTCGCGGCGGTGGCGCCGAGGTACTTCCAACCTCAGCGAAGCCAGCTGCCGATCCGGCGGACGGCTTCGTCGATGTCTTCGGTGGGTCCGGCGAACGACAACCGAACGAACTCCCCGCCGCGCACGGTGTCGAAGTCGATTCCGGGGGCGATCGCGACACCGGTATCGGCAAGCAGCTTCTCGCAGAACGACAATGAGTCGCCGGTGAGATCGGAGACGTCGGCGTAGACGTAGAACGCACCGTCGGTGGGGGCCAACCGGTCGATGCCGATGCCGCGCAGTCCGTCGAGCAGACGTTGCCGGTTGGTTGCGTAATGCGCCAGGTGGCCGTCGGATTCGACGATGGACTCCTCGGTGAACGCCGCCACGGCGGCCACCTGGGACAGCGCGGGCGGGCAGATGGTGAAGTTTCCGGTCAGGCAGTCGACAGCGCGCTGCAGTGGTTGAGGCACCAACAGCCAGCCGAGTCGCCAACCGGTCATCGCGAAGTACTTCGAGAAGCTGTTCACCACCACCGCGTCGCGCGATGTGCTCCATGCGCAACTGGTTTGCGGCGCGCCGGGATACACCAGTCCGTGGTAG
>CAMFLL010000411.1 GCA_945957405.1 uncultured Mycolicibacterium sp. | reverse complement strand
GAGCAAGCCATAGCCCACTTGATGAAAGGGTCATGAATCATGGGACGACACAACGCTTTACCAACACACCGCCGCCGCATGCCAGCGGCCTTCGTCCTCGGAGCGGCCGCATCGGTGGGGTTGGTCGCGTCAGTGCACGGGGCCGGGATGGCATCCGCGACCTGTCTGGCGGCCGGCAACACGAGTTTCGGGTCGGGGTGCTCGGCTAGCGGCCCGCTGTCGACCGCCGTCGCGCTGGGTCCTCACGCCACAGCCACTGCCAACGGTTTCAACAACCACGCCATGGCCATGGGTGTCAGCGCCTCCGCGACCGCATTCGGTGGCTCCAGCAACACCGCCATGGCGATCGGCAATCCCGACGTCAACGAGTTCGTCGAGGGGCGAACTCCCACCACCGCAGAGGCCGGGATCACCGACAACCAGGGCCGAACTGTCAGTAATTTCAACACAGCTATCGCAATCGGCAACGGCGATATCGCTCGAGCAACCAATGGTCAGTCCCAAAGCGCCCGGGTGATCGGTAACGGTGGGTTCGCCAGTACCGAGCAGGGCATCGGCAATGTCAGCCACATCGTCGGCAACGACGACCTGACCGAGGTGCGGGGCGGCAACTTCAACAGCTCAAGGGTGCGCGGTAACCGCAGCGAGGCCGGAACGGAGCCCGGTGACAACAACAGCACCAGCGTTGTCGGCAACCACAGTTTCGCATTCACCTACGCGGGCAACAACAACCGGGCCAGCGTGGACGGCAACAACAGCGAGGCCGAAGCCGGCCCCGGCAACAACAAGCATGCCCGCGCCGTCGGGAACGGTGTCCACCGGCACTCCTGATCACTCCGGCCCGCTGACCTGTCAGCCCGGCGAGAGTGGGAAATGGCAGCGCGCGTAATGGGCGCCGTCGTCGGGCGTCGGCGACGGCGGGCCGGCGGCGCAGCTGCCACGCCACGCCCTGAGCTCCACCAAACCCGATGAGCGCCAACCGTGGTCAGACGATCGTCTGACCACGGTTGGCGCTCGCTGGCGTATACGGGCTCGGTCGGTTCTCGCTGCAGCTCGGCCGTCGCGATACGGAGGCCTTGACATCGCCACGCAACAGGCCAATAATTTCCAACGAAACACATCAAAAACCAACAATCTCCATTTTCACCTCGCCGGATGGCGCGTGTGATTCGACAGCGAGGAAGGGCCGGCGCCGTGGAACATCAGGACCTGCTGGGCGGCCTGGATGTCGGAACCACCTCGGTCAAGGCCGTCCTGATGACCCCGGACGGAATCGAAGTCGCGCACGGTCGGGCGCCGACCGTGTGGACCGAAACCGGTGACGGCGTCGAGGCCGACCCATCGGCAATCGTGGACGCGGCGACCGCAGCGTTGACCGGTGCGCTGGCCGCGGCCCCGGGCGCAACGGTGACCGCGCTGGGCGTGGCCAGCATGGCCGAGGCGGGTGTGCTTGTCGCAGGCGATGATTCGCCACTCGCGCCGGTCATCGCGTGGCATGACAGCCGCGATCGGGCACAACTGGCAGACCTCGAACAAGAACTCGGCGGAGAGCGCTTTTCGTTGCGCACCGGACTGCCGCTGTGGACGCAGTGGAGTCTCACGAAGCACCGCTGGCTGTATGAGAACGCGCCCCAGACCCATGCCGCGGTCCGCAGATACAACATCGCCGAGTGGGTGGTGCGTCAACTGGGCGGCGAGCCGGCGTCGGAACTGTCCCTGGCATCGCGTACCGGCTGGCTGGAACTCGCCACAGGTAAACCCTGGGATGCCTCCCTCGACTGGGCGCGCGCACCGAAAAGTCTTCTCGGCGAACTGGTCACCGCCGGAACGCCATTGGGCCGAGTCCGATCCGATCACGCGCTGGACGGGATCAGAGGTGCTGTCCTCACCGTCGCCGGGCACGACCACCAGGCCGCGATCGTCGGCACGGGGGCGTTTGGCGACAATGACGAACTCGACTCGTGCGGCACCGCCGAAGCGCTGCTCCGAACGATCGCGCCGGGACTGCCCGACGCTGCGATCACCGCGCTGACCGCGGCGGGTGTGACCGTCGGCTGGCACGCCGTCCACGACAAGTGGTGCGTCCTTGGTGCGACGCAGGGCGGTCTCATCCTGCAGCAGGTGATGACGCACCTCGGTGAAAACCGCGATGGCCTGGCCGATCTGGACCGGGGCGCACTCGCTGCGAAGCCGGGCGCGGCGGTCGTCACGGTCGAGGAGGGCGATACACCGCAGTACGCCGGCTCCGGTGTGCCGGGCGACGTGTGGCGGGCCGCCGTGGACATGGTCACCGACCAGGCCAGAGCGCTCAGCGACGCGATCAGCGACTCGACCGGTCCCCGGGGTGATCTGGTGGTGACAGGAGGCTGGGCCCACAGCACAGCCCTGATGGCTGCCAAAACCGCTGCGCTCGGCCCGCTTTGGCGTACCACGGCCGGCGAGGCCGGCGCCCGCGGAGCCGCGCTGTTGGCCGGGCGGGCCAACGGCACTTATACGTCGTACCGCGATATGCCGCACGCGGCTCGTACCGCGTTCAGTCAGTAACTCAGTACACCGTCAAAGGACCACCTATGCCGCTTGTCACCACCGCCAGCATCGTCGATCCGGCGCACCGCGACGGACTGGGCGTCGCAGCGTTCAACGTCATCACCCTCGAACACGCCGAAGCCATCGCGGCTGGCGCCGAGCTCGCCGGTCAACCGGCAATCCTGCAGATCAGCGAGAACGCCGTGAAGTTCCACCACGGCCGCCTCGAACCCCTGGCCGCCGCGACGGTGGCCGTCGCGGCGGCATCAACGGCGCCGCTTTCGGTACACCTCGACCACGTCGAGGATGTGGCGCTGCTGCACAAGGCCGCCGACACCGGCATCTCGTCGGTGATGTTCGACGCGTCGAAGCTCGACTATCGCGACAACGTCGCCGCCACCCGCGATGCTGCCGACTGGGCCCACGAGCGAGGCATCTGGATCGAGGCCGAACTCGGTGAGATCGGCGGAAAAGACGGCGCACACGCGCCCGGGGTCCGCACCGATCCCGACGAAGCGTTCGAGTTCGTCTCGGACACCCTCGTGGACAGCCTGGCCGTCGCCGTGGGCAGCTCGCATGCCATGGTCGATCGGACTGCCGCACTGGACATCCCGCTCATCCGCGACTTGGCGCACAAGCTGACGGTCCCGTTGGTCCTGCACGGATCGTCGGGGGTGCCCGATGAATACCTGAGCGCCGCGATCGAAGCCGGCATGGTCAAGATCAACGTCGGAACCATTCTCAACGTGGCGTTCACCCGTGTGGTGCGGGACCGCCTGGCAAGCGACGACACCATCGTGGACCCCCGAAAGTACTTGGCGCCCGCGCGCGATGCCATCCGCGACGAAGCGGCCCGCATCATGACGGTCCTTGCTGCTGCGCGCGTTGCCGGGGAGCGCACGTGATCATCACAGTGACCGTCAATCCCGGGCTGGATCTGACGTACACGTTCGCCACGTCGTCCGCTGACGAGGACGTGCAACGGGCCGCCAAGTCCACGTTGGAGGCCAGCGGTAAAGGGGTCAACATCTCGCGTGCCCTGGCGAAGGTGGGAGTGTCCACCTGTGCGGTGCTGCCGGTGGGCGGGGCCACGGGTCGCGCCCTGGTCGAGTTGCTCGACGACGAAGGGGTCACCCATCGTGCCACCCGGCAAGCCGGTGAGACGCGGGTCAACACCACCGCGCTGAGGCCCGGCGGCGAGACCGTCAAGCTCAACGGTCCAGGAGCTGCATTGAGCAGTGCCGAGCAGGACGACCTCCTCCACGAGACTGCGGTGGCTCTCGAGGATGCGCGGAAGCACGCCAAAGGCACAGTGTGGCTGGCGATCTGCGGCTCACTGCCTCCCGGGGTGGACAGCCGACTCATCGTTGCCATGGTCGACCTGGCCCACCGTCACGGCGCGAAATGCGCCGTCGATGCCTCCGGTCCTGCGCTGGCCGCGGCGCTGGGTGCGGGTGCAGACCTGCTCGCCCCGAACCGCCTGGAACTGGCCGACGTCAGTCCGTTGGCGTCGGTCAGCGGGCCGATCGAACAGCTCGCCGATGCCGCGCGGACCCTGTCCCTGGAGACGGGGGCCGAGCTGCTCATCAGCCTCGGGCGCGACGGAGCCCTGTACACCGACGGGCGGCACGTCATTCACGGCGGAGGTCCAGCCTTGACGCCGGTCAACACCGCGGGCGCCGGGGATGCCCTGCTTGCGGGTTGGCTGGCCAACGACGGCGAACCGCGGACGCGGCTGTCGCGGGCCATCGCCTGGGGGCGATCGGCCTGCCTGGCCGAGACCACGGTGGATCCGGCACCGGGCACGGGTGACACCGCGCCCATCACCGTCGTCGACCTGGACTGGTCAGCGGTCACCGAGCCGACGTCCGGGACAGTCTGAAACCGCACTGGCGCAACAAGAAAAGGAACACCAACTGTGTCAGACATTCGGCGCGTCGTCGTCAATCCCGATCATGAGGTTGTCGTGCAACGCGGTGCCGCGCCGCACCCCGGGCCCAACGAGGCGCTCGTTCGTGCTGTCTACTCGGGTGTCTGCGGTTCCGACACCCACGCGCAGCACGGCCGCCACCCGCACATCACGCTGCCCTACGCCGTCGGCCACGAGGTCGTCGGTGTGGTCGAACAGGTGGGGGAGCAGGTCGATACCGTGACAGCGGGCGATCGCGTCACGGTCGAGCCGACGCTGCCGTGCTGGACCTGCAAGCAGTGCCGCGGCGGCCGCATCAACCTGTGCGAGAACCTGGACTTCTTCGGCTGCGGGCATCCGCAGGGCGGGATGGCCGACTTGTTCACCATCGCCGCCGACCGGTTGCATCGGATACCAGACGACATCAGTGACCTGGCAGCGACGTTGATCGAACCGCTGTCGACTCCGGTGCACGCCGCGCGGCTGGCCGGCTCGCTCACCGGGAAGGCCGTCGCCATTCTCGGAGCGGGCACCATCGGGCTGCTGATGCTCGCGGTGGTCAAGGCCCAGGGCGTCTCGCGGGTCGTGGTGTCCGACGTGCTCGAGAGCAAGCGGGCTCGCGCCCTTGCGCAGGGCGCCGACGCCGTCGTCGACGCCGCGGCCGATGATGTCGTCGATCAGGTCCGCACCGCCCTCGGTGAGAGCGCAGACGTGGTGTTCGATTGTGTGGCAATCCAATCGACGCTCGACCAGGCGGTGGGAATGGCCCTCAAGGGCGGCACGGTGGTGATCGTCGGCGTACCGTCGCGCGACGTCGCCATGCCCGTGGTGGTGATGCAGGACCAGGAGGTGCGGGTGCAGGGCAGCGCCACCTACCTGCCCGAGGATTTCGCCGCGTCCATCGAACTGCTCCGTTCCGGCGCCGTCAAACCCGAGGAAATCGTGACCGCACAGTTTCCACTCGAGCGGGCCGGTGACGCCTTCGACGCGTCGACAAGCGGGGATCACATCAAGGTGCTCGTCAAGATATGAGCTGATGACGTGCGTGGACAGAAAGGCACCGAATGAGTTCTGACGACAAGGACGCGGCGCGTGCCCTGTATGCCGACCAACGCAAACAGCATGTGCTGGAGGCGTTGCGGCGGGACGGCCGCATCGATGCCACGGAGATCGCCGCGCAGCTGCGGGTCACCGGCGAGACCATCCGCAAGGACCTCATCCAGCTCGAGCGGCAGGGTCTGCTGCGCAGGGTGCACGGCGGCGCAGTGCTGGTCACGTACCTGTCGTACGAACCGTCGGTGGAGACCCGCACCGATTTCCTCTCTGAGAAGGTGCGCATCGCCAAGGCCGCGTTGGAACATCTCCCCGACCGGGGCACGGTGCTGATCGATGCCGGATCCACCACCGCGCAGCTGGCCGAGATGTTCCCCGGCGACCGCGAGCTCACGGTGTTCACCAATACGTTGCCCGTTGCGGTGCAGCTGTTGACGCGCCCCCTGCTGACCGTCTACACCCTGGGCGGCCGGGTCCGGCCCACGACGTTCGCCGAGGTCGACGACTGGGCAGCGCGAGCCCTTGCGGAGATCAACGTCGACGTTGCCTTCATGGGCGCCAACGGCATCAGCGTGCACCGGGGACTCACCACACCGGACCAGGCGGAAGCCGCGACCAAACGCCGCATGCTGGCGTGTGCAGACCGGTGCATCCTCCTGGCCGATCACAGCAAGGTCGGAGCGGTCAGCGGTA